>JAHECW010000003.1 GCA_024641545.1 Acidobacteriota bacterium
CGGCTGGACGAGGATCGAGGCGTCGTTCTCGGCGGCGTAGCCGCGGTGGATGAGCAGGGTCGCGTCGCCGCCGTCGTCGACGATGAGGTTCGGCCCCTTGCCGTCGGGCCAGGTCAGCGCCGATTTGGTGCACCACCAGTACTCCTCGAGGCTCTCGCCCTTCCAGGCGAAGACCGGGACGCCGGCGGCGGCGATGGCGGCGGCGGCGTGGTCCTGGGTCGAGAAGATGTTGCACGACGCCCAGCGGACATCGGCGCCGAGGTCGATCAGGGTCTCGATGAGGACGGCGGTCTGGATCGTCATGTGGAGCGACCCCGAGATCCGGGCGCCGGCGAGGGGTTTGGCCGGGCCGTACTTCGAGCGCACCGCCATGAGGCCCGGCATTTCCTTCTCGGCGATGATGATTTCGCGCCGGCCCCAGTCGGCCAAGGTGATGTCGGCTACCTTGTAATCGGTCGTTGTTGTGGTCATTGCAGTTCCTTTCAGGGAAAGAGGCGCGGTGCCTCGAAGGGGTCAACGCTTGCAGGGCGTGATTCTATTACATCTGTGAGAAGTTAGGTGTGAGACGTGAGACGTGAGGTGTGCAATCCTCTCAACGTCTAACGTCTAACGTCTAACGCCTGACGTCTCACGTCTAACGTCTAACGTCTAACGTCTAACGCCTAACCCACCTACCGCCCGATCGCCCTCAACATCGCCTCCTTCGGCGGCATCGTCGTGGTGAACGCCGCGAACTGCGCGAAGGCCTGGTAGGCGAGGACGGTCTTGCCGTCGGCCGCGGGGATTCCGGCGGCAGAGGCGCGCGCGATGAACGCGGTCTCCTGGTCTCCATAGACCATGTCGACAACCGCCACGGCGCCGTCGACCTCGGCGCCGCTGAATGCCGAGGCGTCGCCGGGCCGGGTCCCGAGCGGGGTGGCGTTGACGAGGATCTCGGCCCTGTCGGGCATGGCGCCCGGTTCGAGGGGTTCGACTTCGAGCATCTCGGCGAACTCCCGCGTCCGCTCGGCGTCGCGGCCGCGGAGAAAGACCTCGGCGCCCGCCAGATCGAGGCCGACAGCCGCGCCTCGGGCGGCGCCGCCGGATCCCTGGACCACCGCGGTGCGGCCGCGGGCGTCGATCCCGATGCTGAGCAACGAAGCGACGACGCCGTCGGCGTCGGTGTTGTCGGCGGCCATGCCGACGTCGCGGAGGACCAGGGTGTTGGCCGCCTCGGCGCGGCGGACCCGCGGTGCGGCCACCTCGGCGGCGGCTGCGGCGATGTCCTTGTAGGGGGTGGTCACGGCCCAGCCGTGGGCGGCGAGGCCGACGCGGTCGAAGAGGGTCGTGCCGAGATCGGTGAAGAGCTCGATGAGCTCGTCGGGGTCGGGAACGCTGACCGGGATGAAGAGATCGGGCAGACCGAGCGCGCGGTAGCCGGCGTTGTGGAGCGCGGGGCTCAACGACCGGCTGACATCGCCGCCGACGACGCCGAAGAGCCGCCGAGGCGGTCCCGTGAGGTGGCCGACCGCGGCCTCGAGCCGGGCGACGGTGAGTTGGCCCGGTGCGGCCGCGGCGCCGTCGCGCCAGGCGGCGAAGCCGAGGGGTGGGCCGAGGAGCGGCGCCAGATAGCGGCTTGCGATGCCGACGGCGCCCATGGCGAAGGTCATGAGCCGGCGGTTGTGCGAGCGGCGGTTGTTGTAGCGCCGGTGGAGGGAGAGCACCCGCTCGAGATCGGCGAGGCTGCCGGCGGTCGGGACCACCTTGACCATCCGCGCCGGGCTCTCGAGGAGCTCGGCGGCGATGCGTTCGAGGTCGTTCGGCGTTCCCGCCGGGTCGTGCCACGAGAGCACGATCTGCTCGGGGGGAAGCCCGAGGGAGTTGACGAGGCGGCCGTCGCGGGCACTCTCGAGATCGATGAGGGCGGCGCCCGCGTCCCGGGCGGCGGCGAGGATCCCGGCGCGGAGCGCAGGGTCGTCGGCGCCGCGGCCGCCCTCGGCAGTCGATCGCAGGGTCGCGAGCACCGGCAGCGGGCAGGCCGAAACCGCGGCGCGAATGTCGATTTGGGGAAAAAGGTCAAGGCGGAGCTCGATGACCGCGGCCCCCTCGGGGGGAGTGGCGAGAGCGGCGAAAGGGTCTTCGGATACCTCGGGAGTCAGTGAGACGATCCAATCCATGAAGGCAGATTACCACCTGTCTGTATTCCCGTGTCAGGGCGGACGGTGCGGGTCCACGGCCTTCCCTTCATGTCACCCTGAGCACCGCCGCACCGAGAGGCGGTGCCTTGTCATGGAATGACGGGGCAAAAAAGATGGCTCCCGGGGGAGGAGCCAGATGAAGGAGGAGCTCGATGAAGGGTCGATCGGGATAAGTTGGCTTATCTCCTGACACCCTCAGCTCAGGTAGGTTGTACGCACGAAACCGGGATTCGGTTTCAATTTCTTTTCTCTCAATATAGGTTCCGAGATCGGTTTTGGCATCCCTTTGGTGAAGAAATGAGGAGGCGAGGAGGTCAGCGCTCGCTTCGCTCGCTGTGAGGAGGTCAGCGCTCGCTTCGCTCGCTGTGAGAAGGTCAGCGCTCGCTACGCTCGCTGTGAGGAGGTGCACTGCATGAGTGCACGGGAGGCCTTCAAGTTCTGTAGCAGGCCCACCTTCTAACTTCCTCACCTTCTAACTTCCTGACCACCCTCCGGCTCAGCCGGCGGGAGGCTCGAAGGCCGGGATTCCCGTGAGGTAGTTGCCGAGAACCAGGGTGTGAATATCGTGCGTTCCCTCATAGGTGTAGACGGTCTCGATGTTCATCAGGTGGCGCATGATGGGGTACTCGTTGACGATGCCGTTGGCGCCGTGGATCTCCCGCGCGGTCTTGGCGCACTCACGCGCCACGGCGACATTGTTGCGTTTCGCCAACGACACCGCCTCGTGGCGAAGGCTGCCGGCGTCTTTCATCCGCCCGAGTTGGAGCGCGACCAGCTGTCCCTTGACGATCTCGGAGTACATCTCGGCGAGCTTGACCTGGGTGATCTGGTGGGCGGCGATGGGCCTGCCGCTGAATTGAATTCGGGTCGAGGCGTAGTCGAGGGCCGCGGAGAAGGTCGCCATGGCCGAACCGAGGGCGCCCCAGGCGATCCCGTAACGGGCCTGATTGAGGCACATGAGCGCGTTCTTGAGCCCGGTTGTTCCCGGGAGCAGGTTCTCGGCCGGGATCCGGCAGTCCGAGAACGCGAGCTGCGAGGTCACCGAGACCCGGAGCGAGTATTTGCCCTTGTGATCGATGGTTTCGAAGCCCTCGGTGCCTCTCTCGACGAGAAAGCCGCGCACGCCGTCGTCGGTGCGCGCCCAAACAACCGCGACATCGGCGATGCTGCCGTTGGTGATCCACGCCTTCGCGCCGTTGAGAATCCAGGAGTCGCCGTCGCGGACGGCGCGGGTCCGCATCCCACCGGGGTTGGAGCCGAAGTCGGGCTCGGTGAGGCCGAAACAGCCGATGGCCGTCCCGGCGCCGAGGGCGGGGATCCAGCGCTGCTTCTGTTCCTCCGAGCCCCACTTCAGGATCGGGAACATGACCAGCGAGGTCTGGACCGAAACAAAGGAACGCAGCCCGGAGTCGCCGGCCTCGAGCTCCTGGTTGATGAGCCCGTAGGCGATGGAGTTGAGCCCCGGTAGATCGTACTCGCCGTAGGGCGCACCGAGGAGGCCGAGCTCGGCCATCTCGGGGACGAGCTCGGTGGGGAAGCGGCAGTCCCAGGCCCAGTCTTCGATGCCCGGCAGCACGCGCTCCCGAACCCACCGGCGCACCGAGTCGCGCACCATGCGCTCGTCATCGGTCAGCAGCGTGTCGATCTGGTAGAGGTCGAAGTCGGAATAATCACGCATGAGGTGCCACCCTTCGCATCGTTGCATTGTGCCTCATCGGTAACCACATTTGTCAAAGCGGTATTGCGTCACTCAATGCGACAATGCGAAGGGTGGCACCTTGGGGAAATCGCGGTACCATCGGTCCATGAAGATCCCTTGGTCGACGATCGCCGGGTGGGTCCACGCAGTGCTGCTGGCGGCGCTGCCGTGGTGGGCCTGGTGGGATCCCCGGTGGGTCCCCTTGATGGTGGGCGGTGCGGTCCTGGTGCACCAGCGGGCGCGGCGCCATCAGGCAACCGAGCCGTGGTCCAGCGCGCTGGTTTTCGTCTCTGCCGCGGCCTTCGTTCTTCTGACCTCCGGCTGGCGCGGTCCAGTGGGGTTGTGGATTCTCCTCGGTCTCGCGGTCGCGGCCACGGCCCGTTTCGTCTCGTTCAACGACGGCGGCCGGCCCGACGCCGCGGACATCGTCGCGGTGGTGGCCTGGGCGGTGCCCTTTGCCGCCGATCCCGGGCTGCTCGAGACCGCCGCCGGCGGCTGGTTGGCGCCCGCGGTGCTGCTGGCGGCGGCGCGCCGTCTCGGATCGGTGCTCGCGTCGGGCGGTGCCGCCGGGAGATCCCCGATCGGTCCGCCGACGCGCGAGGTCCGCGGCACCCTGAGCCTGCGCGGGGTGGTCGCGACCGCGGCCGGTCTGCCGGAGACGGTGCCCCTGCACCTCGATCTCCGGGCCGGTGAGTCGCTGGCGGTGATCTGTCGGGACCGGGTCGCGGGGCAGGCGCTCGCGGATGTCCTCGCCGGCCGGTCGAGGCCGCACGGCGGGGAAGTTCTCATTGATGGCAGCCCCGTCGGCCCCGCCGACCGCCTGATCGCGGTGATCGGCCCGGGCGAGCCGCTGGTCGCGGGCGGTCTCGACGCCAATCTGGCCGCGCTTCGGGAAGAAGCCCCCGATCGGGCGGCCCTCGGTGCCGCCCGCGACGCGTGTGGTTTGGCCGATGTCGCGGCGGCGTTGAGCGGCCGGTCCATGACCGCCGACGGCGAGCCGCTGACGACCTATCAACGGCTCCTGGTGCTGGCCGCGAGGGTGCTTGTTTCGCACTACCGGCTGGTCGTGGTGGTCGATCCGGAACCGTGGGTCGATTCGCGACGGGGTGATCTCTGGCGCGCCGCACTGGTGCGGGCCTCGGTCGGCCGGACGTCGATCTGGATCACCGGCGATCCCGATCTCGCCGACCGCGCCGATCACGTCCACGAGCTGGAGGGTGGGGTGCTCAGACCGTCGTAGGCGCCGCGTGACCAGTGTCGAACCGGAATCTGCGGGCGGGACGCCCGCATCACGGAAAAGCGGAGCAAACCTGAAGAACCCGGCTCTGCGGTAGGATGGTGGCGGACGCTCGGCGTTCCAGGGGAGGTTCGAATGGGCACTTTCATGGGTGGATCGGCGCCCGCCATGGCGCGCCAGGTGTGCGACGGCTACACCCTCTTGTCGATGACCAGCCTCAAACGGCTCAGCGTCGAACAGATGCAGCAGCTCGAGTTCGAGATGGACAAGAATCTCCGCCTCGCCCGCGGCACGCAGCCGGACCTCAACGATCAGCCGGCGCTCCAGGAACGGAATCGACGGATCTTCAGGATCGAGGGACAACTCCGGGTGCTGCGCCACACCGCGCAACAGAAGAAGATGGGCAGGCTGTAGCGAGCGAGCGCTCGCTTCGCTCGCTGTAAGGAAGTAAGGAAGTGAGGAGGTTCCCTACCCTTCACTCTTCATTCTTCATTTCCTAACCCGCTAACCCCTAACTTCCTCACCTCCTCACCTCCAGCCGTCTTGACCGCCAACCTCGAGTTCCATACCCTCGGGGCCCGAAATGAAACCTGCACAGATTCCCGCATGCGCCCAGGGCTGGGAAGCGCTGCGCGGCGACTCCCTGGGTTGGCTGCTCGACCCGGAGCGGCCGAATCTCCACTGGCGGGTTCTGGTCGAGCTCGTGGGCCGGCCGCCGGACAGCCCCGCGGCGCGTCGGGCCCGCAGCGGCGCCAACGCCGCCGAACCCGTGGCGAGCCTGCTCGCCGAGCTTCATCCCGATGGGCGGTGGGCGACGGCGACGCCGTTGTGGAAGCCCTGCGCGGGGCCGGGTTGGCGCCTGATCGCGGCGGTGCAGTGGGGCGCCGATCCCGAGGATCCCCGGTTGCACGCGGCGTCGAAGCGCCTGCTCGAGACCGCTCCGGGTGATGGCGGGCTGGTTCGCCCGCGCGCGGCCCACCCGGATCCCCGGCTGACCGGCCGGGCCCTCGAAACCATGGTGGCCCTGGGCTGGGAGAAGCACCCGCGGGTTCAGGAGTGGCTCGCGTGGTTCGAGGCGACCGAGGGTTGGGAGGACGACCCGGCCACGGCGGCGGCGGTGCTCGCGGCAGGTCGCGGCGGACTGCGGCCGGTGCTCGCACAAAAGGCGGTCGAAGGGCTCGGGCGGAGGCTCGCCGAATCTCGAGGCAACCACTTCACCGCTCTCGGCCACCCGAATCTCCTGCGCACCGACGCCGCCGAGATCTTCGCCGGGTTGGCGGCCGCGGGGATCGGGTTTCGGAGCGGGTGGCGGCGGTCCCTCGTTCAACTGCAGCAGGGTCAGGATCGGACGGGGAGGTGGTCCCGCCGGTCGCCGGTTCCCCGTTCGCTCGCGGTGCCCGAACCAGATCGGCCCTCGAAGTGGATCACCCTCAAAGCCACCAAGGCCCTGCTCGCCTACGCCGTCGAAGCGGAGTTGCCGCGGTTGTTTCCGTATCCACCAAAGCGACCGTAGGTGGGGCCGGCCCCAGTTCCACCCTACGATGTGCGTGATATTTTTGCCATATGCCCAGGTACCGCAGAGTGAAGCTCGAAGGTGGAGTTTTTTTCTTCACCGTGGTGACGTTTCGACGCCGGCCCCTTCTGACTACTGAACGCGGTTTGCGGTGCCTTCGAAAGGCCTGGCGTGAGACCGGTGGAACCCGACCATTCGAGACCGAAGCGGTGTGCATTCTCCCCGACCACCTCCACACGATCTGGTCTCTACCCGAGGGTGACTCGGACTATCCGGCGAGGTGGAGGAAGCTCAAGGGGATATTCACCCGCGAGTATCGCAGGGCTGGAGGGACGTGGGTCGCTCCCGGCTCATCGAGGGAACGAAAAGGCGAAGCCGCGGTGTGGCAGCGGCGGTATTGGGAGCATCGAATCCGCGACGTTCGAGATTTTCGCCGCCACGTCGACTACATCCACTTCAACCCGGTGAAACACGGTTACGTGACCAACCTTGTTGATTGGGAGTGGTCGAGTTTTCACGATCATGTGAAGAAGGGGTGGATCGAACCCGATTGGGGAACAATTGAACCCGACCATGTCGGCGTTCTTGACACGGGTGAATAGGATGACCGGGCGACGCCGACCCCACGATCTACCGCCACGTAGGGTGGGGCTGGCCCCACCTTCAGAGGCGTGCCTGCACGGGGTGTTTCCGCACGTCGGTCCGAAGCAGATATCGGGGCCGTGCGATCGGCGGGCAATGCCCTGAACCCGTCGAAAATGCTGAAGGTGGGGCCAGCCCCACCCTACGTCGAATCAGAGTCGTTCATGTACGGGGTGGTTCCGCACGTCGGTCCGAGACAGCTGAAGGTGGAGCCGGCCCCACCCTACGTCGGATCGGGCGCGCCCTTCATCGTCGTGATCCTGAGGATGGACCCGACGAGCACCAGCCCGCCGAGCCACTGCCAGGCGCCGAGTCTGGTGCCGTTGACGATGTAGTCGAGGAACACGGCGCTCAGGGGCAGGCAGAGCTCGCAGATGGTCGCCACGGTGGCCCTGACCCTGGTGAGACCCCAGTAGTAGAGGAAGATCGCGCCCGACCCGGTGGTCAGCGAGATGATGACGACCACGACCCAGCTCGCCCGGGTCACCGTGGCGAAAGGCAGCCCGACTCCGCCGGCGATCAGGTAGACCAGTGCGAGCACCGATGTCAGCCCGTAACGGGCGAAGGTGGCGGTCTTGAAATCGACGCTGCCGAGCAGGAGCTTGCCGAAAACCGTCGCGGCGCCGAAACAGACCGCGGCCATCAGGGCGAAGAACGCGGCCGACAGAGTACGGTCGCCACCCTCGAGATCGGGCAGGGAGAAACCGAAGGTGAGGAGATAGCCGCCGGCGATCGCGGCGATCGCCCACACGACGAACCGCCCGGTCAGTCTTTCCTTGAGCAGCAGGGAGGCGAGAGAGATGGCGAAGACCGGCTGGAGCTTCTGCAGCAGGACGACGACGCTGAGCTGTTTGAAATCGACCAGAAAGAGCGCCTTGACGATGAACATGGTGCCCATGAGCCCGCCCGCGAAGGCGACGGAGAAGAGCACCAGCCAGGTCGTGCGGTCAAAGTTGCGGAGTTTCTTCCAGCAACCGAAGAGCAGGGGCTGCATGAGGCCGAAGGGTAGGGCGTGGAGGAGAAAAACCACGAACGGCACGGCGATGCCGGACAGCCGGGGCGTGAGGACCACGCCGTCGAGGCCCCAGAGGGCGGCGGCCACGCAGATGGCGAGGGCGCCGACGGTGGTGGTGGATCGGTTCACGGCCACCATGATAGTTGAGAGTGAGAGTTTCCTTGGTAAGGAAGTGAGGAAGTGAGGAGGTTAGAAGGTTAGAAAGTGAGGAGGTTAGAAGGTGGGCCTGCTACAGAACTTGAACGCCTCCCGTGCACTCATGCGATGCACCTCCTCACAGCGCGCGAAGCGAGCGCTTACTTCCTGACCTCTTCACAGCGACCGGAGGGAGCGCTGACCTCCACACCTTCTCACCAGCGACCGAAGGGAGCGCTCACCTCCTACAGCTCCACCCCCATCGGTTTCTTCAGCGCGAAGGCGAAAACCATGGTCAGGACGAAGAAGACCACCATCCAGGCGAAGCTCCACTCCCAACTCCAACCGAAGATCTCCATGGTCGCTTCGGGGTAGGCGATGGTGATGCGCCGGATCTGAGCGTCTCGGTCAAAGGGCGGCTCCGACGGCCACTCGAGCTGATCCATGAATCCGGACGGCGGACGTTCGGGCGACAGACGCACGACCCGGTCGGTGACGCTCACGGTCTTGGTCGCCGTCGTGCCGCCGATGGTGAAGCCGAGCTCGTAGTCGCCGGGGGCGTCGGCGGCGAGCTCCCAGTTGAGCTCGCCGAGAGAGGGGACCCACACCGCCGGAGTCTCGAGGTGGAGGCCCTCGGGGACCTCGATGGCGAGATCAGGGCGCGGTCCGCCCGTGGTCGCCAGCTCGACCCGCAGCAGCGCGGTCTCGCCGGGCGCAAAGCCGCGAAAACCGTAGAACATGTGGAGCTGGACCATGAGCAGCACCAGCGGCGGCAGGATGAAGACCATGGGCACCAGCGCCAACCCCTGATAGCGCAGGACGTGGCCGGTGATCTCCCACTGGGCCCTGGCGATGGCGCGGAGATCGTCGTTGAAGAGCCGGATCTCGAAGAGCGAGGCGGCGATCTTGTTCTTGACCGCGGTGATCTTGTCCTGATTCGAGGTCTTGCCGAAGACCCACAGGGCGAAGACCGACACCGGGATCGACCACACGATCACCCCGACCATGGCCGGCAACCCGCTCAGGGGCGCCTGCAGCCAGTCGATCACCGTGCCGAGCATCGCATTAAGACTCGTCATGGTCTGGAATCAACCCCTACGACATGTAGCCGAGGCCCTGGAGGCGTTTCTTGATTTCCTCCTCGTCCCCGGCCTCCTCGAGCAGCGCGAGCTCCTTCTCGAGGGCGTGAGTGATGAACTCCTCGGGCGAGGAGTAACCGGCGATCTCGGCGAATTTGCGAATCCGTTCGACGAGGCTCGCGTCGAGCTTGACCTTGGTGCTTCCGAACATGTGGTGCCTCCTGGGGTGCCACGTTCACAATTGTTGAATTGTGCGGAAACCCCGCACCCTACGATTGTGAGCCACACAATTCAACAATTGTGAACGTGGCACCCTACCGTTCATTTCAGTGATGCCTTGTCGAGCAGCGGCCTGCCGTCCATGTGCGCCGCCGGCCGGATCCCGAAGAGGGTGAGCACGGTGGGCGCGAGATCGACGATGTGCGGGTCCGCGGACGACACCTCGTGGTTGCACAGGAGGATCCCGGGGACCAGCCGCGGATCGACGATGTGATCGCCGCTCCACGCCTTGACGTTGTCCTCGAAAACCTCGCCCGCGACCACCCCCGAGGCGCAGTCCCACGAGATCCGGTAGCCGTGGTTGTACCCCATGAGCAGATCGGGGGCGTTGCCCTTGTACGGCCCGCGGTAGAGGGTGTCGGTGTCGAAGGCCTCGTTGATGGCGATGTCACCGGTCTCGGTGTCCACCAGGCCCTGCAGGTTGGCGGCGATCTGCCGTTTGACCGCCTTGGCCTCTTCGCCGGGATCAACGATGCCCCGGGCCTCGCGGCCGCGGATGTTGAGGAACATCCCGACCAGCCCGACGGCGTAGGCCTTGGTCGTCGACCAGTCCACCGACTGGAGCCAGGGCTGGGTGGGGTCGGCGCCCGGCTTGAGGTTGAGATAGCCCTCTTTCAGCAGCCAGGCGTTGAGGTTGACGCCGCGGCGGAACGAGGTGCAGCCGTGGTCCGAGAGCACGAAAAGAACGTCGTCGTCGTTGATCTTGTCGAGCGTCCTGCCGACGATGCCGTCGTTGCGGATGTACTGCCGCTCGATGGCGTCGGCGTACTCGGGGTCGTCGACCCCCGCGGCCGCCGGGTGACCCTCATCGATGTAGCGCCAGTACATGTGGTTGACGCGGTCGGTGGCGTCGAAGACCGTGACCAGCGCGCCCGACCGCAGCCGGTCGAGGGCGATGTCGAGCATCTGCTCACGCTCGCCGTCGACATCCTGGGTCTGGGTCCAGAAGGTGCCGTCGTCGGTGATTTGCTCGTTCAGGGCCCATGTATCTTCCGCCAATCCGAGGGTGGCGAAGGGGCCGATCTTCTTCTCGAGATAGCTCGAGTAGTAGGAGGGGTGCGAGATCGGCATGGCGGGCTTGCCGGGTTCGATGTTGATCGGCGACATGTAGAGCGAGACGTGCTCGCCGGTCTCGGTGAGCATGATCCGGGTGAGACCGCTGACCTTCATCCCGGGGATGACCTTGAAGTCGAGCTTGACCCAGTCGCTGAGCTCGCCGGTCCTGAGCTCGAGCCTGGTGCCGCTGATGGCGGCCGTCGCCGTCCCCGACTCCGGGTCGACATCGATGGTGAGCGGCAGCTCCATGGGCGGGTTGCCCTCGAAAAAGGAGTTCTCGGGGCCCAGCAAGGTGGCCTCGAAGCTCGTTGCCGAGCCGTTCCGGCTGAGGCTGACGCGGATCCCGCCCTCCTGGAAGGCCTCGTCCTCCGGGCGGGTCGTGAAGAGCATGAAGCTGCCCTGGGTGCCGAGGAGGTCCGGGATGCACATGGCGCCGAGCTGGGCGCCGTAGAACTTGTCGGGCGGGAAGGTGATGGGCACCCGGATGATGGTGCTCCAGATGTTGTTCTCGCCGAGGATGGTCCACCACGGTTTGGACATCCGCAGCAGCCGGATATCGGGTTTGGCGAGCGGGATCCTCAGCTTGCCGATCTTCAGGGTTTTCTCCACCGGGCCGATGTGGGCCGAGCTCAGGCGGGGGAGATAGGTTCGCGGGTCGCGGTCGAGGAAGTCGAAGATGTTGTGCCGGCCGGGGTTGGTTCCGGTGCTGAAGGATGACCACGCCACCGGCGTGATCGACGGGAAGGTGGTGCGGAGCCTGCGGTAGCAGCCGCGTTCGGCGAGCCTGGAGAAGTTGGGCAGTTTGCCTTCGGCCATCATCCGCTCGGTGATCTGTGCGTCCTGGCCGTCGAAGCCGATGAAGATCGTCCGCTTGACCAACGGTTTGGATTTGCGGCGGTGGCGAATCATCCGCCACACGGTCCGGAAGGGCCAGGCGAGGATCGACACGCCGGCCAGAATCATGGTCACGAAGATCACGGCGAAGGAACCGAGAACCGCAAACCCCGCGCCCGGGCCGATGTAGGCGTCGGCGGTGGCCGGCGCTCCCAACACGAGAAACACCAAGGCGGTCCCGACCCAGACCCCGGACCATCGGTGGGCGTGTGTTGTCGTCGTCATTCGTTACGAAGTCCTTTTTTGAAAGGCGGTTGGTCGGGTTCCCCCATCTCTCGATGCAGACAACCCTTCGGTTTCGACCGGCATTTCCCAGGGGGTGTAGTATAGGCGTCGCCGTCGGGGCGCGCAAGGGCGGCGGAGATCATCGAAGCGGCCTATCATCCTTGATTACCGGTGCTTACGGTCGCGGGAGAAACTCAGCATGGGATCGATTCTCGGCAGACTGCTGCGCCGGCTCAAGTACGGTAAACCCATCGTGTTGGTGTCGGGGCTGCCGCGCTCCGGCACCTCCATGGCGATGAAGATGCTCGCGGCCGGCGGGATGGAGACCATCGTCGACAACATCCGAACCGCCGACGAGGACAACCCCAAGGGCTACTTCGAGGACGAGCGGGTCAAGAACCTGGCCGAAATGGACGACACGAGGTGGCTCCGCGCCGCCCGCGGCAAGGTCATCAAGGTGGTCTCGTCGTTGCTCCAGTATCTGCCCGACGACAACACCTACAAGGTGATCTTCATGCGCCGCAATCTGCGCGAGGTCTTGGCGTCCCAGGCAAAGATGCTCGAGCGCCGCGGCGAAGAGAACACGGCTGACGACGACGCCATGCTCCGCATGTACGAAGCTCACCTGGACAAAATGAAGTTCCAGTTGAGATTCCGTGACTGGTTCGATGTTCTCTATCTCGATTTCGCCGACGTCGTCGCCGACCCCGAAACGGCCGCGCGGCAGATCAACGAGTTCCTCGGCGGCACGATGGATGTCGAAAAGATGGCCGTCGAGGTCGATCCGAATCTCTATCGCAATCGGGCGTAGGCCCCTCGTCCGCGTCCGCGTCCGAGTCCGCCTCCGATGAGATGAGTTTCGCCAGACTGTCGCATTGATTGGTCGGTGGCTCGGCAGGAGATTCAGCCTGTTCTTTCCGCCCGAAAATCACACTGCCCGTCGTCACAATGGCTGCTGGTGAGCCGTATCCGCTCAGTGCTCGGTGTGGGCATCGCGAGCCGGTATGCTCGATTTCGGGCACGGACGCGGACGCGGACGCGGACGAGGACTCGGACCGGGGCGTTCACTCCCACTCACCGTCGGCGATCGGCAGCCGCCGGATCGGGACGTGCTCGAAGATCAGCCTGGTCTCGATGTGGGCGACCTCGGATCTCGTCGTGAAGGCATCCATCGCGAGATCGCGGAGGTGGTCGGCATCGCGCACGGCGACGTGGACCAGGAAATCGTCGGCGCCGGCGACGTGGTAGACGGTGCGGACCTCGGTGAGCCCGAGGACGTACTCGCGGAACGAGGTCACGACCTTGCGCGAGTGGCGCTGGAGGCGGACCGCGATCATGGCCTGGAGCCCGAACCCGAGCATGGCGAGATCGATGTCGGCGTGAAAGTCGCGGATGGCGCCCGCCTCCACCAATCGCCGAACCCGTTCCAGGCATGTCGACGGCGCCAGCCCGACGTGTTCGGCGAGATCCTTGTTCGAAATCCTCGCGTTGGTGTTCAGAACCGCCAGGATGGCGATGTCGGACGAATCCAGATCGGCGGGGTAGCGCATACGTCAATTATGAATTATGAATGATGAATTATGAATGCACCGCAGCGCGAATACTCAATTCTCAATTCTCAATTTTGAATTGCCATCGCGGGGCTTCCGATGCGACGGTGCGATCGTGCGATGCAATTCATAATTCACAATTCATAATTTCTTGAGTTCCGGCAGATACCAACAGACCACTTTGGGTTCGGTCATCTCCTGGAGCGAGAACTTGACCCCTTCCCGGCCCAGCCCCGATCCCTTGATCCCGCCGAAGGGCATGGAGTCGAGGCGGTAATCGGTGGAGTCGTTGATCAGGACGCTGCCGGCATCGAGGCCCTGGACCAGCCGGTAGCAGATCTCGATGTCGCGGGCGAACGCGGCGGCGTGGAGACCGTAGTCGGCCGAGTTGGCGCTCGCGATGGCGTCGTCGAGTTCGTCGAAGGGATAGAGGTTGACCGTCGGACCGAAGACCTCTTCATAGTGGATGGTGGCGTCGGCCGGAACATTCTCGAGCACGGTGGGCTCGACGAGGGCCCCGCTGCGGCGCCCGCCGGCGGCGATGGTGGCGCCCTTCTCGACGGCCTCGGCGATCCAACGTTCGACGCGCTCGGCCTCGGCCTCGGTGATCATGGGACCCATGTCGGTGGCTTCATCGAGCTTGTCGCCGATCCGATAGGCCTTGGTCCGTTCGACAAAGAGATCGCGGAAGCGGTCGTAGACGTCGCGGTGGATGTAGATTCGCTGGACGCCGATGCAGTTCTGTCCGGCGGCCCAGAAGGCGCCGGAGACGCAGGTCTCGGCGGCCCACTCGACGTCGGCGTCCCGCCACACCACGACCGGCGAGTTGGAGCCGAGCTCCATGCCGATCTTTTTCAGTCCGGCCCTGGTGGTGATGCGCTTGCCTGCCTCGAGCCCGCCGGTGAAGCTCACCATGCGGACCCGCTCGTCGGCGACCAGGGCGTCCCCGAGGACGGCGCCGTTGCCGGTGATGGTCTGAAGGACGTCCTTCGGCAGCCCGGCCTCGAGGAAGGCCTCGGTGAGCTTGAGCGCCGACAGGGGAGTGACGGTGGCGGGCTTGAGGATCACCGAGTTGCCGCCGGCGATGGCCGGGCCGAGCTTGTGGGCGACGAGGTTGAGGGGGTCGTTGAACGGGGTGATGGCGAGGACGACGCCGATGGGAACGCGCTCGTAGTGACCGCGCCGGTGCTCGCCGCCGGGGAAGGAGTCGAAGGGGATGGTCTCGCCGTTGAGCCGCTTGGCCTCCTCGGCGGAGATGGTCAGGGTGTTGACCGTGCGGTTGGCCTCCTTGCGCGCCTCCCTGATGGTCTTGGAGCCTTCGCGCGCGATGGTGGTGGCGAACTCCTCGACCCGGGCGGCGACGATGGCGGCGGTCTTGAGCAGGATCCGGGAGCGCTCGTAGGTCGTCATCCGCCGCGCCGTCGCGCGCGCCGCGAAGGCCGCGGCCATGGCGGTTTCGACATCGTCGTGGGTGGCCGAAGGAACCGTGTCGATGAGCGAGTTGTCAAAGGGGTCGCGGACGTCGATGGTCTCGGCGCGATCGACCCACTCGCCGGCGAGGAGCATGCGCATCAGGACCTCCCGAGGTGGATGAGATCGTTGAGCAGTGAGAATCCGGTCTCGCGGCGGCCGGCGCCGGGACCGACGATGGTGACGTCGCCCAGCGTGTCGGTGGTGATGGTCATGGCGTTGGTGGCGCCGCCGACCCCCGCCAGGGGGTGGGTGGTGTCGACGAGCTGCGGACCGACCGAGGCGCGAACCGCGGCGCCGTCCCGCCAGACCCGGCCGATGAGCTTGTACTTCTTGCCGTCGGCGGCCGCGGCCTCGATCTGCGCCGGGGTGATTTCGGTGATCCCCCGGCACGGTGAGTCGGCGGGGCGCAGCGCTGCGCCGAAGACGGTGTTGGCGAGAATGGTGACCTTCGCAAGCGCGTCGAAGCCGAGAACATCGGCGTCGGGCACCGCCTCGGCATAACCGAGCTCCTGCGCCTCGGCGAGGGCGGCGGCGTAGTCCATCCCACCCTCCATCCGGGTGAGGATGAAGTTGGTGGTGCCGTTGAGGATGCCCTTCATTTCGGTGATCTCGGATCCGGCAAGGGTCTCGCGGACGAGGTTGAGCAGTGGGGTGCCGGCCATCACCGTGCCCTCGAAGAGGAAGCGGGCGTCGTTGGCGGCGGCAAGCTCGGTGAGCTCCTGCGATGCGAGCGCGGTCGGACCTTTGTTGGTCGTGGTCACCGACATCCCCTTGGCGAGAGCGGCGCGGATGTGGTCGGTGGCCGGCTGGCCGGTCTTGATGTCGGTGTAGGTGATCTCGCACATGACATCGGCATCGGCCTCGTCGATCATCCTCAGCGCATCCCAGTCGCAGCCGCCCGGCAGGGATGACAGCGGTTCGCCGGCGGCGGCCTTGGCGAGCGCGGCCTCGAGGTCGATACCGGCGGGGTTGTGACAGCTGCCCTTGAGCATGTCCGAGATCCCGACGACGGTGCAGTCGAGGCCGTGGTTCCGTTTCAGGTCGACCTTCTTCTCGATGAGGAGCTCGGCGAGCCCCTGACCGACGGTCCCGAATCCGATGAGTAGCAGTTTCATGTCGTTCTCCTTGAAGTCACTGATCTCGTCGCAACCACGAAGGCACAAAGGCACAAAGAAATCACAAAGGAGTTGTGTTTGAAAACCCTTGGTGATCCCCTTCGTGTCTTGGTGTCTTTGTGGTTGTGGCGCATGGTCTCGCCTTAAATCTGTGCGAGGGCCTGGTCGAGATCGTCGATGGTGTCGGCGGGGTGCTCGGCGCCGACGCAGAGCCGGACCATGGTCGGTGGAATCCCGGCGAGCCTGCGCCCCTCCTCGCCCTGCTGTTGGTGGGTCGAGATCGCGGGGATCGTGGCGACGCTCTTGATCCGGCCGAGATCGGTGGCGCGGAAGGTCCGCTGCAGGCCGTCGAAGAAGACCCGGGCGTCGGCAGCTGAACCGCGGATGATGAATGACATGAGGTGGCCGTAGGCCGGGGTCTCGTCGTCGACCACTTTCATGTAACGCGAAGCCAGCTCGTGCAGCGGGTGGTGCTCGAGACCGAGGTAGTCGACCCGCTCGATCTTCGGGTGGTCGGCGAGATAGCGCGCGACGACCATGGTGTTCTGCGACATCTGCGCCATCTTGAGCCGCAGAGTCCGCATCTCGTTGAGCAGATAGTGGGCGGAGATCGGGGTCATGCACGGGCCCGAGTCGCGGAACGGCCAGAGCTTGAGCCAGAGAGCGTAGTCGGCCCGTTGGTCGTCGTCGAGGTGGCGCGCGGTCAGCCCGTGGCGGGCGACGATGCCGCCGGCGATGGCGTTGCCGCCCGCCCCGGCGGTCTTGGACAGCGAGTGGACGACGATGTCGGCGCCGTGGGCGAGCGGCCGCATGAGAGCCGGCGTGGCCACGGTGGCGTCGACGATGAGCGGCAGTCCGTGGCTGTGGGCGAGCTCGGCCGCGGCCTCGAGATCGGTGCAGGCCTGTTGCGGGTTGGACGGCATTTCGGCGTAGAGGAAGCGGGTGTGCTCGTCGATGAGCGGCTCCCAGGCCTCGATCTTCCACGGTTCGGTGACCCAGCGGACCTCGGCGCCGCGCTCGGCCATCCGCAGGTTGAAGAGCTGGAAGGTGCCGCCGTAGACCTGCGCGGTTGAAATGAAATTGATCGGCTCGTTACCGCGTCTGGCGACGAGCGGCTCGATCGCCTGCTTGATCGCCGACATTCCGGACGAGGTGCAGAGCCCGGTGGCGTCGGCGGCGCAGCCGTAGGACTCGAGCAGGGCCAGGGTTTCTTCGAGGTAGAACACCGTGGGGTTGTGGATCCGCGAGTAGCACCAGGTGGGAATCCGGTACGAAAGCGCGGCTTCCATCTCGTCCGAGTCGCGGTAGGCCTGGGAGGTCGACGGGAAGATCGGTTCGACGATCCCGCCCTGGCCGCCGGCGAAGGCCTCCTCGAGGCCGTACATCCCGTGCACCGCGATCGTGTCGAAGCGCAGCTTGCGGACCCTGGCGCGGAGCTCGGCCCGCTTGGCGGTGGCTGCCCGGGCGGCCTCGATGTAGCGATCAACACCGTTCATGGTTGCCGTGGTCATGGTCGCCTCCTCAGGTGTTTCGTTTGAGCGATCGGACACAAGGTATCCCTCGAAGGAAGCGCGTGCAAACTGGTGAATCTGATTCGGAAACGACAACAGAATTGGTAATTTACGGAATTTTGTTCGAAGAAACTTCAAGAACCTGGATTTTATGAGAAACGTGTCGTGCCGGGACGGGGGAGCGGGTGGAACCCTGCCCCTGCCCCTGCCCCTGCCGCTGCCGCTGATTGCTGTCGCTGCCGCTGCCGCTGCCCCTGCCGCTGTACCGTCTTGTCGGGAAAGGGAAAGGGAAAGGGAAAGGGAAAGGGAGAGGGAGAGGGAGAGGGGGGCGGGGAAAGAGGGTGACGACATGCACGAATCGCCGCCAGCCGTTACAATGTCGCCCTGCCGGGAGAAACGAACGCACGGAGACACGGATTTTGGACCACCTCATCAAGCCTCACGGAGGCGCCCTCGTCAATCTGCTCGTCGAACCCGAACGCGCCGCGGAGATTCGCGGGCTCTCCCGCGAATGGCCGTCCGTCGATCTCGACCGGCGCCAGCTCTGCGATCTCGAGCTGCTGCTCAACGGCGGGCTGTCGCCGCTCGAGGGATTCATGGGTGCAGCGGACTTCGCCGGTGTGTGTTCGCGGATGCGCCTCGCCGACGGTGTGTTCTGGCCGCTGCCCCTGACCCTCGATGTCGACGAGGCGACGGCCGCGCGCCTGACGGTCGGCGAACCCGCGGCGTTGCGGGATGGCGAGGGCGTGATGATCGCGGCCCTGACGGTGGAGGAGATCTTCCGACCCGATCGCGAGGCCGAGGCCGCCGCGCTGTTCGGCGCCGATGATCGGAACCGGGACTCCGTCGCGCGCTTTTTCCACCGCACGCCGCCGGTCGCAATCGCCGGCCGTATCGAGGGCCTCCAACCCCCGGTGCACTACGACTTTCGCGAGCTTCGGCTGACCCCCCTCGAGCTGCGGCGGAAATTCGCCCGACTGGGGTGGCGAAAGGTCCTCGCCTATCAGACCCACCGGATCATGCACCGCGCCCAGCAGGTGGCGAGCCTGACCGCCGCGCAGGAGGCGGGAGCGAGCCTGCTCATCCACCCCGTCGTCGGACTCAACCAACCCGGCGATGTCGATCACTACGCGCGGGTCCGCTGCTATCAGGAGATCGTGCCGCACTATCCGGCGTTTCTGGCCCGTCTCAACCTGCTGCCCCTGGCGGTGCGCGGCGGCGGGCCGAGCGAGGCGATGCTGCACGCGATCATCCACAAGAACCACGGCTGCACCCATTTCATGGTCGAGCAGAACGGCGAGGGATCGGTGCTCGAGGTGCGCGGCGCCCCGGGCTACGGCGACGCCCGGGCGCGCGAGGCCGTCTCGGCCCACGCCGCCGAACTCGGCATCGAGATGGTGCCCGCCGAGGAGTTCGTCTACGCCGAAAACCGCAAGCGCCATATCAGAGCCGCCGGGGCCGAAACCGATGATCGCGTGCTGAAAATGACCGGGGAGGACGTCCGCAACCGGCTTGCGGACGGTCGAGAGATTCCCGATTGGTTCAGTTTACCGGGGGTGGTCCGTGAGCTTCGGCGGCGCCTGCCCGGAAGAAACCTGCAGGGGTTCACGGTCTTCTGCACCGGGCTCTCGGGGTCGGGCAAGTCGACCATCGCCAACGGGCTGCGGGTCAAGCTCCTCGAGCTCGGCGGCCGCGGAGTCACCCTCCTCGACGGCGATCTGGTGCGCAAGAACCTCTCGTCCGAGCTCGGCTTCTCCAAGGAGCACCGCGATCTCAACATCCGCCGTATCGGTTTTGTCGCCTCCGAGATCACCCGCGGCGGGGGAGTCGCCATCTGCGCCCCGATTGCGCCGTATGACTCGGTCCGCCACGAGGTCCGCGAGATGGTCCGGCCCTGCGGCGGATTCATCCTGGTCCACGTCTCGACCCCGCTCGAGGTCTGCGAGGCGCGCGACCGCAAGGGCATGTACGCCAAGGCCAGGGCGGGGATCATCAAGGAGTTCACCGGGATCTCGGATCCCTACGAGGTTCCCGTCGACGCCGATGTGCGGATCGACACCGCCCAGGTCACCCCGGACGAGGCGGTGCGGGAGGTCCTGCTGTATCTGGAGCGCGAGGGGTACATCTCCGCTGCGGAGGCGGAATAAGAACAATTCGTCGGACGAATTGTGGTGACTCTCGCTTTGCTCGTGCCAGTTCGATCACGCCGCCGCTTGCTTGCGCTCGCGCCGATGCGGACTCGCCGGCGCTGCAACAGGCTGAGGCCCATTTTGGGGCCAACGCCCCCGCCGGCCGGGAGTCGACCACCTCCGTTAGCACTTCGCTCACTGTGGGGCCGGCGCCCCCGCCGGCCGGAGTTCATCGGCCCCGACAGCACTTCATTCATTGTGGCGCCGGCGCCCCCGCCGGCGTGAGTACCACCGACAACGAAACACCGCCTACTCCGGCGCGGCGCCATCCAGAGGTCTGAGCGCGTAGATCTGCACCATCGGGGCGAGGTCGAGCTCGAGGGCCGCGTTTCGCGTCAGGTAGGTCCGGAGCCTGTCGTCGCGCTGGTCCAGCACCTCGGGTGCGACCTTGCCCTGGTAGTGGATCAGGTCCGACTCGGTGAGACGCTTCCGAGGGACGTAGATGAAATAGACCTCGCCGGCGGGCTCACGGGCCTGGAATTCGCGAATGGGTTTGATCCCAAGCGCGGGTTGAATCCGGCCCATGTTCCCCTCCTGGCGCAGGCGGACGCGAACGAACCCGGTGTCGTTGGTGAGGAACCGGGCATCCGGGTGGGTGTCGACAAACTCAGCGACGGCCGTTTGCGCCTGGACGAACATCCCGCCACGCGGCACCCGGATTCGATCGGCGAGGACGACGGCGACCAGGAAGGCACAAAGACCAACGGCGGTGCGCAGCGCCGCGCGACCGCGCCGGCCGGTCTTCGCGCCGATGACCTCGGCGGGGTATTCCATCCCGGCGACGATGAGCAGGCAA
Source organism: Acidobacteriota bacterium (assembly GCA_024641545.1). GTDB lineage: Bacteria > Acidobacteriota > Thermoanaerobaculia > Thermoanaerobaculales > Sulfomarinibacteraceae > JAHECW01. The sequence goes on from JAHECW010000003.1 coordinate 20,586, forward strand.
TAAAACGGAAGCAGATAGACGAAGAACCGGGGGTGCAGGGTGAAGACCGGCGCGAAACAGGACAGCCCGTAGAGGGAGACGGGTGCGAGGAACAGGAGACCGACATAGTTTCTCAAGGTGCGGTTGTTCTTCAGGCCGACGAACCCGATCACCGCCAGGACGAAAACCGCCAGCGAGAAGCCGTCGAGGTCGGTGCGGTAGTTGGTGCCGCCCAGGAAGTTGATCAGAGCGAGGGGAAACCCGGACTGAAAGGCGTAGTCGAAGCTCTCGGTACGGCTGAGGCGCAGCTGCGGCAGATACAGCGCGACCAGGAACGCGGCGGCCGCCGCGGGCGCCAGAACCGCCGGCGCCATGCGCCGCGCGCGCGCCGCGAGACCCTCCACTGCGGTCTTCCCGGGCCATGCAGCGATGAGAAGTGCGAGCAGCACCTGGGCGATGAGCACGTTGACCGCGAAGAGATGGGCGGTGCCGGCGAGAAAGCCGGTGACGGCGCAGCCGAGCCATCGCCACCATGAAAACGAACCAATCAGCCGCAGAAACAGGACGCTCGAAATCAGGGTGAACAGGATCATCCCCGCGTACCCGCGTCCGGAGACTGAAAACAGCACGACGGCCGGGTGCAGGCTGAGCAGGAGTGCGGCGGCAAAGCCGCTGAGGCGGCCGAACTCGCGCGAGGCGACGACGAAGACAAGCACGATGGCGAGCATGGTGAAGACCAGGTTCGGCAGCCGCATCAGCGCCGGGTTCTCGCCTGAAAAGACATAGACCGCTTTCATGATCAGCGAGTTGAGGAGATGGCTGTTGCTGTCGAAGGGGCCGAAGATGATGGCGCTGAAATCCCGACCCAGGACCATGTTGCTGAACGTGATCATCTCGTCGCCGTGCAGCGGACGGGAGAGATATCGCATTCGAGTCGCCAGGGTGACGACGAGCAGGGTCACCGCGGCGACCGGATCCCGATGGGCACGCAGCAACGCTGCCTGGCGTTCAAACAGGGTGGGTGGTCTCACGGTTCAGTGACAACCCCTGGTTTCGTGACTGGTGACTGGTGACCAGTCACAATCCAACCTTCACCACACGATAGCCGGCGCCCTCCAACCCTGCGACCGCCGCGTCGAGCTGGCTTCCCTGAACGAGCACGTAGTCGGTGTCGTAGGTCGAAATGGCGAAGATGGAAATCCCGGCGTCGGCGAGCACCCCGGAGATGCCTGCGAGGATGCCCACCAGCGAAAAATCGAGGGGACCACGGACCTTGAGGGCCCGCCACCCCGCAGTGTGGGTGATTTCGGTGGGCACCGGATCGGCGGCGCAGACCAGCGAGAGCTCCTCATCGGTGCTGGTGATGCTGGTCAGTTCGCCCGACCACGCCCATTTCGGCACCGGCGCATCGACCGGGAGCCGGCAGACGGCGAGCTCGTCGGGCAGGACCTCAAGGGCGAGCTTGGGGCTGGTCATCTCGGGCCGAGTGTATGGCGTTCCGCTCGGGCTGTCATCCTGAGCACCACCGCGCGGTCGGGCAACGCCTGCCCGTGGAATGGCCCGTGTTTCTCCATTCTCAACACCGATCTGCGCGCGAGACGCGCGCACCACAACCTGCCCGCGTTCGTTGTTCACCCTGACGTTGGCCATTGTGGTGCGGGCGTCCCGCCCGCAAGGGGCCGATGAGAGTCTGTCGTAGGGAGCGCCGCCACGACAACGCGATGGAAAACCACTAAACTACGCCGGCATGAGCATTCGATCTCTGATTCTCGCGATCGCAGGCTGTACCGGTCTCCTGGCGATCGCAGGCTGCGGCCCGGACCCGGTCGACGGGTTCATTGCCCGGGTCGACGATCTCGCCGAGCTCGATGACCTCGACGAGGAGATCGAGTTCTCACAGCCCGAGGACTGGGTCGAGAGCTATCGGCCGGAGGCCGGTTCTCCGGGTTACAACCTGATTCTCTACCGCCGTCGTGTGCCCACGCTCATCGACATGCAGGGCCGGGTCGTGCACCTCTGGCCGAAGGTACGGGCGGTGGGTCGGGTTCGTCTCGACGAGAACGGCCGGCTGACGGTGATCGGCGTCGACAATATGATCAAGGAGTACGACTGGGACGGCAAGCTGACCTGGGCCTACGGCCTGCCGAGACCGGAGGACCTCCCGCACCACGATTTCGCCAGGCTCGCCAACGGCAACGTCCTGGTGCTGGCGCAGGAGGTCGAGACCCGCTCGGACTACCTGCAGGAGGTCGATCGGCGCGGCCGGGTCGTCTGGGAGTGGTGGCCGAGGGACTCTCTCGACGAGCACTTCCCCGATCGCGATCGGCGGTACCCCGATCCCACCCATGTCAACTCGGTCTTCGAGCTGCCCGAGAACCGGTGGTTCGACGACGGGGACGTCCGCTTCCGACCGGGCAACATCCTCGTCAGCGCGCGCAACCTCAACACCATCTTCATCGTCGAAAAGAGGAGCGGGGAGATCGTCTGGATGCACACCGACGGCCTCGACTTCCAGCACGAAGCGCAGATGGTGCCGAAGGGAGTGCTCGGCGCCGGCCTGGTGGTCTTTTTCAACAACGGTTATCACGACCTCAACGCCTACCGGCGGAGCGAGATCAGGGTCATTCACCCCATCGACGGCCGACTGCTCTGGTCGTACTCGGCGCCGGACTTCTACTCCACCGTCGCCGGTGTCGAACAGGTTCTGCCCAACGGCAATGTCCTGATCACCTCGAGCGAGGGCGGCCGGGTCTTCGAGGTGACCCCGGAGAAGCAGATCGCGTGGCAGTGGATCCCTCCCTACCTGCCCATGCGGGTCATCCGTTACCCGGCGGTTTTCTGTCCGCAGCTGGCCGCGCTCGGTCCCCTGGACAGCCGGGCGGTGAACCGTTCCGACCGGCACCCCTGGGTCGACATCGAGCTCGGACAGTACGCCTTCGGCGGCGATTACCGGGTGGCGACGCTCTATGGTCTCGTGCGTGAGGTTCTGCTCGATCCCAGCGGTTGCCGCGAGCTCCTCCTGCCCGTGGACCCCGTGCTCCAGGTCGCCTACGGTTTCGACGACACGGCGCTCGAGGGCGCGCCGGCCTCGGCGAGCTTTCGGGTCACGGTGCGCGACCTCGCGACCGGTGAGACCCGGGTCGTGATCGACGACACCCTCCACCCTTCCGGTGACGAGATCTTCCGCGACCGGTACGTGGCCGTTCCGGGTTTCGGTCTCAAGCGCGCCGAGCTCTGTATCGAGGCGTCGGCCGGGGGCGGGCGCGGGATCGGCGAGCTCCACCCGTCGGTCTTTCTGTCGAACCCTCGTTTCTACTCCCGGGTGCGGGCGCAGCTCAACCGAAAGTGGAAGGAGAGTCGGATCAGCCTCCAGGAGCAGGCGCTGCAGGAGCGCCAGCTCCGCGCCATCGGTTACGTGCAGTGACGGAGGTGAGGGGGTGAGCTCTCCCTTCGGTCGCTGGTCAGAAGGTCAGCGCTCGCGATGCTCGCTGTGAGGGGTGAGGCCTTCCTCCAATCGGCAGTGAGGAGGCCCAGAGCATCAGGCCCCCGACTCTCTGACTTTCTCACTTTCTCACTCTCGTACGTCTCACGTCTCACCCCGTCTACCTGATGTAGCCCAGGGATTCGAGGAGTGCGCGTTCCTCTTCGGTGATGCCCGCATCACTCGGTTTCGACCTTTTGAGGCATGCCGTACAATGTCCGACCATGAGGGGTCGTCTCGCGCTTGCGTTCATTCTCGGCGCCGTCGGTGTCATCGCCGGCTGCGGCGGCGGTTCCCGGGGTTTCTCCGAGCACACCGGAGAGCCCGGAAAGGGGCGGGTCCTCGTCGATCTGATCGACCGGGCGCGCTCGGCCGAGGTGATGGAAGAGATCACAGCGGTGGATTTCTCATCGCCGGTGGCGGCCTCGGCCCTGATCTCGGGTTGGGATCGTCCCGAGGGTCTTCAGGCGACCGGGGAAGGCTTCGCCTGGACCGTCGCTGAGACCGCGGTGCTCGAGTTCAACCTCTTCGACACCGACCTCGATCGACTGGAGCTGAGCGCCCGCACGCTTGATCGGAAAGAGGGTCCTCCCCAGATCGTCACCGTGACGCTGAACGGGCGAGACCTCGGCCGGATCACGCTCGACGCCCGGTTCTCCGACCATTCCCTGACGGTTCCCCGGCGCCTGCTGGCGGTGGGAACCAACCGGCTCGAGCTCCGGTGTGCGTGGATCGGCCGTCCCGCCGACCTGCTGCCGGACTCCAGCGATCGGCGCAGCCTGGGAGCGGCGTTCCGGCGGGTCGCATTCGCCACCGAGTCGACGAAGACCTCCGGCGGTGGAGAGGTTCCTCGACCAGTGGTCGAGGGCGACCGGCTTATTCTCGCGCCCGGCTCGGGACTCCGTTACCGTTTCACCGCGCCCGAGGACGGTTTCCTCGAGCTGAAGATCGTCGATCCGGGTCCGGGTGAGCCGGTGTCACGGGCGTTGGTCTGGGTTGCCGAACCGGGCCGGCCGGCGGCGGACTCGTTCTTCCTCGAGCCCGCGGGTGAAACCGGCGATGCGACGAGATGGACCATCAACTGGCCGGCCGGCAAGCCCGTTGAACTCGGCCTCGCGGCTGTCGGGGAGGGCGGTCCCGAGACCGGGTTCGCCGTCGTCCGAGGGAGCGTGCGGGGCGAATCGGGCGGCGACGAGGGCATGCCGAACGTGCTGCTCATCGTGGTCGACACGCTGCGCGCCGACTACCTCGGTGTCTACGGCGCCGATCTCCACACGCCGACTGTGGATGGGCTCGCGGCCCGGGGAGTACTTTTCAGGCATGCGCGCTCGCACATTCCCATTACCGGCCCCAGCCACGCCTCGCTCTTCACATCGTTGCTGCCCATGGAGACCGGGGTCCACAACAACGCCCAGCATCTCGCCGGAAACCTGCCGACTCTCGCCGAGTCCATGCGACTTTCTGGTCGTCGCACCGCCGCGGTGATCAGCCTCGGCGTGCTCCAACGCGACTTCGGCTTTGATCGCGGTTTTGATCACTATGGCGACGACTTTCCCCGCGACTGGATGAAAGACGCGGTCGAGGTCACCGACGAGGCGCTCGCGGTCGCCGCCGATCAGCTGACCGATCCATTCTTCCTCTGGGTCCACTACTCCGACCCGCACGAGCCGTACGCGCCGCTCGGGGCAGAGTACCCGACCTTCGACCTGCGGCTCGCCGGAGAGTCGATCGGAACCATGGACGCCTGCGGGCGCGGCTTCTGGTTCGATGTCGTGGTTCCTCCCGGTGAGAGCACCTTCGAATTCGTGCCCGTCGACCGCGATCCCGACCGGATCTTCCGGGTCGACAGTCTGAGGTTCCATCACGAGATGATCGACTCCGAGCCCCTCGACGGTTGGGAGGTGATCCGTCGCCGGATGGGGAGAACCATGCTCCAGTCGTCCTTCCCGGCGACAATCCGCGTCACCAACCGTTCCGGCGCTCCGGTCGAGACCAGGCTGCTGGTGTCGGTCAAGGAGTTCCTGAGCAAACCGGAGATCCGGCGGAACTACGGCAGAGAGGTCGAGATCGCCGACCGGGAGATCGGCCGGTTGCTGGCCGAGCTCGGGGAGCGGGGATTGCTGCGCAACACCCTGGTGGTCTACGTTGCGGATCACGGCGAGGCTCTCGGGAACCACAACCAGATCGGGCACGTCAGCCAGCTCTACGACACCTTGCTCCACGTGCCGCTGATAATGGTCTGGCCCGGACGACTGCCGGCGGGGTTGGCGGTCGATGACCCGGTGGGTCTGGTCGATGTCTTTCCCACCTTGGCCGATCTGCTCGGAATCGAGGCGCCGGCGGCCCCGTCGGGCGTCAGCCTCGTCCCCCTCATGCGGGGCGAGCAGCTTCCTGCCCGACCGTTCATCGCAGCGACCTACCGGCCGGAGGCCGGATCGGACATCCGGGCCATCCTCATCGACGGTTTCAAGTACATCCACTCGTGGCGGGACGACAAGCACCGGGAGGAACTCTACGATGTGGTCAAGGACCCGGGCGAGCTCGATAACCTCGCGAAAGAGAACCCCGAGATGCTTGAAGCACTCCGCGCAGAGCTCGCTCGGCGGCTCGCCGAGATCGCCGAGAGATCGCCCGTCGAGGCGGAACTCAGCGTGGAGGACCGCGACAACCTCGAGGCGCTGGGATACGTCCACTGATTTTGTCGACGAGCGTGCTATTCTCCGCTCATGGCGCGCGCCGAGAAGATCACCCTGAAGGTCAACGGTGAGCCGCACTCGCTGACCATCGACCCCGGTGAGCCTCTGCTGTGGGTCCTGCGCGACCAGCTCAAGCTGACCGGGACGAAATTCGGCTGCGGCGAAGGAGAGTGCGGCGCCTGTTCGGTGCTCATCAACGGTGAGGTCTTCCGATCGTGCATGGTGACGGTCGGTGAGCTGGCGGCGGATGACCAAATCGTCACCATCGAGGGTCTCGGCCGACCGGGGAATCTGAGCGAGCTGCAACGCGCGTTTGTCGACCACACCGCCTTCGGTTGCGGCTACTGCACCCCGGGGATGATCGTCACCGCCGAGGCCTTGCTGCGGTCGAACCCGCACCCGAGCCGGGACGAGATCGTCAGCGCCATGGACGACAATCTCTGCCGCTGTGCGTCCTACCCAGCCATCGTCGAGGCCGTCGCGAGCGTCGCCGGCGGTGTGAAACGGGAGGACTGAGTGCCCCTGAACCGGCGGACCTTCCTCGAACTGCTCGGCGGCAGCACCGCATACGCATTCACCTTCTCCTGTTCGGATGGCACGGGCACGGTTGACGAGGCCCCGGTGGAGGCCGATGCCGGAGTCATCGCCAATCACGCGGTGCGCTACTTCGTCGACTACACCGAGTGGCTCTTCATCCACGCCGACGGGTCGGTGACCGCCCACGCCGGCCGGGTCGACATGGGCCAGGGTCTCAAGACCGTGCTCAGCAACCTCATCAGCCAGGGCCTCCAGCTTCCGCCCGAGAAGGTCGAGCTGGTGCTCGGCGACACCTCGAGCTGCCCCGACGACGGCCCCACCGAGGGCAGCAACGCGACCCGGATCGTCGGTTGGGGCTACTGGCGGGCGTGCGAGCGCATCCGTGACCACCTGGTCGAGCGGGCCGCCGGGATCCTCGGCGTCTCGCCGAAGAAGCTGGTTTATCGGGACGGCGCGATCGTGGCGAAAAACGACCCGACGGTGCGGCTGGCCATCGGTGAGCTCGCCGACGGCACGGTCCACCTCGACACCATCGAGCCCCGCGCCTGGTATTCGAGTTCGACGCCGTATGTCGATCGCGGGACGCCGAGCGTCAACGGCGAGGCGATCGTCACCGGAACCCTGGTCTACACCGGTGACTTCGATCCCGGTGACTGCTGCTACGGCGCCTTTGCCTCGTCGCAGTACCACATCCAACTGACCGAGATCGAGGCCGCGGACTTCGCCGCCGCCGCAGCGGTCCCGGGAGTCGTGAAAGTGGAGCGTACCGGGGCATCGGCGATGGCGGTGGGGGAGAGTTTCACTTCCGTCCAGCGCGCCCTGAAGGCGCTCGCGCCGCGGTGGCGGATTCCGGAAAGGGATCGGATCCTCGATGTCGAGGGCGAGATTCGCCGGGGGGCCGAGCTCCGGAAGACCGTCGAAGAGGCCGGTGATCCCGAGCGCAAGCTCGGTTCGAGCCCGGTCAGGATCAGTGAAACCTACATCACCCAATACGCCTCCCAGGTGCCCATGGAAACCGAGACCGCCGTCGCCGAGGTCGAGGGCGACCGCGCGACGGTGTGGGCGAGCACCCAGGCGCCCTTCAAGGCGCGGGTGCGGGTGGCGAAGAGGCTCAAGATCCCCGAGGAGAACGTCCGCATCATCGCCATGCCGGTGGGCGGCGCCTTCGGCGTCAAGGTGGACACCCCGGCGCCCGACGAGGCGGCGTTGCTCGCCCGGAAGACCGGTCGACGGGTCAAACACGTCTACACCCGCGAGTATCAGTTCAACGGCCGGGCGCGTTACAAGGAGGCCGTGGTCGCCGACATCACCAGCGGCGTCACCGAGAACGGACGGCTGGTGGCGCGGACGATCGATCTCTACCAGGACGAGGGTTTCGGAAGCGCTGATACCTATGACATTCCCCACGTCCGGACCCGGCTCTTTTCGTCGCCGATGCCGGCGAGGCACGGCACCATGCGCGGCACCAGCTTTGTCCAGACCTGTTTTGCGGTCGAGAGCCACACCGATGTCCTCGCCGAGGCCCTCGGGATCGATCCGCTCGAGTTCCGGAAAAGGAACCTGGCGGTCGCCTCGTTCGGGCCGCTCCTCGATGCCGTCGCGGAGATGATCGGTTATCAACGCGCGCCGGACGGCGACCACGGCATCGGCGTCGCCATCTGCCACCACGGAGGGCGGCAGTTGGGCGCGGTCGCCGCCGAGGTTTCGGTGGACAGGACTTCCGGGGTGGTGCGGGTCGAGCGGCTCGCCGGCGCCTTCGACATCGGGCTCGTCATCAACCTCAACACCCTCACCGCCAACACCAAGGGCGCCATGCTCTGGGGGCTCGGTTTCGCGCTCTTCGAGGAGGTCCGCGTCGACGGCCACCAAAGTTTCACGCGGGGTTTGAGCGACTACCGGATTCCGCGGTTTTCCGACGTGCCTCCCATGGAAATCGCCTTTCTTTCCAACGAAACCAAAGACGGATGGCCGAGGGGTTGCGGCGAGCTGCCGGTGATCCCCACCGTGAGCGCCATCGCCAATGCGGTTGCACGGGCCATCGGGGTGAGGTTCCACACCCTGCCGTTGACGCCGGAGCGGGTGCTCGAGGGTCTGCGGGAGAGCTGACCCGGCGGTGGCCTCCAGCCGGCATCCGGGCCGGAGTTGAGGATTCCCCGCTGGACGATTGGGATCGGCGATCAGTGATGACTGATCGCAACCGTGAGCACGAACACCGCTCCGCCGCCCTCCGCGTCAGCAAGCTCGAGATCCCCGCCCTGGGCCCGGGCGAGCGAGCGCGCGAGAGCGAGCCCGAGACCGAGGCCGGCGGGGGCGTTGTCGTCGTCGGGCCGCTGGAAGGCCTTGAAGAGCGATCGTCGCTCGGAGTGGGGTATGCCGGGCCCGTTGTCTCTGACGGCGATCGTGACGCTGTCGGGCGCCGCGCGAACCGTCACCTCCGCCCGCCGATCGGGCTGCGCCCTGGTGTACTTCTCGGCGTTGTCGAGAAGGTTGTCGAGGATCTGGCAGAGGGCGTCGAAATCGAAGTCGGCGGTCGGCAGATCATCCTCGATGTCGGTGGTGATGCTCAGCCCCGCGTCGCCGAGGCCCGACTGGATCCGGTCGATGCAGCGGGTCACGGCTGCGCCGATGTCGCCGGGTTGCGGGCTCGCGATCTGCGCCCCGCGCTCGAGCCGAGCGAGGTCGAGCATGTTCGAGACCACTCTCCCGAGGCGGCCGGACTCCGAGGCCACCCTCGCGGCGTAGACCTTGGACTGCTCGGGTCTGCCGAGGCCCTCGCTGAGCATCTCGCTGTAGAGCCGCAGGCTGGCCAGGGGGGTCTTGAGCTCGTGCGCCGCGGCGGCGGCGAAACGTCCCCGTTGGCGCGCGAGTCGATCGGTCTGGAAGAAGACGACCATGACGGCGAGGGCGGAGAACAGGACCGCGATCGCGCCGAGCGCGAAGATCCGGCGGAACTCGATGATGCCCCGCCGTCCGTCGGCCCGCGCCCGTTCGACGAGCGGGGTCGCGTCGGCGCTGAGCCACCAACCGGTGTCCGAGACCGGGGAAGAGAGCCGATCGGAAGGCAGCATGGCCGACGGTGTGAAATGCACCTCGGTCCCGTTGTCGGACCCGAGCCACTGCTCGACGCCGGAAGGGGCGACCACAAAACCCTGAATCCTGATCCCCAGGGGGGTTTCGACCTCTCGCAGTGCGGCGAGGGTCGGGCCGCTGCCGAAGACCATGGTGTGCCACCTCAGCGGGCCGACCCGGATGACGACCTGACCGGGATTCCCATCGAGAGGTTTTCGCGGTGTCTCGCCCCGCCCGGTGATCGCGGCATAGACCTGGTCGGCGTCTCGGATCTGCTCCCACTCCGAGAGGCGGAGAACGAACAACTCGCCTTCGAAGTACCCGCCGTCGTATCCTCCGGGGTTGTTGAGGCCCATCTCCATCGCGCTCTGCAGCTCGGCGAGGAGCGAGCAGAATCGGGTGAAATTCTCGCTCGACGAGAGCTCCGGGAAGCGCTCGTTCACCATGGGGAGGGTCACAACCCCGTTCTCGTTGAGCTGGAAGTGGGCCCAGACAAGCGGGTCGGAGACCCCCTGGGCCAACGGCGACGGCGTGACGGCGAGACCCTCCGCGGCGCCTCCCGGGTCGTGGGTGATGCTCTGGTAGTGGAAGAACGGCCGTACGCTCTCGTCGGCGCGAAGGCGTTCGAGACGAGAGGCGAGCCGGGCGGAGTCGCGGTGAAGGGCGCTCTGAAGATCGTCGACAACGGTGGTTTCCAACAGCCGTGCGCGGCGGTTGGCCTCGCTGGCGCCGGTGAGGTACCAGGCGGTGGTCGGGAGGATCACCGCGATCGCGAGGGCCAGGGCGGCGAGGGTCGTACGTCGACGGGACGAGGTCATGGAAAGTGAGTTCTCAGTCTTCGCCCCAGGCGTAGCCCGCGCCCGTGACGGTGACCACGATCCTGGGGGCGGTCGGGTCGCGTTCGATCTTCTGCCGGAGCTTGGCGACGGTCATGTCCACGGTTCGGGTCTGGAGATCGCCGCTGGTTCCCCAGACCCGCTCCAGGAGCTCGGATCTCGACACCGCTCGGTTCTGGTGGCGATGGAGCCAACGCAGAATCCCGACCTCGCGAGCGGTGAGGTGGGTCATGTCGCCGTTGCGGATGGCGTGGTGGCGGCCGAGATCCATGGTGCAGCCGTCGAGCTCGAGAATTTCGCGCTCGGCCGGGGCCGAGGAAGCCCGGCGAGCGAAGACCTCGATTCTGGCGAGCAACTCACGGACGCCGAAGGGCTTGGTGACATAGTCGTCGGCGCCGGCGGCAAATCCGGCGACCTTCTCGTCCTCGGAGCCCCGCGCGGTCAGCATCAGGATCGGGAGGGAGGGGCGGGACTGACGGAGGCGCCGACAGACCTCGATTCCGTCCATCTGCGGCAGCATCAGGTCGAGCAGCACCAGATCAAAGGTCTCGGAGATGCCGGTCTCGACGGCGGTTCGGCCGTCTCCCACCGCGGTCACATCGTGGTCCGCAGCGGACAGCAGGTCCACCAGGCCTTCGCGGAGTCGGTGCTCGTCTTCAACAACCAGGATTCTCATTGTCCTACCCGTACTCAGCATAGCCGAGCCGTGCCCAACTGGGTATCACGATGCGGTAAATCGTTGTCAGGTTGCGAGTTCGATCCGGGCTCGCGGTCCGCCGCCCGGCGATCCCGGCGGGTGTTCTCACATCGCCCCGGTCCGATGGCCCTGTCCCTCTGGGAATGGGCACGATCTTCGCTTATTGTACAAAGCGGAAATGGTGAGTCTCGGGAAGAAGCTGGGTGCGGTTCTGGCGGCGGCGGTCGCCCTGGCGGGCTGCGCCACCTCGGCGGTGGACTATGTCGGCTTTGCCTATTACTTCGATGGCCCGGAGGCCGCCCTCGAACTCCTCGACGAAGGAGATGTCTTCCCCGAGGACCGGGCTCTCGCCGAGGTTGAAAGGGCCGTCGCACTCCTCGAAGTCGGTCGCTACGAAGAGAGTGTGGCGGCCCTCTCCCGGGCCGAACTCGTGCTCGCAAACCAAAGGACCGTCGACCCGAAAACGCCGCCGTGGCAGCCCGAGTATCACGAGCGGGTGATGATCGCGACGATGAAGATCGCCGATGCGCTGGCGATACAGGACCTGGCGAACGCGGCGATCTGGGCCGACGACGCCGTGGCCGCCGCCGCCGAGGTCGACTGCGAGCCGTGCCGATTCAGCTTCACCCGGGTTCTCGCCGCCATGGCCTTTTCCGGCGCCGGTCGTTTCGACGACGGTCTCGAGGTGCTTTCGGAGGTGGATTTGGCCGGGCGCGGCGGGGAGCTGGTCGAGGCCCTTCGGGAACGACTGAGTCGAGGCGCTCCCGGAACCCAGCCCGAGGGTCTGGCGCCGCCGCCGGTCGAGCCCGAACGAAGCCTGACGGTGATCCTGCTCCTCGGCCGCGGGCCCTACAAGGACTACGACCGGTTGCCGATCACACGGTCGGAGACCATCCGCTGGACCCGCTACCTGCCCCGGGATCCGCAGGCGGTGACCTGGGCGTCGGCGGAGCTCGAGGATCCTGCGATCTCCGTCGAGCTCACCGATGTCGAGGAGCTCGCCGTCGCGGGCCTCCGTCTGCGGGCGGACCGGGTCGTGATGGCGGGCGGCGCCGGGGCCGGACCGAACCCCGGTGATCTGCGCCACTGGTCGAGCCTTCCCGCGAGCCTCCAGATCATGACCTTCGAGGTCCCGATGTGGATCGACAGCATCGATCTGGTCTACTACTCGCCGGACGGGTTCGAGGTCGACCGGGAGAACCTCCAGCTGCCGGAAACCTGGACCGGCGGACCGCTCTACGTCACGCGAAGGATGCCGTGACCAACGACGCCGGGCGCCCCACGACTCGACGGCCGCCAGTCACCAGTCACCAGTCACCAATCAATGCCCCAACCGCTCCTTGAGATCCTCCAACAGCTCCACCGCGGCCTCGGCGATGACGGTCCCGGGGCCGAAGATATGGCCGGCGCCGGCTTCTCGGAGGGCCTCGTAGTCCTGGGGTGGGATCACCCCGCCGACAACGATGATGATGTCCGACCGGCCGAGCGCGTCGAGGGCCTTCTTGAGCTCGGGGATGAGGGTCAGGTGGCCCGCGGCGAGGGAGGAGACCCCGACCACGTGGACGTCGTTCTCGACGGCCTGGCGGGCGGCCTCCCCGGGGGTGGAGAACATCGGACCGACATCGACATCGAAGCCGAGATCGGCGAACGCCGTGGCGATGACTTTTTGACCCCGGTCGTGGCCGTCCTGACCGACCTTGGCGACCAGAATCCGCGGCCGGCGTCCCTCGAGCTCGGCGAGCTCGTCGGTGAGTCGGCGGGCCTCGCTGACGTTTGCCATGCCATCTCCCACTTCGTTCCTGTAGACGCCGCTGATCGAGCGGATCACCGCCCGGTGGCGTCCGTAGACCTTTTCCAAAGCGTAGCTCATCTCGCCGACGGTGGCGTTGACGCGTGCGGCTTCGATGCTGAGGGCGAGGAGGTTGCCCTCGCCGGTCTCGGCGGCCGCGGTGAGGGCGTCGAGGGCGGCCTCGACGGCGGCGCCGTCGCGTTCGGCGCGCAGCGCTCCGAGGCGGGCGACCTGGGCCTTGAGAACCGCCGAGTTGTCGACCTTGAGGACATCGATCTCCTCCTCGTGGTCGAGGGGGAAGCGGTTGAGTCCGACGATGGACTGGCGGCCCGAATCGATCCTGGCCTGGGTGCGGGCGGCGGCCTCTTCGATCCGCATCTTGGGCAGACCCGAAGAGATCGCCTTGGCCATCCCGCCGAGCTCCTCGATCTCGGCGATGTGCGTCCAGGCGCGCTCGGCGAGCTCGTGGGTCAGGCGTTCGACGTAGTACGAGCCGCCCCACGGATCGGCGACGCGGCAGATCCCGGTCTCCTCCTGGAGTTGGATCTGGGTGTTGCGGGCGATCCGCGCGGAGAAGTCGGTCGGCAGGGCGAGGGCCTCGTCGAGCGAGTTGGTGTGCAGCGACTGGGTGTGGCCCATGGTCGCGGCCAGGGCCTCGAGACAGGTCCGGGCGATGTTGTTGAACGGATCCTGCGCGGTGAGGCTCCAGCCCGATGTCTGCGAGTGGGTGCGCAGCATCATGGACTTCGGGTCCTCGGCGCCGAGGGTCTTCATGATCTTCGCCCACAGCAGCCGCGCCGCGCGGAGCTTGGCGATCTCCATGAAGACGTTCATCCCGATCGCCCAGAAGAACGAGATCCTCGGGGCGAAGGCGTCGATGTCGAGACCCGATGCCTTGCCGGTGCGGACGTACTCGATGCCGTCGGCGAGGGTGTAGCCGAGCTCGAGATCGAGGGTTGCCCCGGCCTCCTGCATGTGGTAGCCGGAGATCGAGATCGAGTTGAAGCGCGGCATCGCCTCCGAGGTGTAGCGGAAGATGTCGGCGACGATCCGCATCGAGGGCTCGGGGGGGTAGATATAGGTGTTGCGGACCATGAACTCCTTGAGGATGTCGTTCTGGATGGTCCCGGCGAGGTGTTCGGGCGCGACGCCCTGTTCCTCAGCGGCGATGACATAGAGCGCCATCACCGGCAGCACCGCGCCGTTCATGGTCATGGAGACGCTGACCTGGTCGAGGGGGATGCCGTCGAAGAGGATCCGCATGTCCTTGATCGAGTCGATGGCGACCCCGGCCATCCCGACGTCGCCGCGCACGCGCTCGTTGTCCGAGTCGTAGCCGCGGTGGGTGGCGAGATCGAAGGCGATGGACAACCCCTTCTGCCCGGCAGCCAGATTGCGGCGGTAGAAGGCGTTGGAGTCCTCGGCGGTGGAGAACCCGGCGTACTGGCGGATGGTCCACGGACGGCTGGCGTACATGGTGGGGTAGGGGCCGCGGTGGAACGGCGCCAACCCGGGAAGATATCCGAGGTGGTCGAGACCCTCGAGATCCGCGGCGTCGTAGAGGGGTTTGACCGGGATGCCCTCGGGGGTCTGCCAGAGGAGCTCGTCGGGATCGCGGCCGGTGGCGACTCGGACCGCGTCCTCCCAGGCCGGCCGCGAACCCTGCGCGCGGCGATCGGTGAGGTCGATCTTGCTGAAGTCGGGGAAGCGCTTCTCAGACATGGAGCACCCCCTCCTCCTCGAGCAGATCGACCAGCATCCGGTACCAGTCGCAGCCGATGTGGATGAACCCCGTGACACCGGCTTCGCGCCAGCCTTCCTCGTGCTCGCCGGGTTTGCCGGCCACCAGGATGGTGCGCGCACCCCGTTCCTCCAGCGTCCGAGCGAGCTCGGGGACGAGATCGGGGTAGCGGGCGTCGGACGAGCAGATGACCGCCATCGCGGTGCCCGCGGCCGAAAACGCTTCGGCGGCCTCGGTGGCGGTACTGAACCCCCCATTCCCCACGGTTTCGATCCCTCCCGCCTCGAAGAAGTTGGTGGCGAAGGTGGATCGGGGCTTGTGGTCGGGGACGGGACCCATGTTGGCGAGGAAGATCCGTGGGCGGACACCCTTGTCTTCGAGCCACACATCGGAGGCGTCGCGGAGGCTCTCGAAGATTTCGCCGTCGCGGTGGGCGGCGAGGGGCCGCATCGATGTCGCTTGCCGGGTGGCGCGGAGGGCGGCGGTCAACTGGACCACGGTGGCGCCGGCCGCGGCGGCATCGATGGCGAGCTCGAAGACCGAACCGTCGCCGGTGGGTGAGTTGGCGGCCGTGAAAAGCCGGGCGAGCTGGCTCGTCGGAGCCTCGCCGGCGGGCGCCGCCGGCTCCGGCAACGAGGGGGTTGGACGCTGGAGCGACGTTTCGGCGAGGTTCGGGAACGAGCTCACACCGGTCACGGGTTCGCGTCGGGTCGCGATCAGCCGCTTTCGGGCTGCGTGCGATCGCTGGAGCTCGTCGGCGATGCCGCCGTCGTGCAGGGCGGCGATGATCCCACCCCCGGCCTCGATGGCCTGGAAGCGCTTCCACGCGGCGTGGGCGAGCTCGTCGGTGAGCTTTTCGAGGTGCCACGACCCGCCGCCCGGATCGACCACCCGGCCGATGTGGCTCTCCTCGCGCAGAATCGTCTGGCTGTTGGTCGCGATGCGGCGGGCGAGATCCTCGGGTTGGCCGATGGCGGCGTCGAAGGGCAGGACGGTGAGCAGGTCGGCGCCCCCCACCGCCGCGGCAAAGGCGCCGACGGTGGTCCGCAGGCAGTTGACCCAGGGATCACGGGTCGTCAGCGTCCGCGGCGAGGCGACGGCGTGGATCGGCGCCGCCCGGTCCTCCTCGGCCACGCCGCAGGCGCCGGCGGCGCGTGCCCAGAGTCGTCGGCAGGCCCGGAGCTTGGCCGCCTCCATGAAGAGATCGCGACCCACGGCGTGGCGGAAACCGATCTGACGGCAGACCACGCCCGGCTCGAAACCGCGACCGGTCAGGAAGCGGAGATACTCGATCCCGGTCGCCAGGGCATAGGCGAGCTCCTGGACCGCGCTGGCGCCGGCCATGTGATAGGGCAGGGTGCTGATGGTGATGGTGCGCAGCTCCGGGGCCCGCTTCTCGGCCCAGCGTGCGATCTCGGCCAGAAGATCGAGACTGCCGTCGAGGCCCAGCGGGAGCGCGCCGTCGGCGGCGAGGGCGGCGAGGGGGTCGCAGTCGAGGCTGCCCAGGAGCTGTCGGGGTTCGATTTCGCCACCGCGGGCGGCGGCGACGATGATTGCGGCAACGGCGGCGGAACTGCCGCCGGCAGTGAGGTGAATCGGCGTGGTCGGGAGGTCGACGCGCTCGAGGAACGGATCCAGATCGCGAACCGAGGTCAGCCGGATTCCATCCCCCGGGATGGGATCGGCGTGGTCGGCGGCGGTGCGGGTGGCGGGGTCGAAGACCAGCCAGAGGGAATTCGCACCCCGGCCGAGCTCTTCCCTTGCCTGCCGGGCGGCAACCTCGGGGTTCGGGTGGCCGATCCGTTGGCAGACGTCCCAGCCACCGGCGCCGGGGCCGAGGGCGGTGCGACCGCGGACAAAGGGCTGCCGGCCGGGATAGCCCGGATCGCCATTCGTGTCGGCCGCGGTGGCCAGCGGCGCGATCTCGATGCCTTCGTGGGTCTCGACCGTCAGCCGCTCGAGCGGTCGACCCTTGAGACTGGCCTCGGCGATCCGGCGCCAGTCGCCCGGCGAGGGCCGGTCGAAGAGCTCTTCCAGGGTTGGGAGCTCGGTCAGGGTGGGGTCCGATGATGCCATGGGTCCTCCGGTGGGCGCTGCCGTTGGGGATCATAACGTATGTCGGGACGAGGTCGGAGCGGGGAGGGCTTCCGCTTCGCCGCTCGAGTTGTCGCTCGTGACCATGCATCTGTCGCGTCTGTCCATGGTGAGGTCGACCGACCGACAGTATCCTTGGAAAGGTTCGGATGTTCAGGAAAGCCACTTGGGCCGGGCCCTGGAGTTCCGGAATTGAGCCGCACGGGCGGCGACCGCGTTTTCCACTTGGGGCCGAGTCCGCAACGCGTCGATCTCTTTATCGACGTCGAGGGGAAGGAGCTCTCAGTATGAATCGAACGATCCCTGTCACATCACGCGTGGTGTTGATCATCGTCGCATTGGCAGTGCTGCCGGGAACGGCGAGGGGAGAAACAACGGACATCGACGGTGGCGCGCTCACGTTCGAAGACGCGGGACGATTCGACTCTCCGTTCAAGGCGGTGGATCCTGCATCCCGGCTCCCGGAGCGCGTGGTCGATCCGTCGTCGGTGAGGCCGTATCTCGTGCCCGAACACATCCGATCCGTCAGGGGCGCCTCCCCCGGCTCGGGCTCGGAAATGCTCAAGCAGCTCGAGCCTGAGCTGCGGGACAATGCCCTGATCGATCTCGAGTTGTTCGGCGATCCCGATCAGGTCCATCTTCTGCAGGCCGCCAACGTGGAAGAGCTGTGGAATGCCGGAAGCCACCGGGAGGCCGTCGAAAGCCTCGACGAGCTCGAAGCTTCGGGTTCGATCTTCGCGGTGGGTCTCTCCTGGAAACGTCCGATCGTAGTCGACACCAAGATGGTGTATCCGGATGTCCGGATCGGCAGCCGGACCG
The DNA here is from genome assembly GCA_024641545.1 of Acidobacteriota bacterium. Lineage (GTDB taxonomy): Bacteria > Acidobacteriota > Thermoanaerobaculia > Thermoanaerobaculales > Sulfomarinibacteraceae > JAHECW01. The sequence continues at coordinate 38,324 of JAHECW010000003.1, forward strand.
ATGGCGCCGACGCCGCGCTCGATTTCGACGCCGAAACCGGCAACATCTTCGCGATGATCGTCTGGAACGTCGGTTGGTCGATGAACATCTCGACGGACGGCGGCGCGAGCTGGGCCGAAACGTACTATTACAGCGGGTATCAAACGATCGCCGACATGACGGTGTCCGGCGATTTCGCGTGGGTCGGTTACAGCGCCGACGCCGACGCCTACCACTCGTCCCGGTTCCGTCGGTTCGACGTCGCAACCGGTCTTCACGACGACGTCTACAGCTTCCAAATCGTCGCCGACGAAGCCCCCAATACCATGGTCGAGATCGCGGTTGTGGGAAACGCGCCCGACCTGGACAACCGTATCTACATCGCCTACCTCCTGGACGAGGACAACAGCATCCACTTCTGGTGGGCATACATCGAAGGCCTGTCGTTCCACGAGATCTCGCCCGCGGTCACCGATGCGGCATCGAGCCTCGACCTGTGCTGGAATCCAGCCACCTCGAGCGGGTACCGGCGGTGGATTTCGTATCTTTCGACCGGCGGTTCCGTCCGAATCTGGCGCAGCTCCGGGGATGCATGGAACCCCGAGGTGTCATGGACCTACACCGGCACCACGGAGCGAACCGCGATTTCCGCCTACGCCGATAACGTGTACTGTGCGTTCGAGTGCGAAACCGATCCGGACAAGTACGGGGCCTGCTACCTGTCCAGCTCCGACGCCGGCGTCACCTCCTGGGTTCACGACGACGCCTACTGGCCGACAGGAACCGAGGTGAGCGGTTACTCCCCCGACATCACCGTGCGCTCGGGCGTCGGCAGGGCGCTCGTCTTCAGCTCCGAGACCGGCTTTCTCGACGATGTGTACTACACCACTCGCCGAGGTTGGACCGCGGGAACGTGGTCCGACCCGGTGTGGTACAACAACTATGATCACGTCTCGGGCGAGGCGACCTACATCGAGTGGCTCGGAGCGAGCTGCGTCTCGACCTTCGGGATGCTCTACTTCGATGGAACGGGTGATCATTCGCCCTACTTCGATCTCATGACCCCGCGGGGCTATTTCTGCGACGGCTTTGAAGGCGGGTCCACCGGCGGCTGGAGTTCGGTGCTGCCGTAGGTGCCGAAGAGCGATGCAGGCCGGCATCGCGATGACGAGCAGGGCCGTCGCAATTGAGAGTGGTTTGCGGCTGGACGGTCGCCGTCGGCGAACGGCCGACGCCTGAGATCGAGGACGGTTTGTCGGGACAGGGAGGGGGAAGATCATCGGGCACGGAAGCGGAAACGGACGCGGCCGCTGCCGCTGTCCCAGTCGGTGTCCCAGTCGGTGTCCCAGTCGCTGTCCCTGCCGCGGACGCGGGCATGGGAGGGGGAGGGCAAGGGGGGTTAGCGGTAATCCGGAAACCAACACGACACGATGGTGCCGCCGCCGGGTCGATGCTGCAGGCTGATGCGGCCGCCGTGGCCTTCGACGATCTCGCGGCACAGCGCGAGGCCGAGCCCGCTGCCCGTTTTCTTGGTCGAGTAGAAGGGCAGCAAGGCTCGCTTCATGGTTTCCTCGTCCATGCCCCAGCCGCGGTCGAGGACTTGAACGCAGATGGGATCGGCGTGGTCGGCGTCGGTGCGGGTGGCGGGGTCGAAGACCAGCCAGAGCGAATTCGCACCCCGGCCAAGCTCTTCCCTTGCCTGCCGGGCGGCAACCTCGGGGTTCGGGTGGCCGATCCGTTGGCAGACCTCCCAGCCACCGGCGCCGGGACCGAGGGCGGTGCGACCGCGGACAAAGGGCTGCCGGCCGGGATAGCCCGGATCGCCATTCGTGTCGGCCGCGGTGGCCAGCGGCGCGATCTCGATTCCCTCGTGGGTCTCGACCGTCAGCCGCTCGAGCGGGCGGCCCTTGAGGCTGGCCTCGGCAATTCGGCGCCAGTCGTCGAGCGACGGCCGGTCAAAGAGCTCTTCAAGGGTGGGGAGCTCGGTCAAGGTGGGGTCCGAAGAAGCCATGGTTCCTCCGGGTGGGGAGTCCACCCGGGGCTTATGCTACCGCAATCCCTTCGGCGCCACCGGCCGAAGCGGTCAGCCGATGAAATCTGCGGGATCCCGTTCAGTCGTTTTCGAAGAGCCGGGAGGAGAAGAGGTGCATGCGGGCCAGGCGAAAACTCAGGGCCGTGCCGAGGCAGCCGAAACCGTATTTCACCGAGCGGAAGAAGTTGATTGACGAAGCGTCCCGGGCGTACCGGGTCGGACAGCTGATCTCCGCGATGAAGGTTCTTTTATAGAGGATCTGAGCCAAGATCTGGTTGTCGAACACGAAGTCGTCCGATCCCCGGTTGATCGGGAGGGACTCGAGCAATTCCCGGGAGAACGCACGGTACCCGGTGTGGAACTCCGACAAGTTGGCGTTCATCAGAAGGTTTTCGAAGATGGTGAGGAAGCGGTTCGAGACATAGCGCCACGGCGGCATTCCTCCGAGCATGGCGCCGCCGCCGAGGATGCGCGAGCCGAGAACGCAATGGTAGAGCCCGTTGCCGATCAGCGCAACCATGGCGGGGATCAACTTCGGGGTGTACTGATAGTCCGGGTGGACCATGATGACGATGTCCGCTCCCTGTTCCAGCGCCAGCCGATAGCAGGTCTTCTGGTTCGCACCGTAACCGAGGTTTTTCTCATGGGTCACGACCAAGGTGTTGTCGAGGTCGCGGGCGATGTCAACGGTTCGGTCTTCACTGGCGTCGTCGACGACGATCACCAGATCGACCACTCCCTGTTCGAGAACCTCGCGATGGCAGGTCTCGAGGGTCCCGGCTGCGTTGTATGCGGGCATCACCACCACGACCCGCTGACCTTTGAACATGATCTCCCCCGGTTTAGGGCCATTCCCCCTGATTCACCGCGCCGGTCGTGTCCGGCGATCGCAAGCGCTCCTGGAGCTGCAGGTTCCGTGGATTCCCGGGCTCGAGCTTGCGAGCCCGCCCGAGCGTCGCCTCCGCCTCGTCGCGCCTGCCCGAGTCCAACAGGGCGATCGTCAGTCCTCGCCACGACGGGGCGTGGCCAGGATCGATCGTGGTTGCACGCCGAAAACTCTCGATCGCGAGATCGAAGTGACCGAGCCTGCTTTGTGCCAGCCCGCAGTTGAAGTTGATGTTGAGATCGGACGACTCGGCGGCTTCGGTTGCGCACAGCACCTCGGCGGCGGCATCGGGTTCCTGCCTTCGCAAGAGCTCGACTCCGAGGTTGTTGCGGGCTGGAATGAAACCGGGATCGCCGGCGAGCACTTCGCGGTAGTTGCGGATCGCCTGCTCGACGTCGCCGAGATCCCGGTACGCGTTGCCGAGGTTGAAGACGATGAGGGGCAGGTCCGGTTGCAGCCGGCGGGCCAGGTTGTAGGCCTCGATGGCCTTCTGCGGCTGACCCATCGCCATCTGCGACTTGCCGAGCAGCACCGCCGACGCGTGTTGGGTCGGGTTGATCTCCAACGACCTGGCCGCATGGCGGGCGGCCTCTTCCGGATGGCCGTTGTCGATCAGTATCTCGGCGTAGTTCGTGTGGGCGACCCAGTTGTTCTCTGTCGCTTCGAGCGCCTGACGGTACAAGGTCTCGCTGTTTTTCCAGGTCGCCGTTTGACGCCATGCCAGCGCTGCGTACAGGACGACGACAACCGCAACCGTTGTCGTGATCGCGAATCGCAGCTGCGGCCGGTGGGCCACGAGATCGACGAGCCCCCATGCCAGCATCAGCCACAGACCGATCTGGGGAAGATAGGAGTATCTGTCAGCCATGGCCTGGGAACCCACCTGCACGAGCCCGATCACCGGCAGCAGGGTGCCCATGAACCAGAACCAGCCGACGGCCAGGTACGGACGAGGTCGAACCTGCCGGAGCACGGCCGCCGTCACTGTGACCAGCAGTGCGCCGGCCGCCGCTGCCTGCCACCACGGGGTGCCGTTCACCGGGTGCGGGTAGAAGACCGCGAGATTGGTGGGAAACAGGGACTTGAGGATATACCCGACCCAGGCGACCGGAGCGTTGCTGAGGCGGGCCGAGAACGGCAGCTCCGACAGACCACCGAGAGCGCCGCGTTGGGCGATCATCGTGACCGCGCTCGAGGCGAGCGCCATCATCAGCAACGGCAGCTTTTCCAGGGCGAGGGGAAGACCACGACCCTCCGACGCATCGCCGAGCTGAAACCTCTGCAGAGGCCAGAAGTCGAGGAGAAGCAGAACAAAGGGGAGGGTGACCAGCATCGGTTTGGCCATCAGGCCGAGGGCGAAGAGGGCCGCCACCACCACATATCGTCCGGCTCCGGGACTCTTGACGTACCGGTTCCAGGCCAGGAGTACGGCCATGGAGAGCATCACCGACAGCACGTCTTTTCGTTCTGAAACCCAGGCGACGGACTCGGCCCGCATGGGATGGATCGCAAACAGCACCGCCACCAGCGCGCTCGGCCAAACCGACCCGGTCATGCGGCAGAGGGCGACGAAGAGGAGGACGACGCCGAGCGCGTGCAACGCCATGTTGGTGAGGTGGTGCTTGCCGGCGTCCAGACCGAAGAGCTGGCAGTCCACCATGTGGGAAATCCAGGTCAGGGGATGCCAGTTGTCGGCGTGGAACGAGGTGAAGGCCCAACGAAGCCCTTCCACGCTCAGACCCCGTTGGACGATCGGGTTCTCGGTGACGTAGATCGGATCGTCAAACGTGACGAAACTGAAGTCGGCGGTCTGGGCGAAGACGATCACCACTGCGAGCACCAGTCCGGCCGCCGTCATCGCGATCGTTCGTGGCAAGGTCGAAGCGTGGCCTCGAGACTGTGCTGGCTGAGCCGGCGGTCGATCCGGAGCTTTTCGGTTCTTTCGGAGTCGCCGATTCTTGCCCATGGCAGGATTCTACCTGGTCCCACTCATGCGAAACGAAGGGAAGCGGCAGGCTTTGGATGCTCCGATCCGGCGTTGCTTTCAGGCGCTCCGCGACACGTCCCCCGTCACCCTCCCGGGGTGTGCGGCGGAAACCAGCACGAAACCACCGACCCGCCGCCGGATCGCTGTTGCAGGCTGATCCGGCCGCCGTGGCCCTCGACGATCTCGCGGCAGAGGGCGAGACCGAGACCGCTGCCGGTCTTTTTTGTCGAGTAGAAGGGCAGCAGGGCGCGCTTCATGGTTTCCTCGTTCATCCCTCGACCGCGGTCGAGGACCTGGACGCAGGCGCCGCCCTCGGCGGTCGCGAAGACCCTGAGGCTGATCTCGGGTTCGGCATCCGAGGCCTCGACCGCATTCACAAGCAGGTTGATCAGGAGCTGGCGAAACTGCGCGCGATCGAGCCAGACGGGCCGCGAGGGGAGCGGCCCGTCGATGGTGAGGGTCGGAAACTCGTCGAGGTGGTCGAGCAGCCCGGACCACGTCGCCTCCTCGCGGCGCGGCGCCGGCAGCCGCGCGAATCGTGCGTAGCCGTCGATGAACTCTCTGAGGTGTCCGAGCCTGTCGCGGATCGTGGCGAAGACCTCTTCGGCTCGATCGGCGTGTTCCGGGCGCCGGCTGATGAGCTCGGCGGAGTGGACCAGCGACGATACCGGCGCGAGTGAGTTGTTGAGTTCGTGCGAGATGACCCGGATGACCTTCTTCCAGATCGCCGCCTCCCTGCGGCCGAGCTCGGCGGTCATCCGGTAGAGCAGGACCAGGACGTGCTTTCGGCGGTTGAGAACGAACCCTCGTCGTGAAAGGTGGTAGGTTTCGATGCTGTCGCCGTCTCGAACCGAGAACACACCGTCACCGTCGCCGGCGAGGATCTCGCGCATCTGGGGCGGGCAGCTCTGTCGGATGTCGGCGGCAAACAGACGACCTTCGAGCCGGCCGCCGCCGGTCAGCAGCCGCCGCGCCTCGAGATTGGAAAAGACGACCCGGTCGCGGGGGTTGACCAGGACGACGGCGACCGGCGACTGGTCGAGGGCGCTGGAGAGCAGGAGCTCCCTGGAACGGACCGCCAGGCGTTCGTCGCGCAGGGTCTCGCCGACCCGGTTGTAGAGCCGGGCGAGATCGCCGAGCTCATCCTTGCGGTCCGAGGCGAGCCGGACGCTGAAATCGTGGTCGTTGAAACTGGCGATGCCGAAGTGCAGGCCGCTGAGCGTCCGGTCGAGGGGGCGGAGGATGCGGCTGACGAGCCAGGCGCCGACCGGGATGCCGATGAGCATGGCGAAGATCAGGCCGAGCCACGGATCGCCGGTGAGCCGCATCATCCCGGCTACGAGAACCCCTTGGATGACGAGCACGAAAACTATCGCCGCCGTGAGCCGGCCGGCGAGGGAGGGGCGGAAGGGAAGAGTCGTGGAGCCTTGGGGGCGTGAGGCCGACACCGCGGCTGATGTTGTCCCGGTCGCTGCTCCTGCCGCTGCCGCTGTTCCTGCCGCTGTTCCTGCCGCTGACTCTGCCGCTGACTCGGACGCGGACTCGGAGGGATCGGTCATGGCAGGGGAGAACGGCTTCTCGGGCGCCGTTCGAGCTCGATGCCGAACCGCGCCATCTTCCGATAGAGAGCCTGGCGCGTGATCTCGAGCTCGTCGGCCGCGCGCGCGACGATGCCGCGGTTCCGGTTGAGCACCGCCAAGAGCCGTTCGCGCTCGGCGAACTCGTCGTCCCCGAGCGGTCCGGCGCTCCGGTCATCGGCGTTGCTGATCCCGAGGTCCTCGGGGGTGATGGTCGTTCCGGACGCGACCACGGTCGCCCGCTGGATTCGATTCTCGAGCTCGCGGACGTTGCCCGGCCAATCGTGAACCGTGAGCGCCCCGACGGTCTCGTCGGCGAGTTCGAAGATCGCGCCGGGCGCGTGGTGGTCGAGAAAGTGGCGCGCGAGCGGGAGAACATCTTCGGCCCGCTCGGCCAGGGGCGGCAGCCGGAGCTCGACCACGTTGAGGCGATAGTAGAGATCCTCCCGGAACCGACCGTCGACCACGGCGGCGACGAGATCGGCGTTGGTCGCGCTGATCACGCGGACATCGGCCGAACGCGCCTCGCTGCTGCCGAGCCGGCGGAACTCGCCGCTCTGCAGGACCCGCAGGAGCTTGACCTGGCCGGCGAGGGAGAGCCCGTCGATCTCGTCGAGAAAGAGGGTGCCGCCGTGGGCGGTCTCGAAGTGACCGATCCGGCGGCTGGTGATCCCGGTGTAGGCGCCCGGTTCGGCGCCGAAGAGCTCACTCTCCATGAGGTCGTCGGGGATCGCACCGACATTGACGCGGACGAAGGGTCGGTTTCGGCGGGACGAGTTCGTCTGGACGATCTCCGCGAGCTTCTCCTTGCCCGAACCGCTCGGTCCGGTGATCAGGACCGGCGCCGACGAGTCGGCGACGCCGATGGCGAGCGAGACCACCCGATGCATCGCCGCACTGCGGTAGACGACGCCGCAGAGCTCGTGCTCGGCGGCGAGCTCCGCCCGAGTCCGATCGAGCGCGGCGTGCAGGCGGCGGCTCTCCTGCCGCGCCGCGCGGAGCTCGACAAGATTGCGGACCGAGGTCACCAACTGATCGTCCTGCCACGGCTTCTCGAGGTAATCGGCGGCGCCGGCCTTGACCAGCTCGACCGCCGACTCGAGGGACGCCCAAGCGGTAATGACGACGATGGGAAGCTCGGGGTCGATCTCGCGCAGGCGGTGAAAAAGCTCGACGCCTTCATCCCCGCTGGTGACGTGGGGCGAGAAGTTCATGTCCATGACCACGGCGCCGAGGATTTCGCCGGCGACGATCCGGCAGGCCGCGCCCGGCGAGGCCGCCCCCAGGTTTGGGATGTCGTGGAGATCGAAGAGGACCCCCAGCGCGGTCAGCACCGCCGGCTGGTCGTCAACCACGAGAACCCGGAGGGAATCGGTCACGGTGGCCCCATTCTACGCGGCCCGGCGGCGCGCCGGTGCGTCACCTCACACCGTCCTCGTCGTGACCACCGGCGGCACCAGGGTGGCCTGGAAGGCGGGGGCGAGGGCCGACGCCACCCCGATGACCCACAGCAGGGCAATCCCTTCGGCCAGCAGGGTCCATTCGAGGGCCGGTGCCCCAGCGACGAGCGTGAGGGCGTAGTTGAGGACATAGGTCAGGACGACTCCGAGGGTGAGCCCGATCCCGGTGATCACCCAGATTTCGATGACGAAATACCGCATAACCTCGCCGCGGGTTGCACCGAGGGCGCGGCGGGTGCCGATCTCGCGGACCCGCTGGGTGACCGAGAACGAGGTCAGACCGATAATCCCGAGGGCGGTCACCCCGATGAGCAGCACGGTCAGTGCGGTCAGGATCTTCACCAGGACCAGCTCGCCGTCGAAATAGTCTCGTTTGTAATCCGAGAGCAGCCGAACGGTGACGACCCGGTCCGTGTTGACCGCCCGTACTGCGGGTTCCAGCTCGTTGAAGACGTGGTCCATGTCGCCGGGATGGGTTCTGACGACATAGCGGAGTTCACGCGGGTCGTCGGTCGGGCCCGGCCGGAGCATCACCGACTCGGCGATGGACGAACGCGGCCAGGCGTTGTGCATCTTGGCGATGATCCCGACGACGGTGCCGAAGACCCGATCGGTGTCGACATCGTGCAGGGTCCTGCCGAGGGCGTCGCCGTCGGGGTAGAGCTTGTCGGCCAACGCCTGGGTGATGATGAGATTCTCGGGCTCGTCGGATTCGGGGTGGAGATCCGACTCGATGTGATCGCGGCCGGCGACGAGCTCCACGCCGAAGGCGTCGAGTGCTCCGAGGCCGGTGGTGAAATACGGCGCCGCTTGACCGTCGCCTTCGCTGTCGGCTGGTCGCAGCCGAGTGATCGCGCCACCCCCGGCGAGGGGAAGGTAATCCACGGCGGCGGCGGCTCGCACCCCGGGGAGCGCCTGCAGCCGGCGGAGGTCCTCCTCGCGGACGGTGTCGAGGAATGCCTGGTCCGCAAAATCGTCGGCGAAGGGCTGGGTCGTGACGACCACGAGATTGGGCTCGTCGATCCCCGAGGACCGGGTCAGCAGGTCGCGCCGGTCGAGGATGATGGCGACGCAGTTGGCGACGACGGCGAGGGTCAGCGCCACCTCGACGGTGATGAGCCAGAACCGGGTCGGGTTGTGCATCAGGGCGCGGATGATGGGGCCGAGTTCCATGCTTGAGACCTTTCACTGCAGCTTGAGGTGGACGGCCGGTGCGACCCGACAGATCCGCCACGCGGGATAGACGCCGGCAACCAGGCCGGCAACCAGCGCCAATCCGATGCCGGCCCCGACCATGGTGAGATCGAGGCCGAACTGACCGCTGTTGTCGAGCAGCCGGTTGATCAGGCGGAGGGCGACGACGGAGAGACCGAGCCCGAAGACGCCGCCGAGGACCCCGACGAACTCGCACTCGACCAGGTGCTGGGCGAAGACCGACGCGCGGCTCGCGCCGAGGGCGCGCCGGACGCCGACCTCCGGGGCGCGGGCGAGGAACTTGCCGAGCAGGATCCCGATGAGGTTGACCGAACACACGAGCAGGAAGAGCAGCGAGATGACCAGCATCCCCGTCGCCTCCTCGGGCACCACCCGCCGTGTTTCCAGGAAGTGCATCACATCGAGGAGCCGGTTGTTGAGCGGTCGGGCGAAGCGGCCGAGCCTCTTCTGCTCCATGACATAGGCGGCGAGAAAGTCGCTGTAGGCCCGCCGCTGCTCGGCGGTGTCGAGTTGCACCCACATCTGGATCCAGACCGCCTCGGAGGTCAGGAACTCGGAGAAGCCGGTGCCGGCGCTGCCGTCCCAGATGAGCAGATTGCCCTCGGTGTAGACCTCGAAGAGGCGGAAGAACTCAAAGGGCAGGTAGATGCCCTCCGGGACCTGGTCGGCGCCGGTGTGGGGATCGTAGAACCGCGGCGAAGGGCGCCACCGGGCGAGAACACCGACAACGGTGAAGAGCCGGTCCTCGATGCGGATGGTCCTGCCGACGGAATCGCCGCCGCCGAAGAGCTTCCGGTTGGTGGCGGCGTCAATGACCACCACGGGTTCGGGTCCCTGGTCGGCGTCCCGCCCCCATCCGCCGCCGAACTCGAACGGGACCTCGAAGAGAGGGAAGAAGTCGGAGAAACACATCCGTGCCCTTTCCCGATACGGCCGCTGCCCCTCCCCGTCGGGATGGACGGTGAGCGCGGCGACGAACATCCCGCTCTGGTGGGTGGGAATGTCGGATCTCATGATCCCCTGCATGTCGCGGTAGGTGATCTGTTCGGGTGGGATCTCGGGTCGCGACTGGGAGTACGGCCGGTCGGGCCCCCAGCTGTCCATTTCGACGTAGTACAGACGGTCGCTCTTGGCCGGGATCGGGTCGCCGGAGTAGACGTGGTGGACGGTCACGAAGGCCGTCGACACCGCAACCCCGAGGGCGATGGCGGCGACCAGCAGAGTCGACAGAACGGGGTTTCGCTTGAGGCTGAGCCACGCGATGCGGATTTGGTAGGCAAGCATCCGGGTTGCTCCTCAGATCCGCGACGATACGGCGCGCTCGGCCGCGACCGCCAACGGCGCCGGTCGGTCGTCGGCCTCGAAATCGATGAGCCGGCCGTCAAGCAGGTGCAGGCAGCGCCGGGCGCGGGCGGCGAGATCGGGTTCGTGGGTCACCATCACGACGGTGGTTTCCATCTCGTTGATGGTCTCGAGCAGATCCAGGATCTCGTTGGCCATGGCGGTGTCGAGGTTGCCGGTGGGTTCGTCCGCGAGGATGAGGTTCGGGGCGCCGACGAGGGCTCGGGCCACCGCCACCCGCTGCTGTTGACCGCCCGAGAGTTGGGCCGGGTGGTGTTTCGAACGCGCGCTGAGGCCGACGATGTCGAGCGCGTGGTCGATGGCCTTGCGGCGGTCCGCCGCCTTCATTCCGCGGTAGCGGAGCGGGACATCAACGTTGTCGAAGACGTTGAGGTCGGGGATGAGATTGAACGACTGAAAGATGAACCCGATCTTGCGGTTGCGGATCCTCGACATCTGACGATCGCTGAGCTTGCTGACATCCTCGCCGTCAAAGAGGTAGCGGCCCTGTTCGAAGGTGTCGAGGAGACCGGCGATGTTGAGCAGCGTCGTCTTGCCCGAACCCGACGGACCCATCACCGACACGAACTCCCCGGAGTCGATCTTGAGGGTGAAATCGGTCAGCGCGTGGGTTTCGACGTGCTGGGTTCGATAGATCTTGCGGATACCGTCCATCTCGATCATGAGCTTCTCCTTGCTTTTCCGGACTAACGCACCAGCACGCGCTGCGCGCCTTCGAACCGGGTGGTGTCGGAAATGACGATCTCGTCTTCGGCTGCGAGGCCGGATCGAATCTCGACCTCGGAGATGCTGGTCGCGCCGATCTCGATCGGCCGCATCACCGCCATGCCGTCGGCGACGATGTAGGCCTGGCGGCCGCTGCCCGCCTCGAGCCACGGCCCGCGAGCGACCTTGAGCACGTCGCGACGGGTTTCGAGCACGATTCGGACGCTGACGCGCTGGTTCTGCTTGAGACCTCCCGGGATGGCGCCCGTGAAGGCAACCCGCCCCTTGACCCGGTTCCCCTCGACCTCGGGCGAGATGCCGACCACCGCACCGTCGAAGCTCTCGGCGCCGATGGTGATGACCGCGGAGGTCCCGGGGGTGACCTCGTCGGCGAGATTCTCGGCGACGGCGGTTTCGACCTCGAGGGCCGAGAGATCGACCACGGTGACGAGGGCTTCGTTGCGCGCCACCGCCTGGCTGTCTTCGACGTGGATCCGTGAAACCAGCCCGGCGACCGGCGCCCGGACGACGAGCGAGTCGACTCGGCGTTCGAGGTCGCTGGCCAGGAGGCGCTGGCGTTCGAGGCGCTGGCCCGCGTCTTCGAGTTCGAAGGCGTGCATCTCGCGCTCGAGGCTCTCGCGGCGTTGGGCCTTGCCGAGTTCGAGGGTGCGGATGGTGACCTCGTCGCGCGCGGTCTCGAGATCGATCTCGTTGACCAGACCGATGTCGAAGAGGCGTTGGGATCGATCGAGGTTGCGTCGCGAGGCGGCCAGGCGGACCTCGGCAAGCTCGATATCCTGTTCGTTCTCGAGTTGTCGTTGGCGGCTGGAGATCTCGAGCCGATCGTGTTCCGAGGCTGCGGCGGCGAGGGACGCCCGCTCCTGCATCAGGCTGTTCTCGAGCTCGGGGCTCGAGACCCTGCCGAGAACCTGGCCCTCCTCGACGACCTCGCCCGCTTCCACATCGATGACGACGATTCCCTGGGCCGGACTGAAGGCCGTCGGGTTGGACCCGGCGACCACGCGCCCGTCCACCGCCACCTCGCGGACGAGATCGCCGCAGGCGACCGAGCCGAGGCGAATCTGGGCCCGCGGGACCGAGGTCTCCGATTGCGCCCAGCGTTTGATGGATGGTGCGAGCACGAGACCGCAGGTGACGAGGACGGCTGCGACAGAGCCGAGCACCAGCAGGTGTCGTTTTCGCCTCGGGCGGTCGTCGATCGCCCGGTCCATGGAGGAGACGTCGCGGATCATGGGTGCTTCTTGTCCATCGGTCAACCGATCAGCAAGCCCCGTGCCAGTCGCGGGCACACAACTTAAGTTATTCAATCGCAGTTGTTTCGCTCCTGTGCAACCGGTCGGAAAGCGGGGCACAGCCGGACAGGTGTCCGGTTCGAGCGGACAGACGTCCGGGGTCGACCCGGCGTTGAACGGGGCCCGAGCCCGGCGACGACAAGGGATCAACCGCGCCGGCCTGCCGTCGATTGGTAACGGAGCGGGGGGAGCATAGTCTTATGGTTGGACTCCGAACTCGCTCGGGCGCCGGAGACGGGGGAGATGATGACGACAGGGCGGCTCGGTACGCTTGCGTTGGTGATTTTCACGGCGCTGACCGTCGCAACGTCCGGATGTGATCAGCGGTCACGTCGGATCGAGCGATTCGAGAACGGACTTCACCTGCAGCCGCGGATGGATGTCGCTCACCTCTTCAACTTCGATTCGGCCGGACTCCGAGTCGAGGATCGGATGCGCGAGCGGGTCTTCGAGCCGCTCGGGAGGACCTCCTGCGCCTACGAGTTCCCGTTCTCGCAGGAGACTCTCGCGCGAGTCGCTTTTCCCCCGACGGGGAAGGGAAGCCGCACATGAACGACCTCCACCCCTCGGCCCTCACGAACGGATTCGTCGTCATGGCCAACGGGGCCTCGGGTTTCGACCTCATCTTCGAGATCATCGCGGGGCTGACGGATCTCTACGGCTGGCCGGCGGTCGAGCTTGCACCTGACGACGACAGCTGATTCAAAGTGGTGTGAGTGCCGTGTCCGGAACCCGGCCTTCCGGGCCGCCTCCGGCGACCCGGCGTCGCACGATCAGCGTGGTCGTTCAAGGTTGATTGGGGGTTGTCGACCACGCTGATCGGGCGCCGGCGGCCTCATGGCGACCGGGAGAGATGCACTGGGACGCTTTCGCCGTGGGTTGCCCGGCGTCGGCATTGTGCGGGGCATGAGGAGCTGCCGGAAGCTTGTTCCTGCACAATGCCGCGCCCGGCACGCCCCGGTGAACGTTTGGCTTTGGCTTCCCGGGACCGCGGTCGCTGCCGTCGCACCAGGAATCAGGGAGCCATTGTGGGGCCGGCGCCCCCGCCGGCCGGTCCGGCCTTCAGGTGGCCTTTGGCGCTGCCGCTGCCCCGGCCGCTGTCCCTGCCGCTGCCCCGGCCGCTGCCGCTGTCGCTGCCGCGGACGCGGACTCGGGCTCAGGATCGTTGCGGGCGTATAATCCCCCGGGTCTGGAGGCCCGATGCGTTCCCTGCTCGTTCTTCTCGTGCTGTCTACCCTCATGTTCACAGTTGTCGCCGACGCCGCCGAGCGGCCGATCCTGGTTCGGGTCGAGGTCGGCGACCGCGCCGAGGCCCGCGAGGTCGGGGAGATCCTCAGCCTCGATGAGACGACGCGCGGCAATGTTCTCTACGGGTGGGGCACGGTCAAGGACATCGAGGCGGTGGAGAGGCTCGGCTATCTCGTCGAGGTCGTGCCGCTGGAACCGAAGGACCCCGACGCGCTCACGATGTGCTCCGAGCCGTTCGCGCCGCCGTTCCCGTGGAACTGCTACCCGACGTGGTCGCAGTTCGAGACCATGATGAACTACTACGCGACGACCTACCCGTCGATCGCGCGGCTGGTCAACCTCGGGATGTCGGGTCAGGGGGACCACGAGCTCTGGGCGCTCAAGATCACCGACAACCCCGACATCGAGGAGAACGAGCCCGAGGTCCTCTACACCGGGACCATGCACGGCGACGAGCTGGTCTGCTACGGGACCACCGTCCACCTCATCGACCACATCCTGGCGAGCTACGGCAGCGATCCTCAGATCAACAGGCTGGTGGACGAGACCGTTCTCTGGTTCAACCCGCTGTCCAACCCCGACGGCACCTTCGACGGCGGAGACACCAATGTCAGCGGGGCGAGTCGAGGGTTGCCGGCCTCGGGTTATGCCGACCCCAACCGGAGCTTCCCGGATCCGAGCGTGCCCGAGGATCCCATGTCTCCGGGCTGGCCGGCCGAGGTGCAGGACATGATGGATCTGGCGGCGGCCGAGCACTTCACGATCGCCGCCAACTGCCACGCCGGCGCGGAGGTCTTCAACTACCCGTGGGATGTCTGGAGCGTGCGGCACGTCGATGATGACTGGTGGATCGCGGCGGGTACCGGCTACGCATCCAGCGCCCAGGCGGCGAGCCCGAGCGGCTACTTCACCATGTGTCCCGGCGCTTGCCCATTCCCGGGGGTCACCAACGGCTACGACTGGTACACCACCTCCGGCAACCGCCAGGATTTCATGAACTGGTACCACGGCTGCCGTGAGGTCACCCTCGAGCTGGCGGATGCCAAGTCACTGGATGTCAATCAGCTCGACGCCCACTTCGGCTACAACCGGCAGTCGCTGCTCGACTACTTCGAACTGTCGTTGACCGGGATCCGCGGGGTGGTCACCGACGCCGTTTCGGGCGCGCCGGTGGCGGCCGAGATCCGGGTTGTCGGTCACGACCTCGAGGCGCAGCGCAGCTGGGTGAGCACCGATCCCGAGATCGGCGACTACCACCGCCTCATCGATCCCGGTACCCACGATCTCGAGATCAGCGCTCCGGGCTACGAGTCCGCGACCGTCAGCGGCGTCGTGGTGACGGCCGGATCCGACGCGACTATCCAAGATGTCGTGCTGACGCCGCTGCCGCGCTACACGGTGACTGGAATCGTCACCGATGCGGCGACCGCGGCGGCCGTGCCCGGCGCCACCGTGACGTTGGTCGGGACCTCGCTCACGCCGGCGACCACCGGTCCGACCGGCAGCTACACCATCACCGATGTTTGGGAGGGGACCTACGTCTTCCGCGTCGAGGCGCCGGGTTATGGCGTCGTCGAGACCGATCTCGCCGTCGGCCCCGGGAGCACCGTTCACGACTTCAGCTTGACGGTGGTCGTCACCTTCTTCACCGCGGATTTCGAAAGCGACGACGGTGGTCTGATTCCGTCCCAGGGGTGGGCCTGGGGTATCGACGCCACCGCCGGCTCGCACTCCCCGACCAGGGTGTGGGGCACCGTCCTCAACGGCAACTACAGCAGCAGCGTTCAGTGGACCGTGACGACACCCTCGATGGCCCTCCCCGCCGGCGACGGCGCCGAGCTCCGCTTCTGGCAGTGGTACGCCATCGAAAGCGGCTACGACGGCGGCAACATCAAGGTCGCCGTCGACGGCGGCGCCTTCAACCTGGTGACGCCGACGCCCGGTTACAACGACCCGACCATCACCGCCTTCGGCGATACCCCCGGTTTCACCGGCAGCGCCGGCTGGCACGAGGTCGTCGTCGACCTGACGCCTTTTGCCGGACACTCGGTCGAGATCCGCTGGACCCTCGGCAGCGACGGCAGCATCACCGAACGCGGCTGGTACCTCGATGACATGACGGTCACCGTCTGGGGCGGCGAGGTCGTGCCGCCGTTCTTCGCCGACGGCTTCGAGTCCGGCGACACGACGGCGTGGTGGTCGGCAGAGCCTTAGTTGCAACGCAAAGACGCAGAGTCCGCAATCAGGATTGCAACGAGCGGACGGCTGACCGTTCCTTTCGAGGCCCCTGCGTCTTTGCGGTGAATCTCACCCCGCTCCGTTGGCCGCCATCTCCTTGTGCGCCTTGATCAGGGTCTCGACGACCGCGGGGTCCGCGAGGGTGGTGACGTTGCCCATGTCCTCGTACTCGCCGGCTGCGATGTTGCGCAGGATCCGGCGCATGATCTTGCCCGAACGGGTCTTGGGCAGACCGGGGACGATGAGGATCTGATCGGGGGTGGCGACCGGTCCGATGACGTGGCGGACCTGCTCCTTGAGGGCGCCGAGGAGCTCTTTCGGTTTGGTCACCTCGACATCGAAGTTGAGGAAGACATAGGCGAAGATCCCCTGGCCCTTGATCGCGTGCGGGTAGCCGACCACCGCGGCCTCGGCCACGGCCTCGTGCTCGACCAGGGCGCTCTCGATCTCGGCGGTGCCGAGCCGGTGGCCGGCGACGTTGATGACGTCGTCCACCCGGCCGGTGATCCAGTAGTAGCCGTCGGCATCCCGCCGGCAGCCGTCGCCGGTGAAGTAGAGCCCCGGGAAGCGGGTGAAGTAGGTTTCGTGGAACCGCTCGTGGTCGCCCCAGACGGTGCGCGCCTGGCCCGGCCAGGTCCGTTCGAGGCAGAGATTGCCGGTCACGTCGTTGCCCTCCCTCCGCGTGCCCTCGTCGTCGACGATGACCGGTTTGATGCCGAAAAAGGGGAGGGTGGCCGAGCCGGGTTTGAGCGGCGTGACCCCGGGCAGCGGGGTCATGAGGATGCCCCCGGTCTCGGTCTGCCACCAGGTGTCGACGATCGCGCAGCGGCCCCTGCCGACGACGTCGTGGTACCAGCGCCAGGTGTCGGGGTTGATCGGCTCGCCGACCGTTCCGAGAATGCGCAGGCTCTCGAGGGAGTGCTTGGTGACGAAGTCGTTGCCCGAGCAGACGATGGCGCGCAGCGCGGTCGGCGCGGTGTAGAAGATGTTGACGCCGAGATCGTCCACCACCTGCCAGTAGCGGTCGGGCTCGGGGTAGGTGGGCAGCGACTCGAACATGACGGTGGTCGCGCCGTTGGCCAGCGGGCCGTAGATGATGTAGGTGTGGCCGGTGATCCAGCCGATGTCGGCGGCGCAGAAGTAGATGTCGCCCGGGTGGACGTCGAAGACGAGCTCGTGGGTCATGGCGGCGTAGACCATGAAGCCGCCGGTGGTGTGGAGGACGCCCTTCGGCTTGCCGGTCGAGCCCGAGGTGTAGAGGATGAAGAGAGGGTCCTCGGAGCCCATCCACTCGTAGGTGCAGGTCGAGCGCTGTCTGCGGCACTCGTCGTCGAGCCAGAAGTCGCGGCCGACCTTCATGGGAACATCCTTGTCGGTCCGGCGCGCCACGAGGACGGTCTCGACCACATCGAGACCGTCAACCGCCCGGTCGACGGTCTCTTTGAGGCGCAGCCGGCGGCCGCCTCGGAGCCCCTCGTTGGCGGTGACGACGACCCGCGCCCCGGCGTCGAGGATCCGGTCGCGGATCGACTCGGCCGAGAACCCGCCGAAGATGATCGAGTGGACCGCGCCGATCCGGGCGCACGCCAGCATGGTGTAGGCGAGCTCGGGGATCATCGGCATGTAGAGGCAGATCCGGTCGCCGCGGCGGACGCCGTGGTAGCGCAGGACGTTGGCCACCCGGCTGACCTCGTGCTTGAGCTTGCGGTAGGTGATGTGCTCGTACTCGCCGGGCTCGTCCTTGACCCAGATGATGGCGTCCTGGTCGCCCCGTTTGGCGAGGTGGCGGTCGACGCAGTTGTAGCAGGCGTTGAGCCGGCCGCCGAGATACCAGCCGAAGTCGACGTTGTCGTAGTCGTGGTCGAAGACCTCGTTGTAGGGGTGGAACCAGGTGATGCGGTCGGCCTGCTTGCCCCAGAAGGTCTGCGGATCGTCGAGCGAGAGCCGGTAGAGCCTCTCGTACTCCGCCATGGAGTTGATGTGGGCGCCGGCGACGATGTGCGGTTTGGGTGGATACGACGTCTGGTGTTCGTTCATGGCTTACTCCTGGTCGATGTCGTCAACGGGAATGCGCTCCGTTGGGCAAAACTCATGCATCGTTGAATCACCATATCAGTGACCGGTACTCTTGACTCGCCGCAGCGTGGCATCCGTCACAGCAGCTGCCTCAGGTGGGTGGCGTCGAGCCGCGCGCGCAGGGCCAGGAAGAGCTCGGCGGTGGCCAGTGCGTCGGCGAGGGCGTGGTGGGATCGGTGCCGCGGCAGGCCGAGGTGTTCGCGCGCGGCGTCCAGGCCGCGCGGCAATGACGGCGGGTAGGGTTGAAGCCGCTCCATGCGTTGTTCGAGCCGGTACAGGAGCTGCACCGTGTCGACCACCGACGGCCCCGGCCAGCGGTATCGATTGCGGCGCGCGGCGGCCTTGAGAAAGCGGAGATCGACCGGGGCGTGGTGGACGAGGAGGACACGGCCCTCGAGTCGCTGGAAGACCTGCCGCACGACCTCGTGCTCGTCCGGTGCGAGCGCGGTGTCGCCCGGCAGGATCTGATGGACGCCGAGGGCGCCCGCTTCCGACGCCTCCCCGGCGCCCCTCACCAGGGTGTACAACCGCTCGCCCCAGCGAATGACGCCGTCTCGCACCGGCACCATGCCCACCGAAAGAATGTGGTCGCGACGCGGATCGAGACCCGTGGTTTCGAGATCCAGCGCCCAGTAGGTCGCATCGAACCACGGCTGCCGGCGACCGGCCCACCATTTCATCCGAGCCGATCCGTGCCGAAGCGTTGGGTCAGAGATTCCTGGATCTCGCGGATCAGGGCGAAGCTGTCCTTGAGGTGGCGGCGCTCGAGGGACACCAGTTCGGCCAGGGGAATCCGGTTGTCGATCGGTCGGCCCCCGGCGTGGGCGCGGAGCTGGTGTTCGAGGCGGAGGCGGTGAATATAGCGAAAGGCCTCGGACAGACCATCGGCGCCGTCGGTGCTGAGGATCCCCGCCTCGCGCGCCGCCTGCAGCCGGTCGAGGGTGGCGCGGGAGCGACAGCCGGCTTCGAGGCCGACCACCCTGGCCAGGGAGACGATCGGCAGGATCCCGCCCTTCTTGACATCGATGCCTCCGTTTTCGTCTTTGAGCGTTCGAAACAGCCCGAGGGGCGGGCGGAACCGAAGACCGGCTGCGGCGAGGTGGGCGAGGAAGATCCGATTGCCGGCTGCGTCGTCGAGGACCCCGTCGAGGGCGTCCAGCGCCAGAGTTCCCCAGACTCGGCGGAAGTCGAAGAAGTTCGCGGCGCCGAGCAGTGCCTCGGGCTCGGGCTCGGCCACCCAGGAGGCGAAGAGAGACTCCCACTCGGTGAGCGGTTTGCACCAGTTGACCGCCATGAAGCCGCCGGCGCAGCGGGGGAACGAGGCGTGGACAAGGCCGCGCACCACGTAGTTGGCGAGTTGGGGAAAATATCGCCGGGCCGCCTTCCCGTTCTCGAGATAGACCAGGGCGTTGTCCTGATCGGTGAGCAGGGTCTGTTCGCGCCGACCTTCCGAACCGTGAACCATGAGCGCGTACCGGCAGGGCGGCGGCCCCAGCTCTTCCTCGGCCGCGCGCGCCACGCGAGCGATCACCGCGTCGTTGAGGGTCGACACCACGTGCCCGATCTGGGCCGCATCGAGCCCGCTCACGACCATGTTCTCGACGAGACCGGCGAGGCGGTTGCCGTAGTCGGTCAGGACCTCCAACGAAGGTGCACGTTCGATGGACTTGAGCAGGTGGAACGGGCTCGTGAGGTGCTCGCGCAGCAGATCCGTGTCGGTTGCCACGCCGACGACTTCGCCGTCCTCAAGCAGCGGTACGTGGTGAACCCGGTGCTCGAGCATGAACACCAACATGGCGTAGAGCGAGGCCTCGGCATCCAGGGTGTGGATCGGCCGGGTCCAGGCTCGGGACACCGGCGTGTCCGCCGGCAGCCCGCGAGCCAGTACACGGTTGCGCAGATCGCGGTCGGTGAGAATCGCGAGCGGCGAGGTGTCGACGAGCACCGAACTCACGCCGGCGCTGCTCATCACCCGCGCCGCCTCGGCGACGGTTGCGTCGGCGGCGACCATCACCGGCGGCCGGTCGCAGAGTTCGCGTGCCGGAGAGGCGAGATCGGCGGACATCAGTGCCGGCTCCGCCCGGAGAGCCCGGCGCAGCCGCTGTTGGAGACCGTCGAGGAAGAAGGCGGCGAAGGCCGGCTCGTCCATGAGCTGGTCGAAGGTGACCTTCGGGATTCGGTAGAGCAGGCACTCTTCCTCGGCGACCACATCCACCGTCGGGCCGCTGCCCGAGATCAGCGAAGGAAAACCGAAGCACTCGCCCTCCTCGAGAAGCTCGAGGCGGCGCTGTTCCGCCTCGAGTCGAACCACTCCTCTCCGCACGACGTAGAGCCAGGTGTTGATCGGATCGGATCGGCTCAGAACGGGAGAGTTGCGGTTGGCGTAGCTGATTTCGAGAGTGCGACCGACCGCCTCCAGCGATGTCTGAGGCAGGCGGTCGAATGGCGGGTGTGCGCGCAGGAACTCGACCGGGTCGAGCGGGACCCCGTCGTTGAAAGAGGCCCCCGCGCTCGCGCGCGGGGGCGTCGATGGACGATCGTCATGCATGGGTGGCTTGGCCGGATCCCTTCGGAACGCGGAGGTTGAGCACCATGTCCTGGATTTCCTTCGGCGGCGGCGCCGTCATTCTCGATACGACAAAGGTGGTGACGAGGTTGAAGATCATCCCCACGGTACCAATTCCCTGCGCCGAGATGTTGAAGAAGAACGGCGGCATCCCGAAGAACCGGTTGCCGATGATGTAGAAGCCGGTGAAACCGAGCCCGACCACCATTCCGGCGATGGCCCCCTCCTTGTTGGTGCGGGCGTCGAAGATCCCGAGCAGGATGACCGGGAAGAACGAGGCGGCCGCGAAACCGAACGCGAAGGCGACGACCTCGGCGACAAACCCCGGCGGGTTGATTCCGAAATAGCCGGCGACGATGATGGCGCCGAAGATCACACCGCGGCCGACCGCCAGCCGTTTTGCCTCGCTGGCCTCGGGGTTGATGAGGCGGGCGTAGAAATCGTGGGCCACCGAGCTCGAGATCACCAGGAGCAGCCCGGCGGCGGTGGACAGCGCCGCCGCCAGTCCGCCGGCGGCGACCAGCGCGATCACCCACGGCGCCATCTTGGCGACCTCGGGCGTCGACAGGACGATGATGTCGCGGTCGATCTTGATCTCCGAGGTGGTCTTGTCGGGCGTCATCTCGATGATGCCGTTGCCGTTCTTGTCCTCGAAGCCGAGGAGTCCGGTTTTCTCCCAACTCGCCGCCCAGTCGAGCTGCTGGATCTGGGCCACCGACTTGCCGTGGATGCTGTTGATCAGGTTGTAGCGGGCAAAGGCGGCGAGGGCCGGGGCGGTGGTGTAGAGCAGCGCGATGAAGAACAGCGCCCAGCCGGCCGAGTACCGCGCCGCGCGCACGTTGCGCACGGTGTAGAAGCGGACGATGATGTGCGGCAGCCCGGCGGTGCCCGCCATGAGCGCGAGGGTGATGCAGAAGACGTCGATGGCCGACTTCGAGGCGAACGGCTGGGTGTACTCGGTGAACCCGAGGTCGACCTGGATCTGGTTGAGCCGCGGCACGATGTCCGAGAACGTGAAGCTGAGCTGCGGAATCGGGTTGCCGGTCATGGTCCAGGCCAACGCGATCGCCGGAATCATAAAGGCGGAGATAAGGACGAAGTACTGCGCGACCTGGGTCCAGGTGATCCCCTTCATTCCGCCGAGAACGGCGAAGAACGCGACGATGGTCATGCCGATGATGACGCCCCAGGTGATCGGGACATTGAGGAACCGCGAAAAGACGACGCCGACGCCGCGCATCTGGCCGGCGACATAGGTCAGCGACACAAAGACCGCGGCGACGGCGGCGATGACCCTCGCCACCGACGAGTAGTAGCGATCGCCGACGAAGTCGGGAACCGTGTACTTGCCGAACTTCCGCAGGTACGGGGCGAGGAGCAGGGCGAGCAGCACGTAGCCGCCGGTCCAGCCCATGAGGTAGACGGTGCCGTCGTAACCCATGAACGAGATCAGGCCCGCCATGGAGATGAACGACGCGGCCGACATCCAGTCGGCGCCGGTGGCGGCGCCGTTGGCGATGGCCGGGACGCCGCGACCGGCGACATAGAAGCCGCCGGTGTCTTTGACGCGGTTGTAGTAGCCGATGTAGAGATAGACGGCGAAGGTGATGCCGACGAAGCCATAAGTCCATACTTCGACGCTCATCATTCATCCTCCCCCACACCGTACTTGCGATCGAGCACATCCATGACCTTGGCGTAGACGAAAATCAGGATCACGAAGACGAACATCGAGCCCTGCTGGGCCCACCAGAAGCTCATCGGCAGCGATCCGATCTTGATGCCGTAGAGCGCCTTGGCGCCGAAGATGGCGAACCCGTACGAGACGGTCGCCCAGATTGTCAAGAGAACCGCGATGAGGATCTTGTTCTTTCTCCAGTACTCGTTCATTGATCATCCCTCCTGAGATGGCTTGGGTTCAGCTGCCCGAGTTCCATCGAGCTCAAAACATGAACACCTGAACTTGAAGAATGCCCCGAAAACGATTCGGGGCGCCGTCGGTCTCGAGCTCGCCGAGGCCGAGCTTGATGTTCAGTCGCTGACCCATCGGGTAGTAGGCCAGACCGGCCTGCCAACTGGTCTGTTTCGGCGCCGATTCGGCCGCCGGGTCGCGGACGAGATACTGCAGGAAGGGCGCCAGTTTGATCTTGCCGAAGTAGTAGGCGACCTCGAAGAGCCAGGCGTCGGTCTCCGGCAGCGAGGTCAGGAAGTCGCCGCCGTCGTAGTGCACCCAGTCCGCCTGCAGGGTGAGCCCGTCGGAGCTGAAGAGCGGGTAGTCGAAGAAGACATCGAAGGCGTAGGTGCTGTAGTCGTCCTGGGTGTCGTAGCTGGCGCCGACCGAGAGCAGCTTCTTCTTGCCGAGCGAGCTTCCGACGTAGAACAGCCCCTTCTGCGGTTCGAGGAAATTCCACATGACACGACCGGTGTAGCGGAGGTCGTTGCTGCCGTCTTCGCCGCGATTGCCCTGGAAAACGCCGGCCCGGTACTCGAGGTGGTCGCCGGCGAGATAGCCGCGCGCCAGGATTCCGTAGTCGCGGCCGACGTTGGCGGTGGTCGGCGCCGACGACAGGAAGGAGTACGCACCGTAGTCCACCGGCAGCAGCGAGGCCGCCGACTGGGTGCAGTTGTAACAGGTCGGAATCAGGATGAGACCGGCGTCGAGGGTGATCGCCTCGGCGAACTTGTAACTCAGGACGAAATCCTGGATGTAGACGTCCGAGCGTTGCTTGGTTCCGTCGGGGTTGCCCTTGCCCAGGTTCGGGCTGTCGGTCTCCATGAAGAAGGTGAACTTGTCGGTGATCTTGCCGCCGGCGAGCAGGCGCAACCGCCGGAAGTACAGGTCCTTTGCCGGGTCGTTCCCTTCGACCGAGTCGAAGGTTTCGGCCCGCCCCTGGACCAGGAAGCCGAACTTGATCGAGGATGCCCCGTCCTTGGACTCGATGACCCACTGGGCGTCGGCCGGTTCGGCCGCCGCCAAGACCAGGGCGACCGCAACCAGACACATCATCAGGGCTCGCCGTTGACTCTTTCCCCCCATACCGTCCCTCCTTTGGGCAGCCGGCCGTTTGATCCGGCCGCGAAGATGTTGGGAGCAAGGTGCTCCGTCGATACATGCTGTTCGCGCGTCTGAGTTGCAACTCTTCATCGACGCTAACCATAGTTGCTAAATTGAGCAAGTCGCGATGCGGCAATTCAAGACCAGGAATCATTTTCTGTTAGGATCGGGGTGACGAAGATCACCTATCGGAGGGCGCAAGATGTCTGACCAGAACCGTCCGGACGTGGACCTGACCACCAGCCAACGCGCCGCCATCGAGGCGCTGATGCAGCGAGAGGAACCGATCCGGCCGCCGCTTTGGATGCGGCGCGGTGCGGCCATCGACTACGCAACGGAATGCGCCCACGCCGACGAGGATCCGGCGGGGTTCTGGGCGGAGAAGGCGGCGGCCGTCGAGTGGTTCTCCCGCTGGGATCGGGTACTCGATTTCGACCCGCCCCACCACCGCTGGTTTTCAGGCGGCACCCTCAACGCCACCGTCAGCTGCATCGACCGCCATGTCCACTCGGACCGCCGCAACAAGGCGGCCATCATCTGGATAGGTGAGACCGGTGAGGAGCGCACCTACACTTACAACCGCCTCTACCGCGAGGTGAACCGCTTCGCCAACGCCCTCAAGGCGCTCGGGGTCGAGACCGGCGACCGGGTCGTGCTCTACATGCCGCTGGTGCCCGAAGGCATCGTGGCGATGCTCGCGTGCGCCCGCATCGGCGCCATCCACTCGGTCGTCTACGCGGGCATGGGGAGTCAGTCGCTCAAGGCCCGCATCGAGGATGCCGGCGCCAAGGTGGTCATCTGCTCGGACTTCACTTTTCGCCGCGGCAAGGCGGTTCCCCTCAAGCCCACCGTCGATGAAGCGGTGCGCGATCTCTATGCCGTCGAGCACGTCATCGTCCACCGCCGCGGCTCACGGCCGGGCGACGACCGGGTCGAGTTCGAGTCCGAGCGTGAGTACGATTTCTACGACATCCAGGAGCCGCGGGCGGTGCACTGCGAACCGGTTCCGGTGGACGCCGAACACCCGCTCTTCATCCTCTACACTTCGGGCACCACGGGACGGCCGAAGGGGGTGGTCCACGCCACCGGCGGATATCTGGTGGGCACCACCTACCTGAGCCGCGCCTTTTACCAGATCCAGGATCGCGACATCTACTGGTCGACCTCGGACATCGGCTGGATCGTCGGCCACTCGTTCATCGTCTACGGCCCGCTCTCGGTGGGCGCCACCGTGCTCTGCCGCGAAGGGGTCCCGGACTACCCGTCGCCGGACGTGACCTGGGAACTGTGCGAGCGCTTCGGCGTCAACGTCATGTTCACCGCGCCGACCGCGGTGCGGATGTGGATGAGCCACGGCGGCGACGTGCCGTCGAAGTTCGATCTGTCCAGGCTGCGGCTGGTGGCGTGCGCCGGGGAGCCCCTCAACCCCGAGGCGCACCGCTGGGCGCAGCGGTACCTCGTGTCGCAGGCCGACGGCTACGTCGTCGACAACTGGTGGCAGACCGAGATCGCGGGGCCGGTGCTCGGCACGCTGCCCAACTTCGAGGCGCGGCCCGGCAAGGTCGGCCGACCGATGCCCGGGGTCGATGCCGCGGTGGTGGACCCCTCCGGACAACCGGTGGAGGCCGGCCAGGGCGGTTTGCTGGTCATCCGCAAGCCCCTGCCGTACATGCTGCGCACGGTGTGGAACGACCCCGACCGGTACGCCGAGTACTGGTCGTCCATCGACGGTTGCTACGCCGCCGGCGACGTCGCCTTCAACGATCGGGACGGCTACATCGGCGTGCTCGGGAGGGCCGACGACGTCATCAACGTGGCCGGCCACCGGATCGGCACCGCCGATGTCGAGAGCTCGCTGCTGCGGCATCCCGCGGTGGCCGAGAGCGCCGTCGTCGGCCTGCCGGACGAGCTCAAGGGCGAACGGATCGTGGTCTTTTTGGTGGTCAAGCCCGGGATCGAGGTCGGCACGGGTCTCAGGGGAAGCCTGAGGGACCACGTCCGCGAGGACCTCGGACCCATCGCGACGCCGTCCGAGATCATCCTCCGTGATTCGCTGCCCAAGACCCGGTCGGGCAAGATCATGCGGCGGCTGCTCAAGGCCGAGGCCATGGGGGAGGATCCGGGCGACACCTCGACCCTGGCGGACTGAACGAGTCGAGCCGTCACTCTTTCGGCAGGTCCTGCTCCACGGTGGTGAGCAACCCGAGGGCCAGCTCGTAGACCTCGTCCTCGTCGTCGGGCGCCGGACGGGTCTGCCAGCTCACCCGGTAGACCGGCGCCGGGGCAAGCCGGTTGCGGATCTCGGTTTCGAGGTTCGATCGGTCAGGGGCCCTGGTCCAGCGACGTGGGAGATCGGCGAACGCGACCGGGTCGGGCTCGGGTTGGGCGGCGTCCGGGCCGGGCCTCACCATGGCGGTCACGAGATCCGGTTCCAGCCACCTGCCGACCATGGTTTCCAGCGAGCGCCAGAGGCTGACCGGGGGGCGCTCGATGAATCCCTCTTCCTCGGTGAATCCCTCGATCTCCAGAATCGGCCCGTCGGGGGCGACGGTCAGACGACCCTGGAAGGTGTCGAAGACCAGGCGCGAGAGCTCGTTGAGCGAGTAGGCCTGGCCTTTCTCGATGAGGAGGATGTCCGCGACCCGCTCCATGGAGTCGATCACCGCGGCCACCAGCTCTTCCTCGCCTTTGCTGAGGGGGGCGAGAGATTTTTCATCCTCGTCGAAGATATATCCGAAGCACACAACGGCGCGGTCGGGCGCCCGGTCGAGATAGGCATAGAGTGCGGTGGCGGCCTCGAGGTAGGCGGCGACGTGCCCGGACCACGCGCCGATCTCGGTGTCGACCAGCTCGCGCTGCTGCCGGGTCGCCCGGCCTCCGCCCGTCGGGTAGAGCTCAAGCTCGCGGACCCTCCCGGTCTCCTCGTAGAAAGCGCCGAACCCTTCATCGTTGAGCAGTCGCTCGACCGGGCGGAAGGAGTCGACGAGGGCGCTGTGGATCCCACGGCGAACGTCGCCGTCGTGGCGCACGATTGTGCTGCGATCGGCGATGGCGCCGAGATCGGAGAAGCTCCGGCTCCAGCGGTCGAGACCGGAAGCGAGATCGACTCGGGCTTCGTCTGTTCGCTCCTCGACGGCGCTGTTTTCGCCGGCCGCGGCCGGCGGCGCGATGTCGCGGACGGCGGTGACGACGATGACCGGACCCGGTGAGAAGACCAGGTGCAGGTGGTCGCGCACCGGCTCCTCATAGCAGGCGACGAGAGGCAGGCAGAAACCGAGAGCGAGAGCGGTGCGGACAGGTTTCATCGTGCGCCCAGTGTAGATCAGCCGCTCAGGGAACCACCCGATTCCAGGCCGAGGTGTCGCCCGACTCGAAGCCGTCCGAGAAAAGCGCGAGTTCCAACGCCCACAGCTCGCGGCCGTTGACGAGGTCCATCGCTGAGAAGAAGACCCGGCGACCGGAGAGCAGCGGCGCCCAGGGATCGGACGAGTTCGGTCCGGGGACGAGATCGAAGACCAGGGTGCCTTGGGCAGACCCGTCGGTGACCACCAGCTCGCTGCCGAACCCGTCGATCCGGGCCGGGAAATAGAGCCGGCCGTCGTCGACCACGGCCTCGGAGTCAAAGGCCGGGAACCGGCTCCCCCCCGGGCCCTGGACGAGCTCGAAGGCCATGGCGGTGCCGGCTGATGTGCCGTCGGTGAGCCAGAGCTCCCAGCCGTGGACGCCGTCGGTGTGCCAGAAGGCCAGACGGCTGTCGAAGGAGGTGAGGCCGGTCGGCATAAAGGACTCGCTGCCCGGATAGACATCGGCGGTCATGGTCGTTCCCACAGCGGTTCCGTCCGAGCTCCAGACCTCGGCGCCGTGCACGCCGTCGTTGGCGGTGAAGAAGACCCGGTCGCCGCGGCGGGTCAGCTGGAACGGCATCGACCCGAACTCTCCCGGATTGATGTCGGCGACGAGCGCGGTGCCCGGCTCGGTTCCGTCCGTGGTCCAGAGCTCATCACCGTGCTCGGGGGTCCAGGCGGCGAAGAAGACCGAACCGCCGACAGCAGTCAGAGACCGGGGAGTCGAGTCGGACGGGCCGGGGACGATGTCGGCCACCCGCGTGGTTCCGGCGGAGGTGCCGTCCGATCGCCAGAGCTCGTTGCCCGCCCCGCCGTCCTTCGCGGCAAAGAAAGTGATCGGTCCCGCGGCCACCATGTTGCTGGTGATATCGATTTCGGTGACCAGTTCGGTGCCCTGGACGGTGCCGTCGGTGCGCCACAGGCCGCGCCCGAGGGACGCGTGGTTGCCGAGGAAGAAGACGGTGCCGGCGACCTCGACCGCGTACTCCGTACCCGCTCCCGGGGTCACCTCCGCGAGCTTGATCGTGCCGGGCTCGGACCCGTCGGAAACCCACAGACCGGTGGGGCCCGATCCGTCGTCGGCGCCGAAAACGATCCGGTCACCGAGCATCGCGACCGGGTAGGGACTCGAGCTTTCGGGTCCGGGGTTGATGTCGCGGGTGAGCCGGGTGCCGGCGGCGGTACCGTCGGAGAACCACAGCTCGTTCCCCTCGGTTTCGGTGTCGGCGCTGCAGAAGACGCTGCCGCCGCCGCCGAGACAGTCCAACGGGATCGACGACAGCGGGTGCACCGAGTCGTAGACCAGCTCGGTTCCGCCCGCCGTGCCGTCGCTCCGCCAGAGCTCGTTTCCCGCCGCTTCGGTGAAGGCGGTGAAGAAGAACTCGTCGCCGACCGTGGAGAAGCCGTCGGGAAAGGACGACCCGGGCCCCGGGTTGAGGTCGGCGATCGGCGTCGTACCCGGACCGGTGCCGTCGGTGGCCCAGAGCTCGTTGCCGTTGACGCCGTCGTCGGCGTTGAAGAACAGCCTACCGGAGGCCTCGAAGGTGGTCTGAATGTCGGCGTCCGTGGGACCCGGGTGGATGTCGCGCACCAGGCGGGTCCCGAGGTCGGTGCCGTCGGACAGCCAGAGCTCCCGGCCGGTCCCCGGTTGATCGAGGGTCAACGCGAGCTCGCACCCGAAACCGGAGAGCAGGTGCGCGGAGCTCGGACCGGCCCCCGGGGTGAGATCGGCCACCATGCGGGTGCCGGCCTCGGTCCCGTCCGATCGCCACAGCTCTCTCCCGTAGACTCCGTCATCGGCCATGAAGAAGACCTGCGAGCAGACCGCCTTCAACCACGCCGGTTCGCCGCTTTCGGGACCGGGCCGGATGTCCTTGACCCGCCAGGTACCGCCCTCGGTGCCGTCCGATCGCCACAGCTCGCGGCCGCCGGCGGTCGGCGTCTCGGCGCTGAAGTAGAGCACGCCGCCCATGACGACGGCGTCGCCCGGCAGCGATGAGTCGGGTCCGGGTGCGATGTCCTTGACCGGACGGGTCCCGGCTCCGGTGCCGTCGCTGAGCCAGAGTTCGTCGCCGGTCGCCGGGTCGAAACCGATGAAGAAGACGATGTCGTCGAGCGCCGCGATCCATCGTTGGATGTTCCCCGGTGTCGCCCCGGGCACGGCGACGGTCCCGTCCGGGGTGCCGTCGGTGACCCAGAGCTGTCGCTCGAAGCCGGCCGGGGATGCGAAGAAGAAGGCGGTACCGCCGGCAACCGTGAAACTTGTCGGTTCCGAACCCGGGAACCCCGGCTGGATGTCTTTGATGATCCGGGCCCCGTTCTCATCGGCGGCCCAGAGCTCGGTTCCGTGGACGCCGTCGTTGGCTCTGAAGATCAGCAGGTCACCGAGCTCGAAGAGAAACAAAGGATCGGAGCTCGACCAGCCACCCTTGATGTCGAGGCCGAGTCGGGTGTCGCCGGTGGCCGGGTCGGTGACCCAGAGCTCGGCGCCGAGGTCGATGCGTCGGCCGGAGAAAAAAACCGATCCCGCGGCCGCGGTGATCCACTGCGGTCCGAGGCCGATGTCGGCGCGGCCGTCCGGCCGGATGTCGGCGACCATGCGCGGCAGATCTTCTGCGGAGGCGGCAGCCGTCGACAACAGGACGGACGCAAGAACGAAGCAGACAACGCGAATTGATCCGGATTTTCGCAACTGCCGACTCCTTTCGGGGTGGCTCCGATCTTATCAGGGGACTCGAGTCGAGTTCCATGAGTTCCGGTGCGCTCAGGTGAGACCGGCGGCTCGCCGGGAACCTCCCTCGGGTGACGCGGTGGGTGACGCCCGGATCGAGCGAGGCCGGTCGCCTCGGAAGAGGCTGGACGACTCGGAAAAGAAATTGGCAATCCCGGCTCGTTGGACTATCTTGGCAGCCACAGCGAAGATCATCGAATCCGCGATCTGTTCCCTGACCGGGAGGTCCTTGTGAAGCGTGTAATTTCATTCGCGGCGCCGATTACCGCCCTGCTCCTCGGGTCCGCTTCGTGGCTCGGCGCCGATGACGGCAGGTGCATCCAACAGACCCGGTACTGGGGCGGCGACGGCCCGGCTCAAAACCTCGTGGTGGTCGACGGCCATGCCTTCTTCGGCGGATGGACGCTGCGGGTGGCGGATCTGGCGGATCCGACCGATCCGGTGGTGGTGCACGACGTGCGGCTCGATGGCTACGCCACCGATCTGGAGACGCACGGCCACCGGATCTACGCAACCGATTTTGGCGACAGGCTGACGGTGATCGATGCCGGCGTTCCCTCCCAGGCAACCATCGAGGGCCGGTACTGGGTGGAAGAACCGGGATGGAAGCTGCGCGAGCTGGCGGTCCACGGTGATCTCGGGGTGGTGAGCGGTGAGACCAATTCGTCCGGTCCCATCTCCAGGCTCTACACCCTCGACCTGTCCGGCTCCGACCCGCAACCGGTGGTCCTGGGCTCGCTGACCATCACCGGCGCGGTCGAGGCGCTCGCACTGGGCAACGGGGTGGCGGTCGCGGCCACCCGGGAGAACCGGCTGTTCTTCATCGACGTCCGCAATCCGGCGGCGCCGGTGGTGGCCGTCGAGTTCGATGCCGCCGACTGGCTTGTCTCGGGCAAGGTCAGCCATCTCGAGGCGAGCGCCAGCCTGCTGGCCGTTTCGGACAGTGAGGGACGGGTGAGCCTGGTCGATATCTCGATCGCGAGCGGGCCCGCCTTCCTGTCCCTGATCCACGGTCTGAACATCGGCGCCGGCACCGTGGCATTCGAGGGTCAGGCGCTCCACGTTGTCGGGTCGACCTGCACCCCGCTCGGCATCTGCGGCGGCTACGCGCTCATCGATATCCGGGCGCCGCGATCGCCGTCCGTGGTCGGCCGCCTCAGCGGCCCCGAGATGACCAACCCGGTCCCGTACGCCGGACACGTGCTGGCGGCGGCCTTCGATGCCGGGCTGCGGGTCGTCGATCTGCGGGGCTTGACCAACCCGGCCATGCTCGATGTGGTCCTGCCGGCGCGTGAGGCGGGGGCCATCGCAAGCGCCGACAGGTTCGTCCACGTGGTCGACGTCACAAGCCTTGCCGACCCGGCGGATCCCGATCGCAATATTCTGCGGGTGCTCGAGCGCTCGCCCGACGGTTCGCTCTCCGAGACCGCGTCCTACGGCCCCAGGGGCGCAATCTGGGCTCTGGCGGCAACCGGCAATTATGTCGCGGCCGCGATCTACGACGAGGCCACCGAGTTCCACTCGGTGGAGGTCATCGATGTCTCGAACCCGGCGGCGCCCAGGATCGGGACCCGCCTCGGCGCGAGGGTCTCGGTGGAGTCCGGGAGTGATCTTCCCCATCTGAGGATGCACGACGACAGACTCTATCTGAGTCTGAAGGACTCCAACCAGATCCTGATCTATCGGTTGTCACCGGGCGGAGTGGCCACCCAGATCGGTAAGTATGTCGCCGGGGCGGAGCTGCAGCAGTTTGCGGTTTCATCGAGGGATGTGATGGCGGTGGCGGTGCGCCAAGGCGCGACCGGTTGGGTCGAGATCGTCGACACCCGGGTCCCGTCGGCGCCGGTCGTGGCGTCGGTCTTCGATCTGCCGGCGCCCGCCGACGTGCCCGTGACCGTCGAGGCCGAGGGTCCTCGTCTGGTCGTTCTCTGCCGGGTTTTCGATGGTTCCGTCGGTCCCTACAACTACGCGATTCTCGTCGATATCACCCAGCCGGCCCATCCGGCGCTGACGATGGATTCTCTGACCGGCGACCACTGGATCGCGATGACTGCCGGTGTTGTGCACACCATCACCGGCAGCCTTCACCCGTTCCCGTCGCAGCACGTGGCGACGGACGTGACCAACCCTCCCAGAGTGGTTCTGGCCGAAGACATCGGGTTCCTCGATATTTTCCGCAATCGGGTGGATGCCGACGGGCCGTACTTCTGCCTCAGCCGGAACCGTCTCGAGGTCCACCGCTACGGCAACTGCGGACCGCTCGCGGCGAAGATCCGCCCGGTCTCATTCACCGAGTGATCGGCGGCGCCTTCACCAGAACTTTCGGCCGATGATCGCGGCGAGTTCGTCGGCGGGAACAGTGACATCGATGGGTCCCATGGAGTAGGGGGCGATCTCATACGGATCCCAGTGAAAGACGATGCCCTCGACGGTGATGCCGAAGTTGTCGGGCAGGGCGAAGCCCCCCCCCTCCGGGAACCAGAAACCCGCCGCCTCGAGATCGCCGTCCGGGTCGAGGCCGCGGTCGGCGCGAAGGTGGCGCTCGGCGAGCGCCGTGAGGGCCTCGATGTCGCTGGTCAGGTCATCGACGCCCAGGAGTCGGCCGCTCTCGACGTCGAACGAAACGAGCCTCCGGCGCGAGTTGGGGTGCGCCCCACCGGTGTAGGCGAACTCGGTGATATCGATGGTCGCCACGGTTGGGGTGCTGGCGATCGCAGTCGCCGAGATCTCGACGTTCCACGCGGCGGTCGCATCGGGGAAATCCTCGACGAAGGCCCGGTGCTCGGCGAGAAACGCCGCCACCAGTCCGTCGATGTCGCTGATCCGGTCTCCGACATCCTCGGGCAGCAGGGAACGCATCCGGCTGACACGATCGTGATCGAGGAAGAGATCGAGGTTGTCGCGGGCCGCTTCGGTGCCGCCGCCGGCGGTTTCGAGGGCGGTCAGCCTGACCCGTGCGCAGCGCTCCTCGGACTCGGCGCAGCTGCGGCTTTCGGCGACGATCTCGTGGCTCACGAACCGGATCGCGCCCCCGTCTGAGGGGGTCGTGTCGGTCGGTTCGGTGCCGCAACCGGTGATGGCGAGGAGGGCGGTTGCAACGACGAGGTGACGAGAGAGGGACATGGGACCTCCGCGGGTTGTTCCTCCGGAAGTGTACTGCGGACTTGGGGTTTCCAAACCCGGTGACCCGGCTCACCCGGCCGGCCCCGGTGCGGGTGTAGAGTGAAGTTGGCGTCCGATTGAAGGGAAGCTGCATGAGAACGGGTCTCTCGGGGGGTTGCGCCGTGCAGAAAAGGGTTCTGTGTTCGATGAGCGTGCTCGTCGTGCTCGCGGCTGCTGTCGTCGGGAGCACCCAGGACTGCGGCTGGGACTGGGTCAACCCGATGCCGCCGAGAGTCGACATCTATCGCCTCAAACAGGAAGTCAACGCGTTCGTCGGGGTGGGCGCCGCCGGAACCATCATCCGCAGCCAGGACGGATTTCGTTGGGAGTTGATTGAAAGCGGCGTCACCGGGGATCTCTTCGGCGTCGACTGGGGGGCGGGAGTGTTTGTCGCGGTGGGTGACGGTGTTGTCCTCCGCAGTGTCGCAGGCTACGACTGGTCCATCGTCGCCGTCGATCCCGAGGCGCGGTTGGTCGATGTCGAATTCAGCGCCTCGCGGTTTGTCGCCGTCGGCGATGGGCTTGAAGGTGAGGTCCTGACGAGTCGTTTCGGAACCCAGTGGGAGCGGGTTCCCGTTCCGTGGGCGGGGGCCGCGAACAGCATCGCCGGCTCCAACGACGGCTTCTACGTCGCGGTCGGGACCGGGGTCTGGTTCAGCCCGGACGGGTTCGACTGGGTCTTCGAGGACTCCGCCCCGGCGACCCCGGCGTTCATGGACGAGGGATCCCGAAACAAGACAACCGGCTCCGATCTCTTCGACCTGGATCGGATCGATCTTGCCTGGACCGGGAGTCGACTTCTCTGGTCCGGGGGCCGCGAACTCTGGTCGCGGGAGAAGGTCGGCACCTGGGACCTGGTCCTGACCCTCGGCGGGTGCGCGCCCTGGAGCGACTGGCTGGGTATGGCCGCGGGACCGGGTTGGGCGATGGCGAGTGGTATCTCAGGCTGTCCGACACCCTATCTCGACCCGACCGTCTCGTTCGTCATCAGCGTTGACGGCGGGCAGTCGTTCGGCGATCCGTGGGAGACCGAGCTCGGCGGCTTCCCGGCGCTCGCCCGCTACGGTTCACGGTGGGTTGCCGCGGGCGCCCTCGGCGACTTCATGACGAGCACCAACGGTTCCACCTGGGATTGCCCGGGCGGCGGTTGCACCTCCCTCGCCTGCGAGGACGAGTATGTTGATCTCGCGTCGGCAGGAGACTCCTGGTTGGCGGTCGGTGGCGTTGGACTCTGCGACTCCGGGCTCAAACGAAGATCGGGAGGCACGGTGGCACGATCCGCCGATGGCAGGCACTGGGAGGTTTCGTCCCCGGACGTGGGTCGTTTTCGTGGATTGAGCGACATGGATTCGGGCTTCATCGCTGTTGGCGACGGTTTCGTCGCGAAGAGCGCGGACGGCGCGGAGTGGACATCGGAAGGTTCGCCCGACGGCGCCGACCTGCGCTCGGTCGCGGCCAATGACTCGTGGGTCGTCACCGTTGGTCGGGGCGGTGCGATCTTCGGCAGCGAAGATGGCAGCGATTGGCTCAAGTCGTCCGGCGTCATGACTGCCGACCTCGATCGTGTCGCCTGGGTCGACGACCAGTTCGTCGTGGTCGGCAGCGGCGGGACCATCCTGAGATCCCCCGATGGCTTGAGCTGGACCGATGGGTTGACAGGCTCGACCACGGACCTCAAGGGCGTTGCCGGCGGGCCGGAGCAGAAAATCGTGGTGGGGGCCGACGGGGTCATCCTCGGAAGCTCGGACGGCGAGATCTGGACGCCCCGGCGGTCGGGTGTCGATGCGACCCTCCGCGATGTGACCTGGGGTGACGACCGGTTCGTCGCTGTGGGTTGGGACGCTCAACCGAACGGCGCCCGTCCGGCCGTTCTGTTGGCCAGCGCCAACGGCGACGTGTGGACACGGTTCGCGCCACCGGGTGAGGCGCTCGAGGGCGTCCGTTGGACCGGAGACTCGTGGCTGATGGTCGGTGGAGGCCGGACCATGCTGCGGGCTGACTGTTTGGGGACTCTCATCGAGTTCGACCACGATCACGTCCAGATTCCACACCGAGAAACGGTCGACCTGGAAATCCGAATTTCGGATGAAGTCGCAGCCGACACCACGGTCTCGGTCGTCTCGTCGTTGCCTACCTCGGTGGTGGTGCCGCCGACGGTGACCGTCCTGGCCGGGTCCGACACCGTGTTTGTCCCGGTGACCGGCGCCTCCGTGGCCGCCGGCGCGGTGCTGACCGTGACCCTCCCGGCGCAGTTGGGAGGCGGATCGGCCAGCGTACTCGTCACCGTCCAGCCGCCGCAGTGGACGCCGAGGAAGCCATCCGGCCGGGTTCGGCCCTGAACACCGGGCCACCTTCTGTGACGCGGTCATTTTCGTCGTCAGAACGCGGTACCTGGTCCGGTGCTGACGCCTGTAGAATCATCTGGTGACTCGCGAAACCATCGCGCTCATTCGCAGCCTGCGGCCCGAACAGTGGCTCAAGAACGGTTTTGTGCTCGCGCCGATGGTGTTCTCCGGCCTCCTCGACAACCCGGAGGCCTGGGGGAGGGGTGTGCTCGCCGCGGCCGCGTTCTGCGCCGCCTCGTCGGCGGTCTACCTCGTCAACGACGTCCTCGACCGCGAGGCCGATCGCCGCCACCCGGGCAAGTGCACCCGGCCCATCGCCGCCGGTGCGATCTCGGTCGGGACGGCGCTCGCGACCGCCCTGGTCTTGGCTGCGGCTGCGATGGCTGCGGCCTTCGTGCTCGGGAACATGTTCGCCGCCGTGCTCGCGAGCTACATCCTGCTCGTGGTGCTCTACTCTGCGGTTCTCAAACGGGTCGTCTTTGTCGATGTCCTGGTCCTCGCCGCCGGGTTTGTACTGCGCGTGGTCGGCGGCGCAGTGGCCATCGGGGTGCCGGTCTCGCGCTGGTTGTTGCTCTGCGCCTACCTGCTCGCCCTGTACCTCGCGCTGGGCAAGCGCCGCTCGGAGCTCGCCCTGCTCGGCAACGACGCCGGGACCCACCGCGAGGTCCTCGGTCACTACACCCTGGCGCTGGTCGACCAGGCCATCAGCGTGGTTCTCGGTGCGACGGTGCTGGCCTACACGCTCTACACCGTGGCGCCGGAAACCGTGATCAAGGTCGGATCCGAGGGGCTCATGGCGACGGTGCCGGTGGTGCTTTATGGGCTCTTTCGATACCTCTATCTGCTCCATCGGTCGGATCTGGGCGGCAGCCCGACGCGAGTGCTCGCCACCGACCAACCGCTGCTGATCACGGTTCTCGTCTGGCTCGGCGTCGCGGCGGTGGTCATCGGCGTCGGATGACGGTTCTGGGTTGGTGAGTGGTGTCGGGCGTTTCGTGGCGGTGCGGTGGCGCTCGAACGACGAGACGCCGGACTCAGCGTGAAGCAGCCAGGCGGCGCGCAGCGTGGCGAGCCTGTCTGATGCAGTCGTTGACCGAGACGCCGCGGTAGGGTGAGCCCGCCAGCTCGACACCGACGGTGCGGGCCGCGTCCTCGGCGGCGGCCACCCGGTCGAGGTGGCCGACGGTGTACTGCGAGATCCCTTCGGCCCAGCGGGCGATCCACACCCGATCGGGGGTGGGGTCACAACCGAAAATCCGGCTGTGGGCGGCTCGAACCGCCGTGATCAGCGCGTCGTCGTCGAGCCGGGCCTGATCGGGCTCGCGGCCGCCGCCGAGCATGGTGCGGAGAAAAACCGCGCCGTCGGGCGCCTGTCCGGGGAAGATCGAGTGGCAGTAGAGCGTGCCGAGGATGCCGGCGTGCTCG
>JAHECW010000079.1 GCA_024641545.1 Acidobacteriota bacterium
AAAATTCAAGAACTGGCCATTGAGGTTTCCCGATCCTCGCCACCATCAGGCCGGCGGGGGCGCCGGCCCCACAATGGATCTCAGCCTGTTGTAGCGCCGGCGCCCTCGCCGGCGTCACGACCCGGGACGTTGATTCTCCGAGGACCAGGCTTTTTGCAAAAGGCTCAAATCTCAGTTCTTGATTTTTGATTGCATCGCAGATGCTCAGCGACACCTTGCGATGCAATTCAAGATTGAGAATTCAAAATCCAAAATTCTCGATTGCATTCACTCCGCCGCCAGCGTCGTCGTGACCTTGACCTCGGAGTGCAGCGTCCGGTGCACCGGGCATCGATCGGCGATCTCGAGCAACCGCTGCCGTTGAGTTTCATCGAGCGCTCCTTCGAGGACGAGCTCGCGGCTGATGTGGTCGATCTTCGGCTGCCCGCCTGAGGCCTCGGCACAGTCTTCGCAGTGGATCTTCCTGTGGTCGAGACGCACCTCCGCCGCTTCCAGGGGCCAGCCCTTTCGATCGGCGTACATCCGGAGGGTCATGCTGGTGCAGGCCCCGAGCGCCGCCGTCAGGAGCTCGTACGGGCTCGGTCCGGTGTTGGTGCCGCCCACCGAAATCGGTTCGTCGGCGATCAGGGGGTGGCCGTTGGCCAGGACCTCGGTGCGGAAACCGCCGGCGCCCGTGCGAACCACCACACGGTTTTTTTCGGAGGTTGCCAGTTTGGCCTCCTCCTGGGGTTCGGGGATGTACTTCTTCGACCAGTTGGCAATGACTCCCGCCGCGTAGCGTGAATCCACCGGATCGGAGAGGAGATGGTCGGCTCGATCGAGTGAAATGAAGCTCTTGGGGTGTTTGGCGGCGCGGAAGATCGTCGATGCGTTGCCGATGCCGACGACCGTGTCGACGGGAGAGTGCATCACCAGGATGGCACGCCCGAGATCGGCGATGGCCTCGCCCATCCCGACCTCGCCGAGATCTTCCAAAAGAGCCCGCCCGATTCGGATTCTGCGCCCGGCGAGCACGATCTCGGCCGAACCGGAACGCTCCACCTCGGACCGCGCCGGTTCGAGAATCTCCGAGAGATGACCCAGGCTCGCCGGCGCAGCGATGGTGACCACCGCCGTCGCCGATGGAATCCGCGACGCGGCCATCATGACCGCCGCTCCTCCGAGGGAGTGGCCGATGAGAACGGCGGGGGCACCGTGGGTCTCGGCGAGAAACCCGGCGGCCGCCACCACATCGTCCACATTGGAGGTGAACGATGTATCGGCAAAATCGCCCTCGCTGTCGCCCAACCCGGTGAAGTCGAAGCTCAGGACGGCGAATCCCTCGGCGGCCAACGCCCGCGAGATGTGCCGGACGGCCTTGTATGTCTTCGAGCACGTGAAACAGTGGGCGAAGATCGCATACGCGATGGGTCTGTCATCCACGGGTCGGTCGAGGATCGCCGAGAGCTGTTGGCCTCGTCCGTTGTCAAACGCGGTCTTGATGGTGTGCATAGATCAATTATGAATTATGAATTATGAATTATGAATTACATCGCAGATGCTCAGAGGCGCGAAGTGGCGCCGGTGGATTCTCGCCAATGATCCTTCTTCGGTACATCGCAGATGCTCGGTAGAGCGCCGAGGGGTCGCTGTCAATTCATAATTCATAATTCATAATTCATAATTATTTGTTGACTTTCATCTCGACGAACTCGAGGGCGAGCGAATTGATGCAGTATCGCTTTCCGGTGGGTTTCGGCCCGTCGTCGAAGACGTGGCCGAGGTGGGAACCGCAGCGCTCGCAATGAACCTCGGTGCGGACCATGCCCAGGCTGGCGTCGCGCTCGGTTCCGATGTTGGCGTCGTGAACCGGCTGGAAGAAGCTCGGCCAGCCGGTGCCGGACGTGTACTTGGTGGTCGAAACAAAGAGATCGGCCCCGCAGGCGGCGCAGCGGTACACACCTGCGCGGTCATTCTTCCAGTGGGCGCCGGAGCACGACATCTCGGTACCCTTCCTTC
This sequence comes from Acidobacteriota bacterium, assembly GCA_024641545.1. GTDB lineage: Bacteria > Acidobacteriota > Thermoanaerobaculia > Thermoanaerobaculales > Sulfomarinibacteraceae > JAHECW01. The sequence goes on from JAHECW010000079.1 coordinate 1,999, forward strand.
GGGTGATCTTGTAAACCTCCGGAGGCAGCTCCTGTTCCCACTCGGCGTCAGTCTTCTCGACCCTGGTCGTCGAGATCATGGCGCCCTTTTCCACCGACCAGACTTGAATGGACTCGCCCATCACGTCCCTCCCGTCGTCCGCCGCACCGATCCCGGATACCCCGAGTCCTACGACCAACATGGTCACTGTCATCATGTGCTTCATCGTCAGCCTCTCATTCTGCATCATCGCCGGTAATTGGCCGCAACCGGGAAAATGGTTGCACCGGGGCCGGAAGTCGTTCGCGGCGGACGGCCCCTGGTTCGGGTCACGTCGGTGGTATGCTTTCCCGGCCTATTGTTTGAAAATCAACCGTCTGGGGGTGCCGCATGACCGCCGATCTCAGCTTTTTCGATCAAGTCAACCAGAATTTCGATCGAGCTGCCGCACTGACGGCCCACCCGCCCGGTCTGCTCGAACAGATCAAGAGTGTCAACAGCGTCATCCACTTCACCTTTCCACTCATTCGAGACGACGGCTCGCTCAAGGTCATCCACGCGTGGCGGGCCGAACACAGCCACCACAAGTTGCCGACCAAGGGCGGCATCCGCTACGCCGCCAACGTCACCGAAGACGAGGTCATGGCGCTGGCGGCTCTGATGACCTACAAGTGCGCCATCGTCAACGTGCCGTTCGGCGGCGCCAAGGGCGGCGTCAGGATCTCGGCCCACGAGTACTCGGTGGGCGAGCTCGAACGGATCACCCGCAGGTTCACCTTCGAGCTCAACAAGAAGAACTTCATCGGCCCCGGTCTCGATGTTCCGGCTCCGGACTTCGCCACCAGCGGCCGCGAGATGGCCTGGATCGCCGACACCTACATGACGCTCAATCCGCACGATATCGACGCCCTGGGTTGCGTCACCGCCAAACCCGTCGGCCAGGGCGGGATCCGCGGACGGATCGAAGCCACCGGGCGCGGCGTCTACTTCGGTCTGCGCGAGGCCTGCACCATCGTCGAAGACATGCGGGCCCTCGGTCTGAACCCCGGTCTCGAGGGCAAGACGGTCGTGGTTCAGGGGTTGGGCAACGTCGGATACCACGCCGCCAAGTTCATGCAGGAAAACGGCGGCGCGGTGATCGTCGGCATCGTGGAGTACGAAGGGTCGATCTCCAAGCCGTCCGGCATCGATATCGAGTCGTTGATGGCCCATCGCAGGGAAACCGGCTCGATTCTCGGCTTTCCCGGCGCCCGGGACCTGCCCAACCGCGATGACGGGCTCGAGATCGAGTGCGACATCCTGATTCCCGCCGCTCTAGAGAACGCCATCACCATGGACAATGCCCCCCGGATCAAGGCCAAGATCATCGCCGAGGCGGCCAACGGACCCATCAGCTCGGATGCGTCGCAACACCTCTTCCAACGCGGTGTGCTGATCCTGCCGGATGCCTTCATCAACGCCGGTGGTGTCACGGTGTCCTATTTCGAGTGGCTGAAGAATCTCCAGCACGTGCGCTTCGGACGGATGGAGAAGCGCTTCGTCGAGAGCTCGAGCCGAATGCTGCTGTCGGCCATAGAAAGCTCCACCAACCGGATCTTCTCAGACCTCGAAATCGCCGAGATCGCCAAGGGCCCCGGCGAAATCGACCTCGTCAACTCGGGTCTCGAGGAAACCATGATCGAGGCCTACCACGAGATCCGCGAGATCAAGAAGACCAGGGGCGAGGACGTGGATCTCCGGACCGCGTCGATGATCACGGCCATCGACAAGGTCGCGGTGTCGTACCGCGAGCTCGGAGTGTTCCCCTAGCCCGGGGTCTTCACGAGCTCTCTGCTGCGGCCGACGACGCATCCGCGCAAGGCGTGTTGTCTCACCCTGCGCTCCCCAACGTATCGAGCCCGGATCGGTCGGAAACGGGAAAGGAGGCCCGACCGGGCCTCCATATTTCCACTAGAGACCGAGCACTCCGTTCACTGAGCGAAGGTGATCGGGATCTCGACCTCGCTCGTGTCGAGCCCGATGGTGAGGATGTACCGGCCGGCTTGAACGCCGCCCGGGATGTTGAACAGTAATCTGCCCTCGCAGGCTCGGAAATCATTCACCGTGACTTCATCGAAAGAGACACCGGTCCCGGGCGTAGTGAAGAACCGGATCGCGCACTCGCTTTTCCGAGGCGGCCAGTAGTTCATCGGATCGCGCACCACGTCCGCCGCCCGGAGCCTTGACTGGAGGGTGCCGTAGGCCTCGTTGAATTCGCGCTGGGTGGCGAGGAGAACCGTCTCACCGGCGGGCGTCTTCACCGCCACGTTCTCACGTTTCATCACGGCGGTCTGATTCGGGGGCGATGTCATCGCCATCTCGAGCACCAGCCAGTCCGAACCGAGCGACTGTTGGGCGAACCGATAGCCGACGACCACCTCCGATTGAGGCCCTTTGTGCATCAGAAGATATTTGCCCACGCGCTCGACTCCCGGATCATCGGTGGGTTCTGCGGACGAGCACCCGACGAAACCGATGGCGGCAACCAACACGAAACACAAGGTCGAGATCCTCTTGACTTCGAACGAGTACATGGCGTCCCCTTTCCTCCGCATCATCTCAGCCAGAAATGCAATCAACATGCCAAGCGGACCACCCCGCATCATGCCGTCGACCGTTGCTTCGCCGCGGACAGCCGGCGCCGACCCGTTCTCCAGAGTGGACACGCCGATCACTCAAGGCGACATCTCCGTAGTCTACGGAGTCATCGGCTGGAGGTTTCGAACCGGCCCATGACGGGGCCGAGGGAACCGGCTATAATGCCGAGGGTTTCGTCGATCCGCAGAGTCACGATGACCGCCGTGGATCCGGAGTTACCTCACCGATCACGTCAACGAAGCGGAGGGACCGATGAGCCTGCCGAGGTACTACTTTCCCGGTCACAGGAAGATCGCCAACCTCGATTTCGCCAAGCTCGGATTCGACTACACAGCCTGCCCCTATCGTTTCGAAGCGGTCTTCCAGCACGGCATCTGGCGGGTACGCGGTCTGATCGAAGACCCCAACATGACCATCCCCGAAGGAAGCCAGTGCCTCCACTACGGTCAGGAGCTCTTCGAGGGAATGAAGGTCCACCGCGGTCCGGACGATCGAATCTATGCGTTTCGTCCCCTGGAAAACGCCCGGCGCCTCAACCACGGCGCCCGCTATCTCTGCGGCCCGGAGGTTCCCGAGGCGCTTTTTGTCCGCGGCATCGAGGAGGTGGCGGCCGCCAACCACCCCTACATTCCACCTCACGGCAGCGGCGCTGCTCTCTACGTTCGGCCCTTCTACCTGGGGATCGGAGACAATGTCGGAGTCAAACCGGCACGATCGTATGTCTTCAGGATTTTTGTCACCCCGGTGGGGCCGTACTTCAAGGGTGGGTTCGGTCCCGATCAAGGCAAGGCGTTCATGGTGAGCCGGCTCGACCGCGCAGCGCCCCGCGGTTCCGGGCACGTCAAGGCCGGCGGCAACTACGCCTGTTCGTTCACGCCGGGACAGGAGGCGAAAAGCCGGGGATTCGCCGAAGCCCTGTACCTCGATCCGCGCGAGCACAAATATATCGAAGAGATCGGCGCCGCCAACTTTCTCGGCTTCCGCGACGGCAAGCTCATCACACCGGAATCAACCAGCGTTCTTCCCTCGGTCACGCGAAATTCGCTCCTCGAGATCGCCTCGACGACCTTCGGCTGGATCACCGAAGAACGCAAGATCACCCTCGATGAGCTCGGAGAGATGGATTCCGCGGCATGTTGCGGCACCGCTGCGGTGGTGTCATGGATCGCGCGCATCGCGGATGGTGACCGCGAATGGACCTTCGAGTTCGACGAGAGGTGGCAGCAACTCTACGACGCGATCCTCGGCATCCAGACCGGGACCGGCGACGACCCCTTCGGGTGGCGGCACGAGATACCGCTGAAGTAGAGCCCCGACGTCGGCGGAGCGGACGAACGTCAGCTGCAGGTGAGCTCGGCGATGGCCCGGGCGCGATCGTCAAAGATCGGCACCACCTCGTTGAGGCGTGTCAGTTCAAAGAGTTTTCGAAGACGCCTGGCGGGGTTGATGAACGCCAAGCGGCGCCCCTGCGCCTCGAAACGCTGGAGATATCCGACGAGTTCGCCGAGGCCGGTCGAGTCGACGTAATCGATTCCCTCGAGATCGATCAAGACCGGGTTGGATCCCTTCGCAAGCACCTCACCGAGGAATCGCGAGAAGGTCTTCGCCGATTCGCCGAGTTTGATCACGCCGCGAACGACCACGATCGTGACCTCGCCCTCTTCCATTCGTTCGATATCCATCTCGCCTCCCTGCGGTGTCCGCCGGGCACGGACACCGGCGGCTCGGATCAGCGCTCGACACTCAACGAGAACTCATGGTAACACCCGCTGGTGCGATCCTCGGACGATCGCCGCCTCTCACCGGCGCTGCCGGATCGGGACGGCCGAGGGGTCAAAAAGGCCAGAGCCCCCCTCGGGACGGGATCGGATCCGAATCCTGCTCCCGGTCCGCCGCAGCAAGGGCCCGCCTCCGCTCGTCGGCATCGCGCTCGACGAGCAGGCGACCGGCATCCTCGACCGACGCGAGAAGTTCCGGCGCCGAGTTCAAAATCAACACGTCGAGAAACACCGCTTCGGGTAACGCCCTCGCCACCGCCTCGGAGACAAGATTGAGTGCGGCACGGAGCGAGGCAACGGCTTCGGGCACGAGCCAGACAAAAAGGCTGAGTTGGGGCGGCTCCTGCCGGCCCACCGACACCAGACTGAGATGGGCAAACGCGACATCCGGGCACGACCCGAGTTCGGTTCGCAACCGGCGCTCGATCTCGTCGCCGAGGCCGACGCCGGGAGGCTCGATGATGATCTCCGGTTCGTTGCGGGAAGACGTCTCGTTCACAGATCCGATCTTAGCCCGGTTAGCCGATCCGGAGGAAATGTTAAGGTCGGGGCGTGATCAGGGCCACAGCCACGATTCTGACCTTTCTGGCCGGCTGTTGTGCAGCGACGGCTCAGGACCTCGATCCCGCGCTCGAACGTGCCCGGCAGCTCGGGCGGGAACACCGATATGAGGAGCTCATCGAGGTTCTGGCCCGGTTCGAGGACCTCGACGACCCGGAGGACCAGTACATCGTCGCAGCTGAAATCGGCCGCGCACGCTTCCATCTCGGAGACTACGGCGGCGCCAACGCCGCGCTCAGGAAGGCCGTTGCCCTTCGGCCGCAAAGGGTCGAGACCGCGCTCTACCTCGAGGCGACCTCCTTCCTCACCGGTGATCGCGATCAGGCCTACGCCATCTTTCGCGAGATCGTCGCGAGCGGAGCCACCGACCTCTACCTGGCGGTCACTCTGCCGGGAGAACGTGCGTTCCTCTCCGATCCCGTCGTTTGGAGCATTCTCGACGAGCTCGCGACACCGGTGGTCATCGATCTCGATCGTGGTTCGATTCTCGGCGTCGGGTTGGGCCAATCGCGGGTCGAGGTCGAGCAGCGGTTCGGGGCCGCCCCGACACCGGATGGCGAGACGCTCACCGCCCGCGCCGGTCCATATCTGACGTGGGCGTTCGGCTTCGACACGGAGGGCAGGCTGGCTCAGGTCATGTTGCACAACGAGCACCTGCTCCGATACACGCCCTATCGTCTCGAGCTCGGGTCCGCCATCGACTCCCGCTCGACACCGGAGGTCGCAACCGCAGCGCTCGGCGCTCCGGCGTCGACGTCCCCCAGCGGTGACGATGTCGTGGTGATGGTCTGGGTCAGGGACAGGTGCCGGCTGACCCTCGAGTTCGCGCCTCCCCTGTCGCCGGCACCGCCCGGTGTGCGTTCCGACCGGCCGATGCTGAGGGTGCTGCGGATGGAGTCGGTGACGCCGGAGGCGGCGGAAGCGGCGCGCTGAACCGCGGCCGTATCAGTGGCCGTGACCGTTTCCGTGACCGTTTCCGTGACCGTGACCGCTGATCTCCCCTCTCCCTCTCCCTCTCCCTCTGCTAGCATGATTCAATGGAATCTCTCGTCGGCAAGCTCCTCATCGCCATGCCTTCGCTCGGTGATCCCAACTTCCGTCGCTCGGTCGTTCTCCTCGGGGCACACTCCCTCGAGGGCGGCGCCTTCGGTCTGATCGTCAACCGTCCCATCGCCGTGGAGCTCTCGGATATTCTCGATGAACTCGGTCTCGAAACGCCGCCGACCGCGCTCCCCCGCGTCCTCGCCGGGGGTCCGGTCGAACCGGGCCACGGCTTCGTGCTCTCCGAGCCGGGCGACCTTCCGGTGGAGGAGGACGATCTGCTCCTTCCGGCGGGGCTGCGTGTTTCCGGCAGCACCGAGACTCTCGCGGCATGTGTTGCTGGAGAGCGCCCGGTGAGGTTCTCGCTGGTGCTGGGTTACTCGGGCTGGCACCCGGGCCAACTGGAAGCCGAAATCGAGGATAATTCCTGGCTCGTCGCACCGGTCACAACAGCGATCGTCTTCGATGTCCCATACGACGACAGATGGGTTGCAGCCCTCAACTCGATCGGCGTCGATCCCGGCACGCTCGTCGACTTCGGTTCCTCCAGCCCCGTCTGAGGCGGCTCAGCACTCCCACGACCGCTCGCAACCACTCCCGCACCCGTGATCGGTATTCGTCGACACGCCGGCGGGTCGAGAAGCAGGACATACCTGCGGACAAGAAAACCGCCCGGCATTGAGCAGGGCGGTGAGCTGGAGGTGGGAGGGGCGGTTCAGCTCAGCAGGCAGGACCATTACGAAAGGATATAAAAGGTTGGCCGAATGAGGTTGGCCTCAATAAATAGGTAGGCTCAAGGTGGAAAGCCTCTCCGGATCCCTCCCAATTTCTTATGCTGAATTATTATAACAACCGGACAGTGCCGTTGTCCAGTCAAGTGCGGCGAGAACGGGTCAATCTCGACCCGAATCGGCCAGCTCGTCGAGGCCGGCAGCCAACCCGGCGAGATAGTGACCGTCGAGGAGACGGCGATAGATGCGGCCATCAGCCGCGCCGTGGAAGGTCTCGCCCATCGCAATCCAGAGACGGAGAAGGGGTCGTTCGATCCTGGTCAGCCAGGGTCGCCTGCCGACACAAGGGACGCCGAGGAAGCCTTCGAGCTCGGGGTGAAGCACGGAGAAGATCGCGGCCGATCGACCGGAGGTCTCCTGCCGCGCACAGAAGGAAGCGACTCGAATCCGGTGCGAGTGAATCGTCCTCGCGGCGGGGAGGTATCGGAGGAACATCCCCGATTCTACGGCGCGGTAGGCAAACTCGATGTCCTCCCAGGCCGCAGCAGGAAAGTCCTCACGGAAGCCCCCCAGCGCCTCGAAGACCTGGCGGGAGAGCGAGATGTTCGATGTGTAGAAGAAGTTAAAGGGCACATTCGTCGGGTCTTCGATCAAGGCGTAGCCGAACTGCGCCCCGTACTCGTTGATCCAGCGCAGGAAGGGGCTGTCGTTCTCCGGGGGGAAGGCGGTGTAGCCGAGGACCGCCATCGGGCGTCCCGAGGTCTCGAGCCGGTGCGTCTCGAGGTGGGCGCGCAACCACCCGGGCTGCGGCACGGTGTCGTCACCGAGAAAGAAAATGATCTCGCCCGTGGACGCGTCCACTCCTCTGTTTCTTGCCCGCGCCGGGCCCGCATTCTTCTGGCTGACCACCGTCAAACCGAGGTCGGAACCGTGGTGATCGAGCCAGCCGCCGGTCCCGTCGCTCGAACCGTCATCCACAACCACGATCTCGCACGGCGTCGACAGCTCCGAGACCTGGTCGAGGACCGCTCGAATCACCCGCTGGAGATCCGACAGTCGGTCAAAGGTCGGGACCACGATGCTGGCCGACGGGTAGTCACGAGCGGCCTCGGCCATCAGGTGCGGGCTCACGGCCGAATGAAGCGCGGGATGGCGGGAGAGAGCCGCGCCAGAAACTCGTAGTTGATGGAGGAACTCAACTCGGCCAGCTCCTCCACCGCGATCGAAACCTCGCCATCCGAACCCACGAGAGTCACCACGTCCCCGATCTCGACATCGGGAATATCCGTCACATCGATCATCAAAATATTCATGCAAACTCGCCCGACCACCGGAGCGGCACGGCCCCGGATCCCGACCCGCGAACGGTTCCCCAAGACTCTCGGATAACCATCGGCATATCCCACCGGGATCACTCCCAATACGGTCTCCCGCAAAGCCGTCCAGGTGCGTCCATATCCCACCGATTCACCTTTGGCGACGGTCTGTAATTGGCCCACCATCGCCCGCCAGCTGAGCACCGGGCGGAGTTGAAATCCGTCCCGTCCGTGCTCGAGCACCCACGACAGTTTGGTTTCTCGCGACGGCCAGTGACCGTAGAGCGAAATACCCACCCTTGCCATGGAAAAATCGGTTTCGCGAAACAGCAGCGAGGCGGCCGAGCACGCGGCGTGAACGAATGGCGGGACCTCCCCGAGCAACCTGGTCGTTCGTTCCAGGGCCGCGTTGAAACGATCGAGTTGGGCGCGGGCGAATTCGTGCTCCAAAGTGTCCTCGATGTTGGCGAAATGCGTCGCCAATCCGACGATATCGAGCCCGAGCTTCGTCGCACGGGAAACCACTTCGTCGATCCCAGCGATGGGGACACCCTGGCGTTTTGCACCGGTGTCGATCTTGAGGTGAATGGGCAGGGAAACACCGGACCGCTCCCGGTAGCCCGCAATCTTCTCGAGAGCCTGGATCGACGAGACCAGGAGGTGGGTATCACCATCGAGATCGACCAGGTCGCCGTCGGGCACGAAACCCATGATCAGGATGGGGCGCTTGACGCCGATTGAACGCAGCACTCGAGCTTCGCCGGCGCCGTGGACTCCAAACCAGTCCACGCTCTTTTCCAGGATCGAAGTGACCTCGACAACACCGTGGCCGTAGGCGTTTGCTTTCACCACCCCGAGCAGGAGGGTTTCGGGGGAGAGAATGGACCGAAAAACGCTCGAATTGTGAACTATCGCCTCACCATCGAGCTCGATCCACTGGGTCGATGAAGATTCAGGTCTCGGCATCCATTGGAGTGTATCGCGGATTTTGGAGAAGGCGATCCGTCAGCCGTTGAACCGGTCTATTCGGTCGCCATCTTTCGAACCGTTCTTGATTCAATCGAGTCGACGAGATATCGAATTCGTCGTTCGATCCCGGCGCAACCGCAAATCGAACTCGGCATCACCGACACACAAACCTGCCAAAAAACACGATGGCGCTGCGAATGGAATCACGATGTGACGAGAAAACTCGGAATGCGAATGGAGAAACCTCGCGAAAAATTCGAGGTTCCCATTTTGGATTTTCATCAGATATTCTTGACATAAGGCCGATTTTTCTGTAGCGTAAAAGTGATCCCTTTGGGAGGTGATCGATGGCCTTTGAGAGATTCGTTCCTCCACAAGCAGCCGGCACGAGCCCGAGAGCGACCATTCGCCCGAGTGGTTTGATCTCTTTCGATGCTGCGTCCGTGGCCGCTTTTGGCCTCGATTCGGCCAAATTCGCGATCTTGTTCTTTGACAAGACCCGCAAGATCATCGGCGTCAAGATTTCCAACAAGGCGGGTGAAGAAGGATCTCTTCAAATGTCGCGAAGAAGAAGATCGGTAAGCCTCAAATCTCCTCAGTTCTTTCACCAATACGGCCTGACGGTTGATGAAAGTCAACGATTCGAAGTGACACGTGAGCGCGCCGAAAACATGCTCTTGATCAACGTCAAGGATGTGAAAAGGCGCCGAGGTCGGCGCCCAAAAAAGGCCTGATCGAAAGATCCGACCGCTGATCTCAACGCCCCGGCCAATTCTCCGCCAGCCCGAATAGACGCCGAAAGACGGTCGTCGACGACCGCGCAATCGCGGCCATCTCCATGGACCATAGCTCAGCCAATTGACGGCCGACCTCGACCACGTAGGCGGGCTCGTTGCGTTGACCCCGGTGCGGAACAGGGCTGAGAAACGGGCTGTCGGTCTCGACCATCACGTTTTCCGGCGCCAGGACCGCCGCCATCTGGCGGATGTTGTCGGCCCCCTTGAAGGTCACCATACCGGAGATCCCGACAACGAGTCCGAGTGCAACCACCCGGAGAGCTCGTTCCCCATCCTCGGTGAAGGAATGGGCGACGCCGCGGAGTCCGGGACAACGCGAGGTCAGCGCGGGTTCGAGATCCTCCCACGACTCTCGATTGTGGAGCACCACCGGCAGGTCCGCTTCGAGGGCGAGATCGAGCTGCCATTCGAGCGCCGCGACCTGATCCTCCCGGGGCGAGTTCATGTAGTGGTAGTCGAGCCCGATCTCGCCGACCGCAACGACACCGGGACGCTGGATCGCGCGCTGGATGCGGCGTTTGAGCCCCGCGTCCAAGGACCCGGAGTCATGGGGGTGGATTCCCGCAGCGGCCACCACCGCCGGGTACTTCTCGGCGATCTCCAACGCCGTGTCGAGGTCGTCGGAGTTGGTTGCCGGCACCAGGATGCCCCTGACCCCCTGTTCCGCGGCGCGGCCGAGAACATCGGGGATCTCGTTCGCCGAGAACATGGTGAGATGGGCGTGCGAGTCGATCCAGACAGGTTCGTCAATCATCGGTGGAGTTTAACCCGGACCTCGCACCGGCTCTCCACCGCGGTCGTCGCCCTCGTCACGAAACCCGGTGCGAGACCCGGGTTCACCGATGGTTGAATTCGCTCAAGATCGCCGCGCCGGCGATGGCGGCTGTCTCCGCACGCAGGACATGGCGCGCGAAACGGAGTCTCGGCCATCCCGCCGCATCGAGGGCCGCGTCTTCCTCGGCTGAAAAACCACCCTCGGGACCGATCAGAAGGACCCGCTCCCGGCGGCGGGGAAGCTCAGCCAATGTCCCGCCTCCGGCATCGGCCACCACGCCGCGGTCGGCGTCTGCCAGTTGCAGGAGTTCCGCCAGCGAGGCCGGCGACGCCACATCCATCGCCCAGGCTCGTCGGCATTGTTTGAGCGCCTGCCGGCTGATTCGACGCCAATGGTCGACCCGGGTCGCCGCCCGTTTCAAGCTGAGCTGGCTGCGCGCACAACACACCGGGATCAAACGGTCGACACCGAGCTCCACCGCTTTCTGAGCGACCACGTCCATGGCAGAGCCCGCCAGGACCGCGACCGCCAGACTGAGCCCGGGGATCGGCCGCGGCACCCGGCCCACCGATTCGACGACAACCTCGGCGGCGCCCCGCCGCTCGATGACGAGGCTGCCCGCCGCCACCGATCCGGCCCCATCGGTCAGCACCACCGGACTGCCGGTGATCAACCGAAGCGGCCCGCCGGCATGACGGGCTTCATCGCCGTCAAGGACCACACGGCGTCCCTTCTCGAGCTCACCCGACGCGGCCAGCAGCCATGGCGGCTGCTTCATGGTGCGGCTCCTGATCGGACCGCGAGAACGCTGATCCAGCCGCCGAGTTCCCGGGTTCCCACCGCCGCCATCCCACGTCCACCGAGGATCCGCTCGACCTCATCTGCCTCGGTATCGAGGATTCCCGACAGGATCACGGTGCCGTCGGCGGCGAGGAGGCGGCGGATGTCGCCGAGAAGCGGGCTGAAGTTGGACACGATCATGTTGCACAGCACGAGGTCGAACCCAACCTCGCCGAGACAGTCGACGCCTCCTGCAATCACCAGCGGTCGACAGCTCCATGATTGGCGCCGCCCGGTGGTCCGAGCTTCCCAGGCCGCCAGCGGGTCGGTGTCGAGGGCAACCACAAGCTCCGATCCGAGGCGGTCGGCGGCGATCGCCAGAACTCCGGACCCGGTCCCGATGTCGAGGATTCTGAGCGTTCTGCAGTCTCTTTCCTCGAGCTCCATCAGCACGAGCTGAGTCGATTCGTGAGTCCCGCTGCCGAAGGCCGCACAGGGTTCCACGGCAAGCCGGAAACGGCCATTCGGCGCGGCGGTCGAGAGCTCCGGATGGGGGTCGATCCACCAGCGACGGCCGACTTTGAACGCGGACAGCCCCTGTCGCCACTCGGCTGACCAGTCCTTTTCGGGTTGCTCCCGGATTCGCACCGCGTCGGAGTCCAGATTCCTCAGAACCGATTCGATGCTCTCCACCACGGCCTCGTCGCCGGCTCTGACCCAGACCGCGACATCGATTCGACCGCCGTCCTGCGGAGCGACCTGGACTCCGAGAACCGCCAGCGCAGTTAATGCCTCGGCGAGCTGGTCCTCGGTTGCTTCGGGGAGATTCGTACGGATCTCGATGTAGTCCGACATGATGTCGGATCAGTCACCGGCAAAGGCTTGCTTGAGCCGTTCGAAGAGGCTTCGCTGATCTTCCGGTTCGAAGCCACCGCCGATGCGGGCGACCTCTCCGATCAGCTGTCGTTGCTCAGAGTTGAGCTTCTGCGGGACGACGACTTTGAAGTGCACGTGAAGGTCGCCGGATCGCCGGCCGTTGATGTTGGGCATCCCGGCGCCTCGAACCCGGAAGACCTCACCCGGTTGGGTCCCGGGGGAAATTTCGATCTCGACGGCTTGATTCAGAATCGTCGTGGCCGAGACCTCGGCGCCCAAAATGGCCTGAAACACGGAGATCGGGAGTTCCATGTGGAGGTCATCGCCGTCTCTGGAGAAGACCTCGTGGGGCGTCACCCCGATCACGACGAAGAGATCCCCGGCCTGACCGCCCTGGGGCCCGTCCTCCCCTTCTCCCGCCAACCGCAGGCGCATGCCGTTGTCGACGCCAGCCGGTATCTTGACCACCAGGGTCGCTTCCTTTTCGACCCTCCCGTGGCCGCCGCAGGGCTCACATGGATAGCGATTGACGCGACCGGCGCCGGAACACGTGGGGCAGGTCTGGGCCACCGAGAGAAAGCCGCGCCGAAACATGACCTGGCCGTTGCCGCCGCAGGTGCCGCACGGTTCCGGCGTGGTTCCGGGTTTGGAGCCGGTTCCGTCACAGGTGTCGCATCGCTCGAGTCGCGGCACTCGAATCGGTTTTTCGATTCCCTTGGCCGCTTCGTCGAGAGAGATCCGCAAGGTGTACTGCAGGTCGTGGCCGCGTCGGCGACGTTGGCCGCGACGGCCCCCGCGTCCACCGAAAATGTCGCCAAAACCGAAGAGATCGCCGAGAATATCGGCGAAATCGCCGAACGCGCCGGGATCGAAACCCGTGAACGGCTGGTCGCCGACCCCTTGATGGCCGAACCGATCGTACCGCGAGCGCTTCTCCGTGTCGGACAAAATGGCGTACGCTTGCGCCGCTTCCTTGAACTTTTCCTCGGCCTCGGCATTTCCCGGGTTCCGATCCGGGTGGTACTTCACCGCCAGGCCGCGGTAGGCCTTTTTGATTTCGTTGACGGAGGCGTCACGAGCAACGCCCAGGACATCGTAGTAATCCCTCGCTTGGTCTGTGCCCATTGTTCGAGTGTCAGCTTTCCTCATCCGGTTGCGAATCCCTGGCAACCTTCATGTCGATCCCGAGGGCGGCCATCGGATCGACCATGATGACCTGGGTCAGGATCTGGCCTGCGGTCTGGACCGCAAGCACCGCCTCTTCGAGCACTGATCGTTCCTCGTTGGCGAGAGCCTTACGGGCACGATCAAGGGTGCCGCGCACCTCGTCCCGCTCCACCTGAGCCAGAGCTGCGCCGAACTCCTTGAATACGCGATCATTGTTGTGGATGAGACCCTCGAGGCGGTTCTGCAGGAGCCGGATCTCGCGCCGGTCCTGGTCGTCGACACGGTGCATGTCGGCTTCGGCGATGAGAGCGTCGATCTCCGCTTTGGAAAGCCCGCCTGCCGGGCTCACGTCGATGCTCTGCTCCTTACCGGTGGCCATATCCCGCGCACCGACGTTGACGATGCCGTTCGAGTCGATGGAAAAGGTCACCTCGATCTGCGGCACGCCTCTCGGCGAGGGGGGGATTCCGACAAGGTCAAACCGTCCGAGGGAGCGGTTCTCGATCGAGATGCCGCGTTCACCCTGGAGAACGTGCACTGTCACGCTGGTCTGATTGTCGGCGACGGTGGTGAAGATCATGCTCTTCTTGGTCGGGATCGTGGAGTTCCGATCGATGATCTTTGTGAAGAGCCCGCCGTGAGTCTCGATCCCGAGAGACAGCGGGGTGACGTCGAGCAGGATCAGGTCCTTGACCTCGCCCTGAAGGATGCCCGCCTGGATGGCTGCACCGACGCCGACCACCTCGTCGGGATTGATGTCCTGGCACGGCGCCCGCCCGAAGAACTCGGTGACGACCTTGAGGACCAGAGGCATCCGCGTCTGACCTCCAACCAGGATCACCTGGTCGATCTCGGTCGGTGACAGCCGTGCCGCCTCGAGGGCGTTCCGACACGGTTCGAGGGTGCGCTCGACGAGATCGCCCACCAAATCCTCGACCTGGCTCTGGGTCAATCGCATCTGGAGGTGCTTGGGCCCGGTATGGTCGGCGGCGATGAAGGGCAGTGAGATCTCGTGCACATCGCAGCTCGAGAGGGCGCACTTGGCGGATTCTGCGGCTTCCTTGATCCGCTGCATGGCCATCATGTCGTCGGAGAGGTCGAGGCCGGTATCGACCTTGAACTGCTCGAGGATGTACTCCATGATCCGAGAATCGAAGTCCTCGCCACCGAGGAAGGTATCCCCGGCGGTGGATTTGACCTCGTAGATCCCGTCGCCGATCTCGAGCACCGAGATATCGAAGGTGCCGCCGCCGAGGTCGTAGACCGCAATGGTCTCGTTGGTCTTCTTGCCGAACCCGTACGCCAACGAGGCTGCGGTCGGCTCGTTGATGATCCGCAGGACTTCGAGACCGGCGATGGTCCCGGCGTCCTTGGTCGCCTGGCGCTGGCTGTCGTCAAAGTAGGCCGGTACGGTGATGATCGCCTGGTCGACCTCTTCCCCGAGGAACTCCTCCGCGAATTCCTTGATCTCGCGAAGGACGAACGCGGATATTTCGGGCGGACTGTAGCGCCGCCCCTTGACCTCGACGCTGGCGTCGCCGTTATCGGATTCGACGATCGCGTACGGAACCAGCGTGCGCGCCCACTTGACTTCTTCCGAGTCGAACTTCCGGCCGATGAGCCGTTTCACGGCGTACGCGGTGTTCATCGGGTTGGTCATCGCCTGCCGACGGGCGATCTGGCCGACCAGGCGCGCATCGTCGGAGGTGAAGGCCACGACGGACGGGGTCGTCCTTGCACCTTCTCGGTTCGGGATCACCATGGGTTTGGTGACATCAACCACCGCTGCGCACGAGTTGGTGGTGCCGAGATCGATCCCGATGATCTTACTCATCGGCCTCTCCAGTGCCCGGTTCGGCCGAAATCGATCGGATGGTGGGGTCGGTGGTTCTCGGGGTGTCGGCAACCACACCGACCATGGCCGGACGAATCAGACGCCCGTTGCACAGATACCCCTTGGCGAGCACCGATGCGATGGTGCCCGGTTCCAATTCGCAGTTCTCGACGCGGTGAACCGCCTCGTGAAATTCGGGGGAGAATCGCTGACCCATGGGGTTCACAACTTCGACCCCCTGCCGTTCGAGAGCGTCCCACAGCTGTCTCGCGATCATCTCGACACCTTCTCTGAAGGCACCGGACTCGGCGTCCGCACTGTGCTCGAGCGCACGTTCGAAATTGTCGAGCACCGGGAGGAGATCCCGGAGCATCTCCTCATTGGCGTGCCGCTTGATTTCAACGCGCTCACGCTCGGTGCGTTTGCGGAAGTTGTCGAACTCCGCCAGCTTCCTGAGGTGGATATCCCTGAGCTCGTCGAGTTCGCTCTCGAGGCGCTCGATCTCGACCTCCACCGACGGTCCGAGATCCACCGGCTCGAGGTCCGTGACCTCAGCCGGCGGCTCGACCACCTCCGGCGGCACCTTCGCCCCGCTGTCTTCATCGATGAACTCGATTTCAATGTCCTCAGACACCTCCGCGGGGAAGTCCGCGGGCGCTCCGTTCTTTTCACCCATGCATCGCTCCAGGTTCCTGCAACATCTTGGTCAACGAATCGCCGATGAACTCGACAATCGGTACGATTCGCCTGTAGTCCATTCTCCGCGGACCGACCACGCCCAATGCGCCGGCCCTCTCGCCGTTTCGGTAAAACAGCGTCGTCACCATACCAAGCTCGCCCGACGCCGTCAGCGCGGACTCTCGACCGATGATGACCTGAGTCGATCCACGCGCCAGCGCCTTGCGAATCTCTCGGACGATGCGTTGTTCGTCGTCCAACGTTGCGAACAACGACCGCACTCGTTTGATTTCAGTGAAATCGTCGGTTTGAAGCAGATGATCGGTCCCGGCCACCTGAACCTCGACCCGCGGGTCGATCTGCGGGACCAGGCTGCGGATGATCTCAAATGCCTGCTGTTCGAGTGCATCCCGGCTGTCCTCGAGTCGTCCGTCGGCGGAAGACTGCACCGCAGCCGTGACCTCATCGAGGTTCAACCCGCGGAACTCCGAAGAGAGGTAGTTGGCGATCTCATGGAGTCGATCACGGGTGAGCTCGTGGTCGAGTGTCAAAAGCCGCTTCTCCACCGTGCCGTCGGCCGTCACCACCAACCCGAGCACCCGGCTTCCCTCCATTGCCACGAGGGACACCGCTTCGAGGAACCGTCCGTTCCCAAACGGGCGCACCGCAAGGCCCGCCTCCTGGGTCACGTCGGCAGTGAGTCTGGCTACCCAAGCGAAATCCTCGACGAGCTCGCGTCGAACCGCCTGCATCCGGTCCGCCACTTTGCGCTGGGTCGCCGGCGAGAGCCGACAGCCGCTCGACACGGTATCGACATAGAGCCGCAACGTACGGTCCGACGGCACCGTCCCGGCCGACGCGTGGGGCCTGCTGAGGTAACCCGACTCCTCGAGCTCCGACATGATGTTACGGATGGTGGCCGACGACAGACCGAGACCGGAAACCCGGGCGACGTCGCGGGACGCGACCGGTCCGCCCGAGCGGATATACAACTCGACGATGGCGCACAGCACCTTGAGCAGACGCCGGCTCAGATTCACTCGGGACTCCCCCGTTGACGGACCGCAAGTACTCGGCCCGGCCTCCGACTCGTCAAATCTCTCACAAACCGAAAATACACGCAAGCCTAGAACATGGTAGCACTTCCGTCCGATTCCTCCGATTCTCCTCTCATGCCTGTGTGGGCTCAGGCCTCCGCCCATCCCGGCCGCCGTCAGTCCCTCGGGCCGGCGCTGAGAATCAGGTGCCGCAACCCTCGAAGGGGCCGCCGACCCGGGCGCTGGGAATGGCTGCCCAAATCGCCGATTTTCGCCGTCGCCAGCAGCATCAGAACTAAATTGACCCCGTCAAAGACGGTGTGTTAGCTTTGAGCTGGCTGAAGAGGTAACGACACCAAAATGGTTTTCTTCAATTGGGCAACGATGCAGATGGCCGCGAAGATCGTGTATTACGGTCCGGGCCTGTGCGGGAAAACATCAAACCTGTCGTACATCTACGCCAAGACCACACCCAACTCCCGCGGTGAGATGGTTTCCCTCGAAACCGAGTCGGATCGGACCCTGTTCTTCGATCTTCTTCCCATCGAGGTCGGAACCATCGGCGGGTTCAAGACCCGCCTCCAACTCTATACCGTCCCGGGCCAGGTGTTTTACAACACGACCCGGAAGTTGGTCCTCAAAGGCGTCGATGGGCTGGTTTTCGTCGCCGACTCGCAGCGCCCCATGCGCGAAGCGAATATCGAGAGCCTGACGAGCCTGCTCGACAACCTCGAAGACCTCGGTCTCGAGATGAACGATCTGCCGCTGGTTCTCCAGTACAACAAACGCGATTTGAAGAACATCCTGACCGTCGACGAGCTCAACGGCGATCTCAATGCGAACTCCGGGCACCCGCACTTCGAGGCGTCCGCCATCAATGGCGACGGAGTCTTCGAGACCCTCAAGGAAATCACAAAACTCACCCTGAAGAAGCTGCGAAAACGGATGGCTTCGTCCCAACCCGGCGGCATCTCGCCCGCCTCCGTCCCGGTGCGGCCCGCGATGAAGCCACGCCGGCCGGAGTCGATTTCCGCCGCCTCGCTCGCCCGCGCGGCCGAAGAGGGCGTGGTCTCGGACGCCGAACCTGTTCGACCGCCGGCGGCGCCGACACCGACGACCATGGTGGCGCCGCCCAGGCCTGGGCCGGCGTCGGCGGCGAGCGGTTCGGATGTGTTCGCAGCTCCGACCGAAACCGGGGTTCGACCCGCCGCCGAGGGACCACTCGACGGCTTTGGCTCCTCGAGCACCGAGCCCCCCGCGACCGAGTTCGCTCCGGATCCGGTCATCGAAGATGCCCACCAGCCGGAGGCCGCCAGCGAGGACCGATTCCCCTCCGAAAAAGTCGTTGCCGAGCCCCCCCCCGCCGTCCAGGTCGGGCACGAACCCCGGAACGACCAGGCGCCGGCGGCGGGACCGGTGGCGAGCGCTACGTCGGAGCCGGAGATCGATGCGGCGGAGCACGTGGACTTCGGGCAGCGGAGCGTTGCAGCGCCGGCCACCGAACTCCCCCCGGTCAAACGAGTCCACGTTTCGAACCAGCTCGACATCCTCGCCGAACTCGAAGGCCTCCGCTCCGGGAGATATTCGGGAGGCGCGCCCAATCAGATTCGCCCTTCGGCGACCGAGATCGATATCGACTCGCTCATTTCCGGGGCCATGGGCGGAACCAAGGAGATCAGACGAAAAGTCGACCACACCCTCACATCGGCTGTTTTCGACCGGATGCGTGGGCTCGAAATCGCCATCCAGGTCAAGAACGCCGATGGCGAGACGATCCAGACGCTGGATCCGGTGGTAGTAGAAGTTGACGGCACCGGAGAGCTGACCAAGCTCTCCGTCAGATTCGCCATTGCCCTGGATCACGCCAGGTGAGATCGGACCAGCCCGCACCGCGATGATGCAGCACGCAGCGCAGGACTGTCCCCGTGCCCGGATGAGGTTCATCTTCCGAGCTTGTGGGTTCTCGGCGACGATCGTCGCCCTGGGACTTGTTGTGAGTTCGACCACAGGTTGCGCTTCTTCCCGGGGGGAACCATCGTCCGAGACGAGCGCGG
>JAHECW010000080.1 GCA_024641545.1 Acidobacteriota bacterium
ACCCGTTGAGCATCCCGCCCCAGGACGGCATCCAGAGCATCACCGAGAAGAGCATTCCCAGGGTCGAGGCCCAGGCCGGCAGGGCGGTGTAGTGGAGGTGGTGGGGGCCGGCCCAGATATAGAGAAAGACCAGGGTCCAGAAGTGGATGATGGACAGCCGGTAGGAGAAGACCGGCCGATTCGCCGCCTTGGGCAGGAAGTAGTACATGATCCCGAGGAAGGGCGTCGTCAGCAGGAAACCGACCGCGTTGTGGCCGTACCACCACTGCATGAAGGCGTCCTGCACCCCGGCGTAGATCGGGTACGAGCGGAAGAGCCCGGCCGGAACCACCAGGTTGTTGAAGACGTGCAGGACCGTGATGGTGATGATGGTGGCGATGTAGAACCAGATCGCGACATAGAGGTGGCGTTCGCGCCGTTTGGCGATGGTGCCGAAGAAGTTGACGGCGAAGACGATCCACACGAGTGCGATGGCGATGTCGATGGGCCACTGGAGCTCGGCGTACTCCTTGCCCTGGGTGATGCCCAGGGGCAGGGTGATCGCCGCCGAGACGATGATCAGCTGCCATCCCCAGAAGTGGATGTTGCTCAGCGCCTTGGAAAACATCGGCGTCTTCAGCAGCCGCTGCATGGAGTAGTAGACCCCGGCGAAGACCGCGTTGCCGGCAAAGGCGAAGATCACCGCATTGGTGTGCAGCGGCCGGAGCCGGCCGAAGCTCAGCCAGGGCAGCTCGAAGTTGAACAGCGGCGCCGCGAGCTCGAGGGCCACGATCAGGCCGACCAACATCCCGACGACCCCCCAGACGAAGGTCACCAGGGTGAAACGACGGACAATCGCGTCGTCGTAGCTGAACTTCTCGATCTGGACACTCATCAATACCCCCTCAACACGACGCCGAATTGATTTCGTGCATTATCCATCGGTTTCGCGTCGGTGCGCGGAAACCGGGATGGTTGCGCCGGTCCGAACCGCTCGCTGGGCGATCTCCGCGAGGGTCGTGCCGGCCAGTAGATCGTGGAACGACCGGCGGATCCCGGTCAGCCTGTCGTGCAGCGGACAGGTGTCGCTGTCGTTGCAGTTCGCCTGACCGAGGAGGCACTCGACCCCGGTCAGCCCGTCCTGAAACGGTCGAACCACCGCCAGCAGCGAGATCTCGTCGGCCGGCCGGTTGAGACGGAAACCACCGGCGCGGCCGCGCTGTGACGTCACCAGATCGGTGGCTTTCAAACGGCGGAGGATCTTGGTCAGAAACTGCGGCGGCAGATCGAGCGCGTCGGCGATCTCGGCGGAGTGGAGCGCGCTGTCCCCCTCGCGGAGGGCGAGCAGGGAGAGGGCGCGAACCGCGTATTCTGCACTGCGCGTCAGCATCGCGAGGGATATTAGGACCTCGACGTCCTGTTTGTCAACATCCCGGATTCGAGTCCGCGTCCGAGTCCGCGCCCGCGTCCGTATCCGTTTCCGTATCCGTGTCCGACGACCGGGTTCGCCGCCAGCGGTCGAAACCGGGCTCGGCAGCTGCGTCGGCTTCCAGCATCCGCACCTCGGCTCGAGCCGTTTCTGCTACCATTTGAAGGTCCGATTTCCAGGTCACCTGTGAGGATTTCCATGCGTCTGAGTGGTTTCAGTTTTGGTCTTGTGTTGACGGCGTGCGCGATCGTGTCGGCGCCGCCGCAGGCGGTCCGCGCCGCCGAACCCCTGTCGACCGTGCCCGACTTCGTCGTCGTCCACATCGAGGTCGCCGACCCCGCCGAGGTGGCGTTTCTGGAGCAGTGGATCGACGTCTGGGCCTACCATCCGGAAAAGGGAATGCTCGACGCGGCAGTGGACCCTGATGGCGAGCAGGTGCTGCGCGATTTCGGTCTTCACTACTCAATCGACGAAGAGTTGACGGACAAGTACACCACGCCGTTCGTTCGACTCAAGAACCAGACCGAGGGTATCCCGGGTTTTCCCTGTTACCGGACGGTGGAAGAGACTCTCGCCACCGGCGCCGGACTGGCGGTGGCGTATCCGGATCTCGCGGAATGGATTGACATCGGCGACTCGTGGGAGAAGACCGAGCCCGGCGGCAACGCGGGCTACGACCTGATGGTCCTGCGTCTGACCAATACCAGCAACGGAATCCCCTCGGCCGACAAGCCGGATCTGTGGGTCAACGGCGCCATCCACGCCCGCGAGCTCGTGACCGCGGAAACCGTCACCCGCTTTGCCGAGCACCTGCTCGTCAACTACGGCCTCGACCCCGATGTCACCTGGCTCCTCGATCACCACGAGGTCCACCTCTTGCTCCAGACCAATCCCGACGGTCGCAAGAAGGCCGAGACCGGCCTGTCGTGGCGAAAGAACACCAACGAGAACTACTGCGGCGCGACCTCCAGTGACCGCGGCGCCGATCTCAACCGCAACTTCGACTTCTATTGGGGGTGCTGCGGCGGCTCGAGCGGTTCGCAGTGCGACCAGACCTACCGTGGCCCAGCTGCGGCGTCGGAGCCCGAAACCCAGGCGGTGCAGACCTACGTCGCCGCCACCTTCCCCGATTGGCGGCCGGACGATCTCACGACACCCGCCCCCGATGACGCCACCGGTATCTTCCTCGACATCCACAGCTCCGGCGGCGACGTGCTCACCGCCTTCGGGTTCCAGGATCCCCCGGCCCCCAACAACACCCAGATCCTCCGGCTGGGGCGGAAGTTCTCGCACTTCAACGGTTACTACGCCCGGCTCGGCAGCCTCTACGCGGTCGACGGCGCGACCAAGGACTGGGCGTACGGCCGGATCGGGATACCGGCCTATACCTTCGAGCTCGGCACCGAGTTCTTCGAGAACTGCGCACTCTATGAGAGCACCGTCTATCCGGACAACCTGCAGGCGCTGCTCTACGCTGCGCGGGCCGCACGCGCGCCCTACACCCAATCGTCGGGACCCGAAGTGCTGTCGCCGGCGGCGCTGCCGAGCGCGCCCGGTCCCGGAGAGACGGTGATGGTCACCGCGGTCGTCGACGACACCCGTTTCGGCCCCGGCGAGACCTCGCCGCCGGTGTCGGTCGAAACCATCGCCGACGCTGAGATCTACCTCGATGTGCCGCCGTGGCAGGCGGGCGCGGTGGCCATCCCCATGGCCGCCGCCGACGGCGCCTTCGACAGCTCCATCGAGAGTGTCACAGCCTCCTTCGGTTCCTCAGGGCTCGCCGACGGCCGTCACACGGTCTACTTCCGCGGTCGGGACAGCGCGGGGTACTGGGGAACGGTGCGCGCGGCTTTTGTCTGGATCCTCGACCCGAGCACCGCTGCCCACATCGCCGGCACGGTGACTGATTCGGCGACCGGCCTGCCCGTCGAGGGCACCGTCACCGCCGGGCCCTTTTCAACCGCAGCCGGTCCGGCCACCGGCAGCTATGACCTGATGCTCCCGGACGGAACCTACGACGTGGTTGCGCGGGCCCCGGGGCACCACGGCGCGACCGCCGCCGGCGTGGTCGCCACCGGAGGCAACACGACGATTCAGGACTTCGTCCTCGACCCGTTCGCGCGCGCCCTCTTCGATGACGTCGAGGCGGGCAACATCGGTTGGACGGCGGATCCCTCCTGGGCCATCGTCAGCAACCTGTCGCACAGCCCGGTGCGCTCCTGGCACGAGAGTCCAGGAGGCAGCTCCCCCCACAGCGCGAACATCTCGCTCTCGGCGCCGCCCCTCGACTTCCGCGGTTCCACCGGGGTGCGTCTCGTCTTCTGGCATCGTTATGCCATTGAGAGCAACTATGACTACGGCCATGTCGAATGGTCCTCCGACGGCGGAGGATCCTGGCACGAGGTGGCGACCTACACCGGTACGCAATCGTCCTGGTCGAGGGTCGAGATCCCGCTCCCGGGTCTCAACGGCGCCGGCGACGCCCGGGTTCGGTTCCGCTACAGCTCGGACTCGAACACGAGCGACGACGGCTGGTACATCGATGACATCTCCCTCGACGGTTCGCTGTTTTCCGACGGCTTCGAGTCCGGAGGAACCACGGCCTGGTCGGCGACGAGTCCTTGACCCGTAGTATTCACGAGCTGTCTGCTGTGGCCGACGATGCATCCGCGCCAGGCGTGTCGTCTCGCCTTGGGTTGCTCAACGTACTTCGCCGACGGCTTCGAGTCGGGCACCACGAGTGCATGGACGATCACGACTCCATAACCCGAGCTCCGAAACGACTCAAACGGCGCCCCGCTCGGGGCGCCGTTTCTTTTCGTCCCGCGCCGGCGCGGCTGCCTGCCCGTGCTACCGTGTAAACAGCAGTCTCAATTTCCGCCCGCCGTCGGCAGCGGGCGGAACCCAGGGAGGTCGGAATGAAAGCATCGCAGCTCGTCGGCGTTCTCGCCAGCGTGGTCGTCCTCTGTGCACCCGCCACCATCGAGGCCGGCAAACCCATCAACCGCCCGGAGAGGGTGTCGGTCGGGCAGGGGCGGGATTACCGGCTCGTTCCCGATCTCGACCGGGCCGCGGCCGTCGGCGAGGTCCGGATCTGGGGCGACGCCATCCGGATCGAGGACGCGTTCTTCCTCAAGCCTCACTTCGTCGGGGTCAACCTGAGGGCGGGCGACGCGCTGGTCGTTCGTTCGGCGACCGGGCACGTGGTCGAGACCATCACCGGTCGGGGGCCCAAAGACATGGGCTCGTTCTGGGGGCTGTCGGCGCGCGGCGAGGAGATCCACCTCGAGCTCCACTTCCGGCACGCCTACGCGACGCCGCCGTTCAGCATCGACCGGATGATCGTCGGCGACATCGACCCGTTCGGCGGCTCGGCTTCGGGTCCGGAGAGCATCTGCCCGCCGGACGACTTCGAGGACGTCATCTGCTACCAGTCCGACGCCGGCAAATGGGCCAACGTGATGGCGTCGGTCGGTCTCATGAACGTCGGCTCGAACCCGACCAGCGGTCTCTGGTGCTCGGGTTCCAACGTGTCGCCCAACAACTTCGTGCTCAGCAACGACCACTGCATCACCAGCCAGGCCGAGTGCGACACCACGGAGTTTGTCTTCAAGTACTACAACCAGAACTGCGGCAGCGGACCGACCACCCCCGACTGGCAGAGTTTCCGCTGTGACGACATCGTGGTTTCTTCGCCCCTCGGCGATTGCGAGGCGACGGTGTCGACCCTCGACTTCACCCTCAACTCGGTTCTCGGCGATCCGGCGAGCACCTTCGGGTACGCGGTCGCCGATCCGAACCCGATCACCGACGGCGAGGGCATCTACATCATCCAGCACCCCGACGGCCGGCCGCACGAGATCGCCCACGGCGACGGCGCCAACGTCGACGCCGACGCTCCCAACCTGCGCTACTACGACACCCTCGACACCGAGGGCGGTAGCTCGGGTTCGCCGATCTACCGCGACGCGGACGACAAGCTCATCGGGCTCCACCACTGCGGCGGCTGCACCACCGCGGGGGTCGGCAACCGCGGCATGATGATGTCGGACATCTACCCCCTCATCGAGTCGTACCTGTGTTCGACCAGCCTCAATCTGGTGCCGGCAGGCAGCGACGAGCTGGCCGAGGTGAGCGGCAACGGCAACGCCGTCCTCGAACCCGGCGAGACCTGGCGCTTCAACCCGATGGTGCGGAACGCAGCGTGCTCCGCCGACGCCCTCGGCGTCGGAGCGGAGATCTCGCTCAACGCCGGTTCAACCGGGCCGGTGGTGATCAGCAACGGCGCCGCCGCCTTCGGGGACATCGGCGCCGGAGCCGTCGTGACCTCGGCGCTGCCGGTCGAATTCGCCGTCGGTTCTGCAGCCGTCTGCGGCGAGAGCGTCATTTTCGACATGGGCGACATCATGTCGGCCAGCGGCGGTCCCTTCCCGGGCGCGACCGCTCTGCTCACGGTTCCGGTCGGTGAACTGGTTCACACGAGCCTCGTGCTCGAGGACTTCTCCGCCGGCATCCCGGCGGCCTGGACCGTCGTCCACAACGGAACCGCCACCGGTGCGGCCGCGACCTGGACCACCGCCAACCCGGGCAGCCGGACGCTGGCGCTCAGCGAACCCTTCGCCATCGTCGATTCGGACAACGCGGGGACCGGCGTCACCCACGACGAAGAGCTCATCTCGGCGCCGGTGGACTGCACCGGTCACGAGCAGGTCGAGCTTCGTTTCAACCACGACTTCAACTGGTACAGCGGCGGCGGCAACGAGCAGTGCGATGTCGACATCCGTTCGGCGGCCACCGGCGGCGTCTGGGTCAATGTCGCCAACTTCTCGGGCGCCGACACCTCCGGCAACGTCGTGGTCGACATCTCGGCTCAGGCCGTCGACCAGACCGACGTCGAGCTCCGGTTCCACTACTACGACGCCACCTACGACTACTGGTGGGCGGTGGATGACATCGAGGTCCTCGGCGGCACCTTCGTCTGCGGCGACGCTTCGGTTATCTTCGCCGACGGCTTCGAGTCGGGCGACACCGGTGCGTGGAGCAGCTCGACTCCGTAGGCGACGCCGCGCAAACACGCAAACGGCGCCCCGATCGGGGCGCCGTTTTTCTGCCCGTGTGTCAGGTGAGCCTCTTGCAAAAGGCCTGGTCCTCGGAGAATCAACGACCCAGGTCGTGACGCCGGTGAGGGCGCCGGCGCTGCAACAGGCTGAGATCCATTGTGGGGCCGGCGCCCTCGCCGGCCTGATGGTGGCGAGGATCGGGAAACCTCAATGGCCAGTTCGTGGATTTTGCAAGGGGTTCAGGTGAATGCGGTCACGGTTCGTGCTGCCACGGCCACGGTTGCGGTCACGGCCAGCGGCTACGGCAGCGGTTTCGCCTCCGGGTGGAGCGAGTACCACTCGAACCAGTAGGCGAATCGAACCGGCGGAGCAGCGACGCCGTCGTCGCGCGGCGCGATGGCGAAGGTGCCGAGCTCGGCATCGTAGTCGATCAAAAAGACATCCTCGCCGAGCAGCGCCGCCCATGTTCCCGGGTTCTCACCCACCGCGAACTCGAGATAGGGAAGGGCGAAGACGGTGTCGCGGCCGGAGTGGGTGACGACGGCCACCAGGTCTTTGAGGGCGAGGTCTCCACCCGGGGCCTTGGGTTCGACCGGGAACCGCAGGATGTCGGAGCCCCGGTAGGAGTGGTAGGGATCGCGTTTGTAGAGGGGTTTCGAACCCGCGTCGGGCGCCATGACGGTGGTTCCGGGATGATTCCGCCGCCACTCGGCCCAGGTGCTGAGCTCGATCGGCAGCGGGGTGAGCTTCCGCCCTGCCGCCGGGCCGGTCACGGCTTCGCCGGTCAGCTGATTCCACAGGCTCGAGGTCGCGTCCGCTCCCCGCCGGTCGTAGAGCAGCGTGTTGGAGTTGTCCAGCCAGCCCGAGACGGCGAGCACGATCTCGTCTCCGTCGAGAACCCGGTCCCAGACCGCAACGCCGCCCGAGAGGGGGCTGTAGGTGACCGCCACGGCCCGGCCGCCGACCACGTCGTTGACCGCTTCGTGCCACGTCAGGAGACGGAGCGGATAGGCGCGGGCTTCGCCGGTGATCTCGATGCCGATCACGACGTCCGTCGGGACCAGCAGCTTGCCGCGTTCGTTCCGGTTGGAGGAGTCGACCTCGTCCGGTGTCATCGTCTCCGGTAGGACGAGCGCCCTGAGGCCGTCGCGGGCCATGGCCTGGACAAGGGTGCCGCGATCGATGAGACACGGTTCGAGGGCGATGGCGCCGGCGCCCTGGGAAATCGCCGGTTGCCCCGGCATCCGGATGAACACGACGACGACCGCGATCGAGACCGCAACCGCCGCCAAAAGGACCCACCACCCGCTGCGGATCAGCTCCGTCGGTTTCACTTCCCCGCCGTGGGGAGGACGGGACCGGGGTCGGGGATCGGTCGCGTCGAGGGCGAATGCTGGGTCATCAGTGCGGCTCGTGAGAGCTTGATCCCGGCCAGGCGGGCGAGGCGGTCGTCCATGTCGGAGACCATCAGACCGAGCAGGATCGGCAGATAGATGATGCTCGCGAGAAAGAGCCGGCGGGCGGTGAGCCGAACTCGGTTCCGGGCAAAGCCGAGTCCGAGCACCGCGAAGGCGATGCCGACCACCTGGGAGAGGACGAGATAGGTCATCCCGGTGACCCCCGCCGCCGCGAGGGCGCCGGTGATCGGCAGCAGGGCGAGGGCGTAGATGAAGGCCGCTCGTCCGGTGACCGAACCGTCGGGATCGGTGGCGGGCATCATCCGGAATCCGCCGCGGGCGTAGTCTTCGCGGTACATCCACGCCAGGGCGAGGAAATGCGGCACCTGCCAGATGAAGAGGATGCCGCCGAGAATCCAGGCCCCGAGCTCGAGGTGGCCGACGGCCGCCGTCCAGCCCATCATCGGCGGGACAGCGCCGCAGACCGCGCCGACCACGGTGTTGAGCGGCGTTCGCGCCTTGAGCGGGGTGTAGACGAGAACATAGAGCAGGATGACGAAGAGCGAGAGCCCGGCTGTCAGCCGGTTGGTCCCGAGATCGAGCACGATCAGGCCGGCGGCCGAGGACAGAAGTCCCCAGACCAGGGCCCGGTTCGGGCTGACGTTGCCCGCCGGCAGGGGGCGGTTGCGGGTCCGCTCCATCCGTCCGTCGCGGTCGGCCTCCAACCACTGATTGAGGATGTTCGCGCCGAAGGCGGTGAGGGTCGTGCCGAGGACGGTCCACCCGAGGGTGGCGGGGTCGAGGGCGCCGCGGGCCGCCAGGACGTAACCGACGATGGCGGTCAGAACGACCAACCCGGCGAGCCTCGCCTTGGCGAGCTCGAGGTAGAAACCCAGCTGCCGGGCGAAGCCGTGAGCGGCCGAAGCCCGGTCGTCGATTCCCCGAGGAGGCGTGGTTGAAGTCATCGTCTCGTTTTCTGCCCGGCGATCTGCGATCATGGGCGGCGACCTGGCGAGTATAACCGAAGGGACCGAGAGGATATTCGACCCACTGCGTTACGGGATTCGGGAGGCGGACATGGAGAAGATCGGCAACGACGAGTCGTACGCGGTTCCCATGGGCTTCGGGATGGCGGTTTCCATGTGGGCTGTGGCCTACGTCTGCCGTCTCCCGGCGGTGCTGGCGCCGTCCTGGCTGGTTCTCACGTTGCTCCTCGCCGTGGTCCTCTGGTGGGGGTTCTCGGCCGGCCGCTGGACCGGCGGCGGGTGGCCGGCGGGAGCCCGGGCGGGGCTCGTCGCCGCCATTCTCAATATGTTGATTCTCGGCAGCCTGCTGACATCCGGAGGGCCCGGAACCGTGACGCCGTCGGCGTTGTTGTGGGTCCCGGGATCGCTGCTCGCCATCGCCGGTCTGGCCGCGGCCGCATCCGGGGCCGGTTCTCGGCAGCCGGATTCCGGCGTTGGAAGGAACTGGACCGGGCTCTTCGCCAAGGTGGCGATGCTCGCGACCTTCCTGTTGGTAGTCGCCGGTGGGTTGGTGACGAGCAACGAGGCGGGTCTGGCCGTCGTCGACTGGCCCAACACCTTCGGCAGCAACATGTTTCTCTTCCCTCTGTCGCGGATGACGGGTGGGATCTACTACGAGCACGCCCACCGGCTCTTCGGTGCGCTGGTCGGGCTGACGACCATCGGGCTCGCCATCCGCTTGTGGCGGTTTGACGATCGTGGCTGGGTTCGGCGGTTGGCGACCGTCGCCGTCGGAGTCGTGGTCGTCCAGGGCGTGCTCGGCGGCCTCCGGGTGACCGGCGGATTCACCCTCTCGACCTCGGAAGCCGACATGGCGCCGTCCATCGCGCTGGCGGTGACCCACGGCGTGCTCGGCCAGGTCTTCCTGAGTCTGGTGGCGGCGCTGGTCGTGGTGACCGCGACGGCGTGGATCGAAGCGCCGGCCGCCGAACCGCGGGTCAGCGCGGCGGGCGACCGAACCCTGCACGCCTGGCTCATCGGCATTCTCCTGCTGCAACTCGTGTTCGGGGCGGTGCAGCGGCACCTGGCCCAGGGACTCATCATCCACATCAGCATCGCGGCGGTCGTGGTGTTGATCGCGGTGGTGGCGGGAGCGAGGGCGTGGGGGCTCTATCACGGTGTCCGCCCGGTGCAGCAGCTCGGCCGGCTGATCATGGCCGTCGTCGCGGTCCAGGTGACCCTCGGTATCGCCGCCCTCGCGGTGACCCAGGGCCGCGCCGTCGTCGGCCACCCATCGACTCTCGAGGTCACCATCGCCACCGCCCACCAGGTCACCGGCGCGTTTCTGCTCGCGCTCTCGGTTGCGCTCATGCTGTGGACGCGGCGCCTGTTCGAACCGGAGTAGAACCCGCGTCCGCGTCCGCGTCCGCGTCCGCGACCGAGGCCCCAATCCCGATCCCGAATCCGGAGCCGTGGCCACGGATACGGTCACGGCCACGGTTGCGGTTGCGGCTTCCCGGTGCTCCGGCCTTCCGGGTCGCCTTTGGCGACCCAGCGTCGCACATTGTGGTGCGGGCGTCCCGCCCGCAGGCGGCGTTCATGTTGGCCACTATCGCGAGACGCTTCCTTCGGCGCCGGCCTTCCGGGCCGCCTTCGGCGTCCCGGCGTCGCCCGGGCAGCGCGGTCAGGAGGGGCGAAAGGAAGAGCGGTGACCGCGCTGCCCGCGCGAGCGGCGGCCTGTTTCGCGGCCGGGAGAGATGCACCGCGAGGTTTCACCGCGAGGGTTGCCCGGCGTCGGCATTGTGCTTGGGGTTCCGGGTTGCTGGAGGGGTTGGGGTTGTGCACAATGCCGTGCCCGGCACGCCCCGGTCGGGGGTGGGCCTTGGCTTCCCGGGGGTCCGGTCGCTGGCGCTGCCCCGGTCACGGTTTCGGCCACGGCCACGGAGGCGGGAGGGGGGTTACTCGCCGGGGAACGCCCCGGTCTGGTAGTACTGCTCGAGCAGCGCATCCTTCTCGTAGAAGCGATCCATCAGCCACTGTTTGAGCTCGGACTCGATCCCGGGCAGTTCGTCGGCCGGGAAACGGCGGATGTGAACGTGGATCTGTTTCACCCGGCCGGTGATGTACTGCCAGAGGGTGGGGACGCCGTCGACATATCCGATCGTGAAATCGTAGACCGCGTTGAGGTGCTCGCCG
Organism: Acidobacteriota bacterium; assembly: GCA_024641545.1. Classification (GTDB taxonomy): domain Bacteria; phylum Acidobacteriota; class Thermoanaerobaculia; order Thermoanaerobaculales; family Sulfomarinibacteraceae; genus JAHECW01. The sequence continues at coordinate 11,027 of JAHECW010000080.1, forward strand.
AGACCCTCGACGGAGGCGACAAAGCCCTTGGTCCGCGGCAGGAGCACGTGACGGGTCGACTCGAGACCGCGTTCGACGGCCCACTCGGCGCTGGCGCGGATCTTGGCCTCGGTGGCGCGCGTTCCCTCGACGAAACTGACGAGCCACATGGGGATGCGCTCACGGACGAGGGTGTCGAAGGTGGCGTCGATCCTCTCGCGGTCGGCCGACCAGTCGCGCCTGAGAAAGGGGCAGTTGAGGAACTGCATCCCCCAGCCGATCCCGGGAACCCACTTGAGGGCGTGTTTGACGAAGAACTTGAGATCGCCGAGCCGGCCCTTGCTGCGGGCCAGCGCCATGATGGTGGTGATATCGGGCATCTGCTGGTGGTTCGAAACGACGAGGACGTTTTCGTCTGTCGGGAGGTCCTCGCCCGAAACGATGACCTCGGTGCCGTTGAACCGCTTGGCGAAAACCACGCAGCCACCCCACCAGGTGCCGGCGCACCATCGGTTGACGCGGCGGAAGGCGGAGAGTGAGAAGGGTTTGATCACCAGGCTGAAGGTCTGCGTGATGTTGATGACCAGGAGGAAGCCGAACCAGAACGCGACCGGGATCGCCACCCGGAGATTCCGCCACAGCCGGTTTGCGAAGCTCCCGTCGTCGCTCAGCGGCGGCAGAGGCATGTCAACTCCTTTTCGAGCAGGTCGCGGCAGCGATCCACGTCGTCTTCGGTCGTTCCGAGGTTGCCGATCGCGACCCGCAGCGCGATGCCGGTGTCGAGCCGGGTGTGGGAGAGGTAGATCTCCCCGGAGGCGTTGACCCGCTCCATGAGCTCCATGTTGAGCTCGTCGACGGCGGCGGGGTCCCCGATCGCCGACGGCACGGCGCGGAAGCAGACCACCGAGAACGGCGTCGGCGCGACGCGCTCGAACCGCGGGTTGGCATCGATCCAGGCGGCGAAACCGCCGGCCATGGCGATGTGATGGCGCAGTCGCTCCCGGATGCCTTCCGCACCGAAGCACCGCATGACCCACCACAGCTTGAGGGCGCGGAAACGGCGGCCGAGCTGGACGCCGTAGTCCATGAGGTCCACCACCCGGCCGGTGACCGGGGTGGTCAGGTACTCGGGCACCAGCGAGAAGGCGCGGCGGAAGATCTCCGGGTGGCGGGTGTAGAGCGCCGACGCATCGAACGGGGTGAAAAGCCACTTGTGCGGGTTGAAGACCAGGCTGTCGACGTGCTCGGCGCCGGCGAAGATCCACCGGTGTTCGGGGCAGAGTGCGGCCGATCCGGCGTAGGCGGCGTCGACGTGGAACCAGAGGTGCTGGCGCCGGCAAACCTCACCGATGGCGGCCACTGGATCCACCGAGGTGGTCGAGGTCGTGCCGACGGTGGCGACGACCGCCAGGGGACGGATGCCGTTGGCGCGGTCCTCGGTAATCGCGGCTTCGAGGGCCGCGACATCCATCCGGTAGTCGGCGTCGTGCGCGATGCCGCGAAAACCGTCGAGCCCGAGGCCGAGGGTGACGCAGGCCTTGGCGATGGACGAGTGGGCCTGATCCGAGGCGTAGACGCGGAAGGGTTGGAGATCGGCGCGTCCCGCCAGCCCACGACGGCGGATCTCGGGGTCGGCCGCCTCACGCGCGGCGGCGAGGGAGAGCATTGACGAAACCGACGCGGTGTCGCAGAGAAAGCCGAAGAACTCGCGGGGAAGGCCGATGCCGTCGCGGAGCCAATCGAGAACGCTGAGCTCGAGCTCGGTGCACGATGGACAGGTGCGCCAGAGCATCCCGTTGACGTTGAGCGCGCTCGACATGAGATCGCCGAGGATTCCGGGGCCGGAGCCGGTGATCCCGAAGTAGGCCATGAAACCGGGGTGGTTCCAGTGGGTGACGCCGGGAAGGATGATGTTCTGGAAGTCCTGCCAGACCGCCTCAGGGTCCTCGGCCTTTTCGGGCATGGCGGTTGGGAGTTGCCCCGCGATCTCGCCGGGCTCGACCTGGGCCAGGACCGGCATCTGCCGCGCGCCGCCATCGAGGTAGTCTGCGATCCAATCCACCATCCGGTGGCCCTCGCGGCGGAAGAGATCGGCGTCCCAGTGATCGTCGTCGGCCATGGCAACCTCCGGACCACAGGTTAACCGTGCTTTTGCCGGGAGTCATCCTCCGGTCACGCCTTCCCCCTCTTCGCCTCACGAGACGCAGCGGCAGAGGCAGCGGCAGCAATCCGCGACAGCGACAACGCGGCAAGCACTCACAAGACCATCGCTCACCGGGAAGTGCAGAGTTTGACATTGTGCTCGGGACCATTGGGCAGCGTGCAGCCTCCCGCACAATGTCATACCGGGCGTGCGCCGAGCAAAGCTCGGGCAAGGGGGAAGAGATGACATGAGATGGGAGGTCGTTTCGGAAACCCTCCAAACAGATCCTGCGGGTCGAGTCCCGCCCGGGTAGGGCTGGCCACCGCCCCGAAACGAGTTCTGCGTGGCGATCTGGAAACCGCCGCTGTGTCAGGAGCGGAAGGCAATACCGTGAGCCGCTTCCTTCGGCGCCGGCCTTCCGGGCCGCCCATTGTGGTGCGGGCGTCCCGCCCGCAGGCGGCGTTGATGTTTGCCACCATCGTGGACTGGCGCCGCGCCGGTAGGCGGTTCCTTCGGCGCCGGCCTTCCGGGCCGCCTTCGGCGTCCCGGCGTCGCCCGGGCAGCGCGGTCGCTGGCGCTGCGGGGAGGTTTGACCGCGCTGCCCGCGCGAGCGGCGGCCTGTTTCGCTGCCGGGAGAGATGCACCGGGAGGTTTCATCGCGAGGGTTGCCCGGCGTCGGCATTGTGTTCGGGGTTCCGGGCTGCCGGAGGGGTTGTCGTTGGGCACAATGCCGCGCCCGGCACGCCCCGGTGGAGGGTTGCCGTTGTCCCGGACGCGGTCAACGGTCACGGTCAACGGCGACGGACGCGGACTCGGAAACGGTCGCGGATGCGGACGCGGGGAATAGCCGTTGCACCCGCCCGGTTGCCCGGCCACGAGGAGGACGTGGTGATCTTGCGAGTCGCGCTTGTGGTGATCGCCGGGCTGGTGACGGCCTGCACCGGCGTCGAGGTTCCCGTCGTGCCCGAAGGCGTGCCCGTGACCTACGCCGAACACCTCGAGCCGCTCGTCATCGCCCGCTGCCTGAGCTGCCACACCACCGAGGAACCCGAGGCGCAGCTGGTGCTCGAACCCGGGATCGGCTACGGCGAGATGGTGGGTCGCGCTTCGATCCAGGTCCCCGAGCTTCCGATCGTCGCTCCGGGCGATCCGGAGGGCTCCTATCTGTGGCGCAAGCTGAACCACGATGTCGAGATCGGCCGGGGCATGCCGCGCACCGTGGTCGGGTCCATCCGTCTCCCCGACGAGGAGATCGACCTCTACCGGAGGTGGATCGAGGACGGAGCGCTTCCATAGTTCTTGGTTTTGAGTCCATGATTTTCAGCTTCATACCAGGCGTTCAGGACAACCAGCGATGGACAACCAAAAACTAGGAACTGAGAACCACGAACTCACCTTGCGATCGCGGCGGTTTCGATCTTCAGCTAGACTGTGCGGATGAAAGTCATCGTGGTTGGTGGCGGCCTCGTCGGCTCGACCCTCGCGGAGCGGATCGCCTCCGACGGTCACGACGTGGTGCTTGTCGAGCAGTCGCGGGCGCTGGTTTCCGAGCTCAACGATCGGTTCGATGTCCAGGTCGTCTGCGGCAACGGCGCTACCGTACCGGTGCTCGAAGAGGCCGGGATCGCAACCTGCGACATGCTCCTCGCAACCACCGACTCCGATGAGGTCAACATGGTGGTCGCGCTGGTGGGGTCCGAGATCTTCCGGGTGCCGAAGGTCATCACCCGACTGCGCCACTCGGGCCACGAGGTCGGTTTCCGGCGGATCGTCGGCGACAACGCACAACGGGTGGCCATCAACCCGGAGCACGCGGCGGTGGAAAAGATCCTCTCGCTGATGCCGGTGCCGGGTGCGGTGGACGTGGTGCCGTTCTTCGAAGGGCAGCTGGTCATCGCCGGCTTTCTGGTCCGCCCGAAGAGCGAGTTCAACGGGTTGCTGCTGTCGCACCTCCGCCTGCTCTTCCCCGGAAACCCGGTTCTCGTGGTCGCGATGCGTCGGGATGGTGAATGGCGGGTACCGCACGGCGAGGACGAAATCCGCGCCGGCGATCTGGTCTACTTCGCCGTCGACCCGGTGGAGCTCGACAACGTGATGGCGCTGCTCGGGCATCGCCACGGCAAGGAACGCCGGGTGATGATCGCGGGCGCCACCAGAATCGGGATCCAGCTCGCCCACCGACTCGAGGATCAGAAGGTGCCGGTGACCCTCGTCGAACCGGGGCGGGCCGAGGCCGAATCGGCGGCGGCGGAGCTCGAGAGCACCACCGTGATCCACGGCAGCCCGACCGACCGCGAGCTGCTCGGAGAAGAGGGCGCCGATGCGGTGGACGGTTTCGTCGCGTGCACCGACAACCACGAGGAAAACGTGGTCGCCTGCCTGCTCGCGCGCAAGCTCGGCGCGGCCCACACCTTCGCCCTGGTGGACAACCCGGCGCTGGCGAGCCTCATCGCCGATCTCGGCATCGACGCGGTGATCTCGCCGCGGTTGTTGTCGGTCGGCGTCGCCCTGCACTTCGCCCGAACCGGGAACGTCAAGCGGGTGGCGGCCCTTCTCGATGACGCCGTCGAGGCGTTCGAGGCCGTGGTTCCCGGCACCAGCCGCCTCGTCCAGTCGCCGCTGGCTCAGCTCGGGTTGCCCCGGGGCATCCTCGTCGCCGCGGTGCAGCGGGGCGATCGCATCATCGTCCCGGGCGGGGCGGATCGGATCCAGCCGGGCGAGCGGGTTCTGATCGTGACCACGGCGGCGATGACCTCACGCATCGACGACATCCTCGAGAGGTAGCCGGCAGCGTCATGAACAGCCGTTTCGTCGTCTACCTGCTGGGATGGCTCCTGCTCATGGAGGCCGGTTTCGTCTGCGTTCCGTTGCTGACGGCGGCGCTGTTCGGCGAATCGATCAAGCCATACGTCATGACCATCATGATAGCGGTGATCGCGGGCGCAGTGCTGGTTCAATTCTTTCGCCCGAGCGATCGTCATATCAGGCCCCGCGAGGGCTTTCTGGTGGTCGGGGGCGCCTGGATCGCGGTGTCGCTCCTCGGCGCTCTGCCGTACATCCTGACCCCGGGCGCCCTCGGCGCGGTGGATGCGTTCTTCGAGTCGGTTTCGGGATTCACCACCACCGGTTCCACGGTCATCGGGGACACGACCGTCCTTCCGCGCTCGCTCCTTCTCTGGCGGGCCATGAGTCAGTGGCTCGGCGGCATGGGGATCATCCTGTTCACCATCGCCATCCTGCCGCTGCTCGGGATCGGCGGGATGCAGCTCTTCAAGGCCGAGGTCCCGGGGCCGGTGGCGGACAAGGTGCAGCCCCGCCTCGCCAACACCGCCCGCTCGTTGTGGGGCATCTACGTCGCTCTCACCGCCCTCGAGTGGTTGTGTCTTCGCGTCGCGGGTCTCGACACCTTCGAGGCGTTGTGCCACTCCTTCACCACCCTTGCCACGGGTGGGTTCTCGACCCGGAATGCCTCGGTGGGGGAGTTCGGGTCGGCCGCCGTCGAGTGGATCGTCATCGTCTTCATGCTCGCCGCCGGAATCAACTTCGTTCTCCACTACAGGGTCCTGGTGGGTCGGGGGAAGGAAGTCCTTCGCGATGCCGAGCTGAGGTATTTCCTCGGGGTCGTGCTCGGGTTCACGGTCTACTTCGTCCTCACCGTCCACCATGCCGGCGATCGGATCATCGACACCGTAAGGATCTCCGCTTTTCAGACCGTGTCGCTGCTCACCACGACGGGCTACGCGACCACGGACGTCGAGCTCTGGTCCGGGGCGGCTCAACTCGCGGTGATCGTGCTGCTGATCCTCGGCGGGATGTCGGGGTCCACCGGCGGCGGAATCAAGAGCCTGCGCACCCTGTTGGCGGTGCGCTCGTTGCGGGCCACCGTCCACCGGCTCATCCACCCGCACGCGGTCAGACCGGTGAAGTACGCGGGAGTCGTGGTGGAAGACTCGGTGCTGTCGGGGATCTGGGCCTTCCTGACCGCGTACTTTCTCATCGCGATCATCGGCGCGGCCGTGGTGGCGCTGGCCGGATATGACGTCCTGACTGCAATTTCGGCATCGCTGACCGCCATCGGCAACGTCGGCCCGGGTCTCGGCGAGGTCGGCTCCTACGACAACTTCGTCCACTTCCCCGGATTCGTGAAGATCACCCTGGCGGTGTGCATGCTCTTCGGCCGGCTCGAGATCTTCACCCTGTTGGCCTGGTTCTCGCCGGAGTTCTGGCGGCGTTGATCGATTCCCAGATCGGATTCTTTCCGGCTGATTCTCCGAAGATGACGGCGGCTTGCTCGCTGAGCAAACCGTCGTCATCTTCGGAGAAAAAGGACAGGTAGAATGACGGCTCACTGCAAGCGACTGACGAGGAGCGTCACCTGAAACAACACCGCACATCACTCGGCATCATGTTCCTCATCGTCTTCATCGATCTGGTCGGATTCGGCATCGTCATCCCCATCCTGCCGCTCTATGGCGAACGTTTCCAACCCTCGGGTCTCACCCTGGGGCTGCTGATGGCCTCGTACTCGGCCATGCAGCTCGTCTTCGCCCCGATCCTCGGTCGGCTCTCCGATCGGGTGGGCCGGCGCCCCGTCCTCCTCATCTCGCTGGTCGGTTCGGTCATCGGCTATCTGCTCTTCGGCTTTGCCGGCTCGATGACGGTGCTCTTCGCCGCTCGCATCATCGACGGGATCTCGGGAGGGAACATCGCCACCGCACAGGCGGTGATCGCGGACATCACCGGTCCCGAGGAACGGGCGAAAGGAATGGGGATCATCGGCGCCGCGTTCGGCCTCGGGTTCATCATCGGCCCCGCGGTGAGTGCCCTCCTCGTCGATATCCAACCCTGGCTCCCGGGTGTCGCCGCCGCCTTCACCTCGACCGTGGCCTTCACCCTGGTGTTTTTCAAACTGCCGGAAACCCTTCCTGAAGAGGCGCGGCACGAGGCACGCCGGCACCCGCTGAATTTTTCCAGTCTGAAGGCGGTGTTGGTGGTCCACCCGATGGTGGCGCTGTGCTTTGCCGCCGTCCTGCTGGTGATCTTCGGCTTCTCCAATTTCGAGACCGTCTTCGCCCAGTTCGCTTCCGCGCGGCACGGCCTCGGGATGTCGCGCATCGGATGGCTCTTCGTCTATGCCGGGGTACTCGGTGCGGTGGTTCAGGGCGGTCTGGTGGGCCGGCTGGTCAAGATCTTCGGCGAGAAGCGGCTGGTGGTGGCGGGGACCCTGATCGCGGCGGTGGCGGTCGGCTCGGTTCCTTATCCCGAGAGTCTGGCCGGGCTCATGGTGGCCCTCGCCGCTCTCGCGCTCGGGCAGGGTCTGGCGTCGCCGTCGCTGTCGTCGTTGACCAGCAAGTTGGTCCACCCCGATGAGGTCGGCGGCGTCATGGGCATCTACCAGGCGTTTTCATCGCTGGCGCGGATCTTCGGACCGCTGACCGCCGAGCTCGCGTATCACGTCGGGTATCACTGGCCGTTCCGGCTGGCGGCAGTGGCCTACTTTCTCGCGTTCGGGATCTCGACGGTTCTCTCTCGCCGTGCCGTTGTCGATGCTTGAGCCGGTCAGAACCTGATGATCAGGCCGGTCAGCGCGCGGGTCTCGGTGAAGTCGCTGTGGTCGGTGCGCTCGAGGGTGATGAGCAGGCTGAAGGTCCGGTTGAGGTTGATGTTGCCGGACAGTGAGAACCGCTGACTGTTGGGCCGGACCTCGATGGTTCCCCCGTTGCCGTCGCCGAGGTTGTAGACCGACAAGGTGTCGTTGTAGTCGAGCGAGAGGTAGACTTTCGATCCGATGGCGTATCCGATAGACGCCCACAGTGAGTTGAAGGAATCCTCACCACGATCGGTCTGGCTCGTCGAAACAGTGACGTCGAGGGGGATGCCGAAAAGGCGTCGGGCCGAAGCGCCGAGCTGGATCCGGTTCGAAGCATCATCGCCGCGGTTGTTGCGGTCGTTGGCGTACGCTCCCCAAACGCTCAGCCAGCGCAGGGGACGGACCATGACTCGGGCCCGGGCCGACTCGAAAAGGAGCCCGTCGAGCTTGGCCGGGTTGACCGGCCGGCCGTTGATGACGTCGTCGGTGATGGTGCGGGCGTCCACCGACTGTCCCTGGTGGTAGGTCCCCTGGATTTCGAGAATCCTCGAGACCCGCCAGCGCAGGTTGGCAAAGAAGTACGACAGATCGGAGCTTCCGAGGCCGGCCGGTCCTTCGGTGTCGTACTGCAGGGCCTGGTACAGGGTGATCCCTTTTCCGAAAGGAACGAAATTGTTGAAGACGACGACCGAGCGCTCGGTCAGGCCGTGGTTGCGAATTCGAACGTAGCCGAGGATGTGTTGTCTGCCGTGGTCCCCATCGAGAGCGGCCCAGACCCCGCCCTTCTGGATCTGGTTGAGATAGGAGAGCTCGTAAGGCGCCAATTCGAGTCCGGCGAAGAACCCGAACCGCCAACTGCCGACGGGTGTCGGGTTCGGCAGGCGGAACTCAGCGAAAACCCCGCCGACGGAGGCGAGGCCGCCGAGCTCGCCGAGCCACATCTGCCCGAGGCGGAGGTTCCACCGCCGATCCTTGGTGTGAAGCCCGATAAATGCTTCGTAGAGGGAGATCCGTTCGTCCCGATCCGCCGACGGGTAGGTGGCGACTCGGCCGTCGAAGGCGTACTCGAAGATGCCGCCGGGTTGGTCCCCCGAGATCGAGAACATAGCGATGACTTCGGTGAAGTCGGCGGTTCCGCCGTCGGTCGCCTCGCGGGTGGAGAGATTGCTGAAGAGGGCGACACGCCCATCCGCGGGGATCGTCTGGGCGGTCGCGGGCGCCGCGTCGAGGACGCCGAACGCGAGGCTCAGCCCGGTCAGGCCCATGCCGAGGTGTCGGCGAAGATCAGCGAGACCCATGCGACCTCACCATCCTCGAGCGACCGAAGTCGCCCTCGCCATTGGGGTGGCACGAGTAGCACGCGGGTGAGCTGTAGACGTACCCCTGAACCTCGTCGTGATCCGGATCGGTTTCCGATCGCGGATGGCACGACGTCGTGCAGGTAAAAAGCGCGAAGTTGCTGCCGGACGGGTGGCATTCCGAGCACTCGCGATTGCGGTGCGGACCGGAATTGATCGGAAACCAGGTGTGGTCGAAGCTCCCCTGATCCCAACTGAGATCGCTCGCCCGGTGACAGATTTCACAGTTGGTGGGAAAGCCGGCGGCGAGGTGGTTGGGGTCGTTGGTCTGCTGGTAGTCGCTGAGGTGGCAGTCGACGCAGTCCGACGGCAGACCCTGATAGATCCCGCTGGAGTGGCATTGGGCGCACTCGAGGGTGGTGTGGGCGCCGACGAGCTGGAAGCTCGAGTGATCGAAGTTCGCGTCGTCCCAGGTTGTGCTGGATCCCGAGTGGCAGAGCTCGCAGTCGGTGGGGAACCCGGCGGCGGCGTGGTCGGGGTCGTCGGTCTGCTGATAGTCGCTGAGGTGGCAGTCGACGCAGTCTGAAGGAAGACCCTGGTAGACGTTGTTGGAGTGGCAGGCGTTGCAGGGCTGTGCCTCGTGGGCGGCCACCAGCGGGTAGATGCTGTGCGGGTATTGTCCGTCCTGCCACGACGAGTCGCTCCCCCGGTGGCAGGTCTCGCACACGGTGTCGAAACCGGCCGCGGTGTGGTTGGGGTTGACGGCTTGTTGGTAGTCGCCGCTGTGGCAGTCGACGCACTCGGCGGGCAAGCCCTGGTAGACGCCGCCGGAGTGGCATTCGGCGCAGTCGAGGGTGGTGTGGGCGCCGGCGAGCTGGAAGGTCGTGTGGTCGAAGGTGGCGCCGTCCCAGGTCGGGCTGGCGCCGGAGTGGCAGAGGACGCAGTCGGTGGGGAAGCCG
>JAHECW010000081.1 GCA_024641545.1 Acidobacteriota bacterium
GTTTTCGCGACCACCAAGTACATCGAATGGCTGGGCAAGTACGCCCCGCCCGAGGCCGCCGGAATGACCTTTTCCGAGGCGGGTCCGGTCCCCGGGCAGGGCAATATCGCCCAACAGATCTTCTGGTACACGGCCTTCACGGCGGCCATGACCAAACCCGGGCTGCCGGTCATGAACGCGGACGGGACTCCCAAGTGGCGGATGGCGCCCTCACCCCACGGCCCGTACTGGAAGGAGGGCATGAAGCTCGGCTATCAGGACGCCGGATCGTGGACCCTCCTCAAGAGCACCCCGGTGGAGAGACGGAAAGCCGCGTGGCTGTACGCCCAGTTCACGGTCTCGAAGACGGTCTCGCTCAAGAAGACCCTGGAAGGCCTGACGCCGATTCGCGAGTCGGACCTCCAGTCCGATGCCATGACCGAGGCGGCGCCCCGATTGGGTGGTTTGGTGGAGTTCTACCGCAGCCCGGCGCGGGTCGCCTGGACCCCCACCGGGACAAATGTCCCCGACTACCCCAAGCTCGCTCAGCTCTGGTGGCAGAACGTGGCCGAGGCGGCGAGCGGCGAGAAGACACCTCAGGAAGCCATGGACAGTCTCGCCCAGCAGCAGGACCGGATGATGCAACGACTCGAGCGAGCCGAGGTCCAGGGCGAATGCGGCCCCAAGCTCAACCCGGCGACCAGCGCGGAGGAGTGGCTCAAACGACCGGGTTCACCGAAGCCGAAGCTCGACAACGAGAAACCACCCGGTGAGACGGTGCCCTACGATCAATTGCTCGAGGCGTGGAGAGAGGGCCGTGTGCGGTAGCCGGTCCGCCGGTTGCGGGCTCGTTTCCCGATTATCAGTCTGACTTCAGCCAGCGGACCGCCTGTTCTTCATTGTCGAAGATCTTGACGTTGAGCCCTCGGTTGACCGCAACGGTTTCGAAGAACCGGATTCGCTCGATGTTCCCGGGTTGATCGAGAATGGCCGATCGCAGGAACCGGCGGACATTCGGTTGCCTGGGAAGCTCGTGACCGGCGACCTCGTAGGTCTCGAGGGTGTCGAGCCCGCCGCCCATGCCTCTGAGATCGATCAGCACGCGTGAAATTCCCCGCGCGCTGCAAAAGGTCGTGGTCCGCGACGCGGCCTCGACCAGGGTCTCCGGTGTCCGGACACCACCGAGAACGGCGACGACGAAACCGTCCTTTTCGATGATCTCGAGTTCGATCTTCATGGATGCGACCCACCCGCGTGATGGTCGGAGTCCAACCGCCAACCCTCACGGCCCTCCATGGAGGAGGGTATCAGGCATGCTTGAATCTGTCTCGGTTTGTCTCCGATCCGGCCGCCGATGACCGCCCGATTCCGGTTCGTGCGGCAGCGGGCCGGGAAGGAAGGGGCTCGGCAATGACGGGAATAGGTCGCCCTGCGGCTCGTTTTCACAAGGGGATTGAAAGAACGGCGTTTGCTTGGTAAGACCCTCCTCCACTACCGCATTTCCGCGGCGCTCGGCGCCGGCGGCATGGGGGAGGTCTACCTCGCTCGCGACACCAAGCTCGGGCGCGACGTCGCGATCAAAATCCTGCCCCCGCAGCTGAGCGCGGACCCCGACCGGCTCGAACGCTTCCGAAGGGAAGCGTCCATCGTCGCCGCCCTCAATCATCCGAACATCGTCACCATCTACTCGGTGGAAGAAGCCGACGGTCTCAACTTCTTCACCATGGAGCACGTCGACGGTTGCATCCTCTCCGATCTCGTGCCCGACGGCGGTCTTCCAATGGCCGAGTTCCAGAAGTACGCGATTCCCCTCGTCGATGCCCTGAACGCGGCCCATGCCCAGGGCGTGACCCACCGCGACCTCAAACCCGGCAACATCATGGTGAACCGCGACGGTCACCTCAAGGTTCTCGACTTCGGTCTCGCCAAGGCCAGGATTGCCGAATCCCGGAAACCCACGAGCGACTCCCTGGTGGAGACCGAGTTCTTGACCGGTCACGGCCAGATCCTCGGCACCACCCCCTACATGTCGCCGGAACAGCTCAAGGGCCAGCCGGCCGACGCTCGATCGGACATCTTCGCGCTCGGGACGGTCCTCTATGTCATGGCCACCGGAAAACACCCGTTCCACTGCGCCAGCTCGGCGGAGACGATCTCGTCGATTATGAGCCACTCGCCGCCGCGGGTGCGGACGCTCAACTCCAAGCTCAGCCCGGGTCTGGGCGAGATCATCCACCGCTGTCTCGAAAAGGACCCTTCGCTCCGTTACCAGAGTGCGCGCGAGCTTCGGCAGGCGCTGGAGAACCTGGGGCAGGGGAGGGTTGCCGACCGGCAACGGGAAACCGAGATCACGGACGAGGAGCATCTCCGTCGGCGCCGGTTGCGCTTTCCGGTCCGGCCGGCGGTTGCCGCGACGGTGGTGGTCCTGGTGGCGGCGGGCGTCTGGGCGGTCTGGAAGGACCGCAGCGCACCGGTGCCGTCGCTCCGATCGCTCGCGGTGCTTCCGTTCGCCAACCTGAGCGGCGATCCGGGGCTCGACCAGTTGAGCGAAGCCGTCGGCTCCGGTCTCATTACGACGTTGCGTGAGTTTGAAGGTCTGCAGATCGTCGGCCGGTCGGAGTCCTGGAGCCAGCGCGGGAAGAGCCCGTTGGAGCTCGGTCGTGATTTCGGGGTCGGTTCGGTGGTTGAAGGCGAGATTGGCCAGGACGGGGTCGGTCTTCGCCTGGCCGTCAGCCTGACCGACACCTACACCGGGTTTGTCCTGTGGTCGCACACCTACTCGGTTGCCGCCGACCAGGCGTACCGGACGCAGGAGCAGATGGCCCGCGACCTCGCGACGTATCTCTCGATCCCCCTCGGCTCGAAGGACCGGCGGCAGATGGCGCAGGATGCGGGTCAGTCGCACCTGGCCTACGACTATTTTGTTGCAGGGCAGCGATTTCTCGACGCTCCCGACGAGCCCCGCGGCCCCGATTCGGCAGCCGAAAATTTCAGGCAGGCCCTCCGGGTCGCGCCCGATTTCGCCCTCGCCCACGTCGGTCTCAGCGAGGCGCTGTGGCAGATCTACTATCGGGACGGCGATGGGCAGGCGCTGGCCGAAGCCGAGCGCGAAGCCGAAACCGCCTGCCGGATCGACCCGGAGATGCCAACCGCTCAGGTGGCGCTGGCGCGCATCCACCGCGCGACCGGCCGCCAAGATTCCGCCATCGAAGAACTCGAGGATGTCCTGGCTCGTCATCCGAGACCCGACGAGGCCTATCGGGAGCTCGCGCGCAGCTACCAACGGGTCGGGAATTTCGACGAAGCCGAGAGCGCCTTCCGCGCGGCCACCGCCCTGCGCGCGGACGATTGGTTCAACTGGAACGCCCTCGGCACCTACCTCATGATTCAGGGTCGGTACGAGGATGCCCTCCCCGCCTTCGAGCGGGCGGCGGAGCTGGCGCCGCCGGAGATCACTCGACCCAAACAACAACTCGCGACCTACCAACTCAATATGGGGCGCTTCGACAAGGCCATCGACGCCTACGAGCGCATCCCGGAGACGAGTCGGGGGCCGGGTCTGGTCTCGAATCTCGGCACCGCCTATTTCTTTTCCGACCGTCCGGACAAGTGGGAGCAGGCCGAGAAGAACTACTTGCTGGCGGTTCGACTGAATCCGAGAGACGCCATGTATCAGGCCAATCTCGGTGACCTCTACGCCGTCCTCGAGCGCAACGAGGAGGCCCAAAACCGATATCTGCGGGCCCGATCGCTGATCGAGGAGCGAGTCAAGGACGACCCGGGCAATCCGGTCCTGCTCACCGAGCTTGCCGACTATTCGGCAAAGGGGGGCGACTGTGGCACGGCTCTCTCACTGACCGATCAGCTTCGCATCGCGCTGCCTGACACCGGTCCGAGCGCCCACCGGCTGGCCTATATCTTCGCCATGTGCGGAGAGGACGACGACGCGATGGAGGCCCTCCGCCGCGCCGTCGAGCTGGGTGAGCCGGCCGAGATCATCCGCCAGGAGGACGAGTTCCGGGCGTTGCACTCCCTCCCCGAGTTCATGGCGCTGGTCGAATAATCAGTCGTTCCATTTGATTCGAGGGTCAACAGTGCACAGGTACGGCCCCTTGGCGCCGTCAGCGCATTGGTAGACCGTCACCATGTACGGCCACTCGGCGTTGGGGATCTTCGGTTTCGGCTTCGGCTGCACCTTGATCGACGACTCCCCGCACGCCAGGTTGACGTCGCCGAAGTAGTTCTCGCTCCCGCCGCCCTTGCCGGGGTCATAGCGGATCTCCCAGTAGAGCTCGCCGAGTTCCGCATTCGGCTCGGCCACCCAGTACACCTTTTTGATCTCGGCGGTGTTGCCGCGCGAGATGATTGCGGTCTCCGGGCTGACCGTGATCGTGCAGCCGCCGGCGCCGTCGGCCGCAGCCGTCAGCGTCACCTCGCGCGCGTCGTTGTCGGCCGCGGCAAGGCCCGGCCACGAAATCAACACGCCGCATGCGAGCACGGTCATTGCCGCTGCAAAGGGACGTTCAAGGCTTTTACGGCGCATCCTCACCTCCGACCGGTCTGATGGGTCCCAGATTCTGGGAGCAGTCTTAGATTCAATCTCAACAGTCTGGAACGAGCCTAGCCGGGTCATCATCCGCGGTCAAGAACCGCGGACCACGATTCCGCGTGCTTTGGGCTCGTGCTGGAGGCTCACCTGCTATCGTTGCAGGCTGAAGGTAGCCCTACCCGCCCGGGGCGCCCGGACATCGACCTCATGCGTGCGCCGGGAGCGGGGCGTCATGGTACGGGCAACGGAGGTGTGCGCAATGAGTCGAATCACGAACCCGGTATCGGCGCTGCTGGTTTTCTTCGCGGTCGGCGCTTTCGCGCAGGAGGCGGCGCCGCCGAAAGCGCCCGAAGCGATCCCCGACCCCCAGGCTTTCGTGACCGGGCACACCGGCACCTTCGACGGGGTCGCCGTCGCCTACACGGCGCGCGCCGGCGAGACCTACCTGCGGGACGGCGACGGCAAACCCAGGGCGAGCATCTTCTCCTTCGCCTACACCAGGACCGAGATCGGCGATCCTACGCGCCGGCCGGTGATGTTCATCTGGAACGGCGGACCGGGTTCGGCATCGCTGTGGCTCCACATGGGAACCTTCGGACCGAGACGGGTCGTGGTCCCGAGCGACGCCTCCAACGTCGGGGCGCCACCCTACCCCCTGGTCGACAACCCGCTGACGCTGCTCGATGTCACCGATCTCGTCTTTGTCGATCCGGTCGGCACGGGATTCAGCCGCCCGTTGGGTGAGCACGAGGGCAGGGAGTTCTGGGGTCTCGACGAAGACGCGACCTCGGTGGCCGAGTTCATCGAGCGCTGGATCACCGACAACGGGCGCTGGAACTCGCCGAAGTTCATCGCCGGCGAGAGCTTCGGCACCACCAGGGCGGCATCGGTGGCCGAGATCCTCGAGGTGGAGCGCGGCATCAGCTTGAACGGGATCGTGATGATCTCGCAGGCTCTCGACTACGAGGGCTCGACGCCGGTCGACGACAACCTGATCTCGTTCATCACGTATCTGCCGACCATGGCCGCCACCGCCGTCTACCACGGCAAGGTGACCCTGGCGGACGGCGATCTCGAGGCCTTCCTGCGGCAGGCCCGCGAGTTCGCCGCCGATGAACTGGCGCCCGCCCTGATCAAGGGCTCGGCGCTCGACGAGCAGGAGCGCGGTCGGATTCGCGATCGGCTCGTCGCGTTCACCGGTCTCGACCCCGCCTATGTCGAACGTGCCGATCTTCGGATCACGGGCACGCGGTTCCGCAAGGAGCTGCTGCGCGATCGGGGTCTCGCGGTGGGTCGGGCCGACACCCGCTACACCCGCGACGACATGGACGACACCGCAGATCGGCCGGAAGGCGACGCCGCCAGCGAGGGCTTCAAGAATGCCTTCATCGCGGTTCTCAATCACTACCTCCGCGACGAGCTCGAGGTGGTGCTGGACCGCCCGTACACATCGTCCGCAGAGGTCTACCGGGATTGGAACTGGCGCCCCGACCCGGGGGACAGGGGCGGTTTTTCGGAGCCCTCCTATGTCAACGTCGCCCGACGGCTCTCCAACGCGCTGAGAAGCAACCGTGACCTGCGGGTTCTGGTGGCGTCCGGCTACTACGACATGGCGACCCCGTTCTACGATGCCGAGTTCACCTTCGGCCGTCACGCCATTCTCCGGGACCGGGTCGAATACACCTACTACCGGTCCGGCCACATGATGTACGTCCACGGACCCTCGCTCGAGCGGTTCATGGCCGATGTTCGAAGGTTCGTCGAGGAGGCGTGTCGCTAGGATCGGTTGGCTGAAGGAAGCACCAACGCGGTATTTGAAAGTCTTCTTGGATCAGAACAACCGTTGCAATCTGGGATGCCGGATGTGCGGGTTCTCAGATCCCAGGGCGGCCGGTCTTCGGGGCCACGACATGCCCATGTGGCTGTTCCGGAGGGTCGTCGACGAGGTGTTTCCGCAGGCGCACGATCGCAACCTCCAGGTCCGGTTTCTGCTCGAGATGAATCGCGAGCGGCTGACGATGCTCACCGCAGGAGCGCCGTTCGAAAAGAAACCGGGCTCACAGCAGGTGAGCTGGTAGACCACTGCCGGAGTGGTGGGATTCCGGTCGGACAGGCTGACGACACGCCGGAAGGAGTTGCGCGATGCGGTTGAATGCGAAACCGTTCCCTAGGGTGTGGTCGGCGTTGGGGTCATCGTCGGACTCGTCGAGGTGACGGTGCGCACGACCCGACATGTGAATGGGAACCCGGCGAAATTGAACGACAAATCGAGCTCGATCTCGCCGCTCAGCGGGAGGTTCGTGTGATCCCATCCCTTCCACGCCGCGGTGAAACGGGAGCTCTCGCCTGAAGCGATGAGGATTTCGTTGTTCTGGCAGGTGGGTGGAGTCGGGTCGTCTTCGATACGGATATAGGCGATCTCGTCCAATCGCGCAGAGTCGAATATCTGAATCGGGTGGATCTTGGTCCAGTCGAGGACCACACGTTGATGGAACAGCGGATACCTGCTGTTGTTGCGGACCCAATCGATCATTACGCGATCGGTAGCCGCGGTCCCGGCGTTAATCCGCCTTCCAGGAGACGGAATAGATGGTGCTCGGATCACCCGCCCACGAGCGTGCGATGAATTGGACCCTCGGG
This sequence comes from Acidobacteriota bacterium, assembly GCA_024641545.1. GTDB lineage: Bacteria > Acidobacteriota > Thermoanaerobaculia > Thermoanaerobaculales > Sulfomarinibacteraceae > JAHECW01. Next base: position 7,169 of record JAHECW010000081.1, read on the forward strand.
TTCTGCCCGCCGGCGAGCTCGACGGTCCGTTCGAGCCACCCGGAGATCATTTCGTAGATCGACCCCCACGTCGGGTCGAAGTTGCGGATTTCCAGTTTTGCCGAGCCGGGTCCGGTGTCGGTGACCTCGAGCGCGCCGAAGTCGTAGAAACTCGAAAACCTCTGCTCGTAGTTCTTCAACGATCGAAGCGGGTTTCCGGGGGAGATGACCGAGCGATACACCCCTTCGAGAATGGTCGACCCGTAGTCCCGGCCCCACTGCCGCACGGTCTGGATGTTGCCGCGGGCGACGACCGTGACCAGCGAGTCGAAGAGCCGTCGGTAGTTTTCGAACGGGTACCAGTTGATGGGCAGAATCCGCTGCCCGAGGAGGGCCCGATCTTCGTCGGTGAGCAGGCGTTCGAAGTGTTCGACGCCGGCGGCGCGGACACCCTTGACGACGAACATCATCATGCTTCCTTTGACCTGCATGTCACACTCCCCTCGATGCGCCGGAGGCCCACAAAGTCTATCATTGAGGGCCGCAGGGGATCCCGTCGGAGCCGGATCACGGGATGAGATCCATCGGGCGCCCGGCGCCCCTTCCGCTCGCCGTCGGCCGCTCGCCGGCGCTTCGATATCGGCGGGACGCCGGCTCCGCGCATTGCGGAGCCGACATCCCCCCGGGTCGGGTCGGCTTCGGTCAGGGCGTGGTGCTCGCGCAGAGCTGGGTCGCGGCGCTCGGGGCCGTGCCCGAACCGACATAGAGGTCCATGTCGGGCGCGGTCGAGGCGATGATCTCGGCCACGAGGCGGCGGCCGCCGGCGGGCACGACGAGCGGAACGACAAAGGTGGTGCCGTCGTCGAGGTTGTCATAGGGGTCGCCGTTGGTCGGATCCTGGGTCAGATATTCGATCGCGACCGTCCCCTTCGCCAGACCGTGGACCTCGGCGGTCAGATTGGTGACATCCCGCGCCGAGGTCAGCCCCGGAAGGGTCTCGATTCCGGTGGGATCCGAGGCCTCGATGGTGATCGTTGAGACCGTCGAAATCGCCGCCGGAGGCTGCACCGCAACCGGCAGCCGAAGGGTCGGCAGGGTCCCGGTGGTCTCGCTCACTTCGACCAGGCCGAAGCTCCAGCCGGGCGACGGCAGGCTTCCGGTCGAGGCGGTGAAGACGACGGTCTGGGTCTGACCGGCCGCGAGGGTGAAGGACGAGGGCGCGGCAGCGACCGGCAGCCCGAAGCTCAGGACGTCGTAGGAGGCGGGCTCGACCGCTTCGAAGGTGCGGGTCCAGCTGCAGTTGCAGCAGGATGCGTCGGCGAGACTGGCGAGATTGAGGCTTCTCGGAGCGCCGCCGAGCGAGGGATCGGCTGCCAGGTAGTTGGCTTCCGTTTCGTCCATGAGGAGACCGGTCCGAGCGGAGGTCGCGAGGTCGATGCGACCGCTGCCCATGTCGAATGGGGTTGCCGGTGTGCTGCCGTCGTCGTCCAGTACGGCGGTGTTCGCCGTCAGCATGAGAGCCGACTGGATCTTGGCGGGAGTCCAACTCGGGTGGAGTGCGGTGAGCAGGGCTGCGGCGCCGGCTGTGTGCGGGCTTGCCATCGATGTTCCGCTGATGACCTTGTACTCGACTGCGTCGTTGGTACCGTGCGCGGCCATGATGTCAACTCCGGGCGCGACAACACTGGGAACCAGAATGTCCGGCGCGGCTCGGTTGCCGCCTCGAGAACTGGTCCCCGCCATGATGTCGCCGTTGCTCGGATCCACCTCGATCGATGTCTGGATCCGCGCGGTTTGGATGCTCCCGTCGCCGGGCGCGGTTGACGCGACAGGGTTCAGCCAGGCGCGGAGCTCGTCGGAAGCCGTGACGCCGAGATGCACGGCGGGCAGCACGTGGGGGTCGGCGTTGACCGATTCGCCTTGATCCGCCGTGTTGGCCAGCACGAAACCGCCGGCTCCGCCCGCCAGCACGTTGGCTCCTTTTGCGACACGCTCGTTGATGCCCCGGTCGCAGGCGACGATTTCACCGTTGACCCAGGTGCCGGAGGGGAAGGGGTTCAGGCAGAGCGCATCACCGGCGGAGCTGGCGTGCACGATGGGGGCCGGTCCGTAGCTGTCGGCGAACGCTCTGCCCACGAGGTCGCCGATCGGGCCTCCGCCGGCGAGGCTGACAAGCGCGCTGCGGAATGCTCGGTCGTGGGTGGCGGAGCCCACCGAAAGTAGCCACGGCGCATCGGCCGGGGAGCCCACGGTGGCGTCTCCGGGGCCGGCGTTGCCGGCCGAAACCGCGACGAAGATACCGGCCGCCCTGGCGTTGAGGAAACCGACGGTGTCGAATTCGTTCCAGAGGGAGGAAGGGCCGTTGCTCCCAATCGAGTAGTTCACGACATCGACGCCGTCGATGACCACGTCTTCGATCGCGGCGGCCAGCGATGACGTCGCGCAGCAGGCTGCGTAGGCGATGATGTTGGCATGGGGCGCCACCCCTGAGATCGTCGCCGAGTACAGGGTGGTCGCCACCGATCACCGGCTGCCGGGAGCAGGGCAGGGGAAGGCGGCTACCCGCCGGGTCCGCGCACCGGACGCGGGTCGAGGATCAGGCGCCGAGTCGTCTCGGGAGACGATAGTCCCAGGCGCAGAAGCCGTCGCCCTTGAGGATCGAATGGGTGATCGCGCAGCTGGTGAACTCGACGTCGAGGATCGGTTCCCAGAACTGACGCGCCCACCCGGCCGCGCGGTAGCAGAAGATGGGGTCGACCTTCGGGTCCTCGGCCTCGCGGATGAGATTGCAGAAACAGTAGGCCTTGCGTCGCTCGCGGGGCGATGTCGCCCGGTCATAGGCCTCCCGGTTATACGGCACCTTGCTGATGTGCAGGGTCGTGCCGTCGACCCTCGGCGGGTCGACGAAGCCGCCGGTCCGGGTGGCGGAGAGCTTGGCCTCCTGGGCGCGAAACACCGCTTCGACCGAGCCCGTTTCGTCGTAGATCGCCTTGAAGCGCTGGATCTCCTCGGGCGGCCGCACCAGGGCCACCCGCGACAGGATGTCGAACTGCTGGTCCGGGGTGCTGCTCTTTTTGAGCCTGCCGATCGAGGCGGCGACCCAATCGCACCTGGGGTCGACCGGGGTGTGCGGCGTGATCTTCTCGCCTCCCGCCCAGACCGCGACTGCGATGTCGCGGTCGAGCGCCCGCTCGAGCTGTGCCCGGTAGACCTCCGGCCAGGCGAGGAAGGACGCCATCACGTCCACCCGGCCGCCGAGGGGCGTGCCCGGCCGGTGGTCGCGGTAGACCTCGACCAGCTCGAGCTCCGGCGACAGACCGGTGATGTTCATGTAGTCGTACAAGGTTTCGGCCGTGGTTCGCAGTGTTGCGACCGGCCCGTCGTGGCGCCGGCTGTAGAAGTGCATTTCGCGCAGGGTGTGGGTCGCAATCGCCTCTCGCACCACGGGCGCCGAAACCGGGAAGCCGATCTCCGAGTCGAATCCCTCCACCTCGGTGTCGAACCGGAAGATGTGGGTCAGCGGCCCGGCGATGGAATCGCCGCACGCGGCTTCGAGCGCCTTGACCCGCGGCTCGAGTTGGGCGCGGTCGGTGATGGGGCCGCGGATGCCCGCGAACAGCGTCGGCGGCCGGACGACGACCGAGAGTTCCGTCGCCGCCGTCGCCTCGGATCTCAACGGGGCGGGGAGTGCGGCCCACGCTGCCGTTCCGATCCCGGCCCTGATGAAGCACCTGCGATCACATCCGCCGCCGAAGCACCAGCTCATGCCTACCTCCCGGTCGACCTCGCGCCGTTGAGATTCACCCCATGGCTGAGTTCTACGGATAACGGGCCGCCCGGTTTGCGGCCGCATCTCCCTTTTTGGAGCGGCCGGCGCCGCACACCGGTGCCCATCGGGCTCCAATCGGAGGTCGAGTCCTCACCCGTCCACCGGGTGGCAACACCCGGTCCCGCGCGGCGGGGTCGTCGTCGAAGCTATCGCGGAGTCATGACCGGCACGGTGATCGGATCGCCGCTGTCGCTGCTGATCACCGAAGCGTAGGCCCAGACGCTGGTTCCCGGGGAGGTGACCTCGACCGTCGCCCACGCGAGCGCCGTCGTGGTGTCCCCGGTGTGACCGATGACATCGTTGATCTGGATCCACTGCCGCGCCGGCACGTTTCGCAGGATCGGCTGCCCGAGTTGCTCCCCGGTGGCGCCGAAGACCGTGACCTTGACGTTTGCCGTTTGATCCGCAAGATTCAGAAAACCCATGTTGGTGCGCGAGTTCGCGTCGCGTTTGAGGTGCGGGAGGATCCCGGAACGTGCCGGCGTCAGCCCCGCCGCGCCGTCGACCGCGGGGAAGAACTGGCCGTAGGTGCCGCCCGGGTCGGCGTTGAAGGTCCGCACCGACGCGGTGATCGGTTCGCTCGAGGCGATCTCGAGGGCGCCGGACGCTGCGCCGGTCACGCCGAGCAGCGAGAGCAGCACGTCGTCCCACTCGCGCGTCGACCCGGCGGGGAGGGACACCGTTGCCGTGGATACGTCGCCTGCCGGTCGGAAGGTCAGCGTCACGTCGGCGGTGGATGCGCCCGGGTTGGCGAGCACCAGGTTGCTGCGCCAGGAGGTGCCGGCCGCTCCCGGCGTCCGCGCGACGACGGTCGTTTGGCTCCACCCGGCGGCGCCCGAGTCCGACACCAGGATCGACCCGTTCTGCGAGCAGGAAGCGCCGTCTGCCGCCGCCGTCATCGACCAGTCGTAGCGGCCGGTCGACGCATAGGTGTGGATGAGATCGGTGCCCTCGCCGACGGTCCCGTCGCCGAACTCCCAGGTGATCGCGGCTGCGCTCGTGCAGCCGATTGCAGTGGCCTGCCCGACAAAGCGGACCCCGCTCGCAACCGGCGCGGTCTCGGGCACCGTGGAGGTGCACTCGAGAGAGCAGGAAGCCTGACTGACGGTGACCGTCACCCGGCCGAGGTTGGAATCGGTCATGCCGTCGCGGGCCGCGAAGGTGAACCGGTCGCTGCCGACAAATCCCGCGGGCGCCCGGTAGTGGGCGGTGCGGCCGTCGATCCAGGCGGTTCCCTCGGCGGCCGGGGAGACCACCCGCAGGCTGAGGCTCTGACCGTCCGGGTCGCTGGCGGACAACGGAATCGTCACCGTCGCACCGGCGGCCACCGTCGCCGCCGCATCGGCCACCGCCGGCGGCCGGTTGGGGTTCGAATCATGGTTCGAGGGTCCGTCATGGCAGGTGTAGCAGCCGATCTCGAAGCCGCGCCAGAAGGTCGTGGTGCCGAGCTCGGTCGTGATCGTCCGGTTCGCCTGCGACCGGGACAGCACCGTGCCGCGATCGTCGGCGCCGTGGCACGCCCGGCATTGGTTCAGGGCCGTCGCCGAGCCGTCCTTGAGGTCGGAGTCGTGGTGCTGGGCCCACCCCTGGCCGACGGGGTGGAGGCCGTGCGGGCCGCCGGACTGGGTCGACGGCTGCGAACCGTGGCAGGCGTCGCACTCGACGAGGGTGCCCTCGTGGCCCTGGATCTGCTCGGCGGCGACGTTGTCGTTGGCGTGGGAGCTGGGGAAGATCGCGTGGGTGGAGCCGTGGCATGCCTCGCACTGGAGGTCGCCGTGGCCCGTCGAGAACCGGTAGAGGTTGAACCCGGCCGCGGGCGTGTCCGGGTCGGTCGCAAAGGTCGTGTCGGCGGGGATGCGCCACTGCCCGCCGGTGTCGAAGGTGGAGAGAAAACGGATCTGGCCGCTGTTGACGGTTGCGGTTCCGGTGTGGCAGCTCTGACACGCCGGCTGCTCGAGCCACCCGACGCGGCCCGCCGCGCCGACGGCGGACATCGAGCCGTGGCAGCTCTGGCACTCCATGGCAGGTTGCCCGTCGCTGCCGACGGCGCGTCCCATCGCGCCGCGCAGGCAGCGGGTCGCGCTGCCCGGGTGACAGCGATAGCACGCGGTCCGGTTGTCGGCGTCGTCGAGGGCGCCGCCGGTCGCCGGATCGGTCACCGGAGCGTGATAGTCGTGCACCGACCGGGTCAGCGCGGGGACACCGGAGAACCCGGTTCCGGGGAGGGCGTTGGAGGCGTGGCAGGCGGCGCAGAGGACGGGCGTGCCGCCGGCGACGGTGATTTCCAGGCCGTCGGGGCTGTATCCCGCCGCGGCCGCCGCCGTCTGGAACAGCGATCCGGTCGCACGGTGGTCGTCGTGCAGCCGCAGAATGTTGCGCCGGTAATCGCGTTGCGGGTCGGGGTCGTTGACCCAGCCGGCGAGCGGTCGCGCGGCGGCGGCCGAGCCGGAGGCGTGGCACGCGCTGCAGTCCATCTCATCCGACACCGGGAGCACGATGTCGACGGAGGCGAGCGTCGTGCCTGCGCTGTTGCGGACCGACACCCGCATCATCGGGTAGGCGTTCGGTCGCAGCTGATCGTCATACGGCGTGATCGGGATACCTTCGGCGGTGAACCAGCCGTGCCCGGAATCCCACTGCATCGCCTGAGGCGTGTTCGCGGTGCCCGGCATCGCGTAACCGGCGAGGCCTTCGTCCACGGCGGGCCCCGCTCCGTACAACGCGAGCACCCAGTCCCAGAAGTCGGTCTTGCCGGCGGAGGTGCGGTTGATCGATCCCGCGGGGTCCTGGACCGCCCGGTAGCTGACCTGGAGGCCGCCGGGGTCGGTGATCAGATCACCGTTGGTGTCGATCACCTGGGCGTGGATGTTGTTGTAGGGCGGCAGGATCGAGAACACCGAGTAGTCGGCGTCCATGCAGTGCATGCCGAGGTCGTTCCATGCGACCACGGTCCAATCGGCCGCCCGGACCGATCCAACCAATGCCATTGACGCTGCACAGAAAGCGATGAGCAAGCGCATTCTCATGACGTCCTCCTAGTCCCTACGATTTCTTGGGTGCCACGTCCCTCATTGTCGCACTGTTTGCTCGTGGCGGCACCCATCCGGGAGCGGGGTCTACTCCACCTTCAGCGCCTCGACGGGGTTCACCCGGGTCGCCCGGAGGACCGGAATGCCGACCGCGGCGGAGGTCACTGCGATCATGGCTCCGACGGCGGCGGCGACGTAGATCGGGTTCAGCGCACTGACGCCGAAGACCATGCTCCGGGTCAGGGTCGATGCGGCAATGCTCCCGAGCAGGCCGAGAATAAGACCCGGACCGAAGAGGCGCGCCGCTCGGGCGAGGAAGTGGCGCAACACGAGCATCTTGTCGGCGCCGAGGGCCATCCGGACGCCGATCTCGTGGGTCCGCTGCGAGACGGCGTAGGACATCACCCCGTAGGTGCCGGCGACGATCAGGGTCAACGCCGTCACGGCGAAGAGCGTCATCAGCAGCATTGCAAAGCGGCGCCGACCGGTGGACTGGCGCAGGATCTCCGCCATGGTCGACGGTTCGGCCAACGGGATCTGTGAGTCGATCCGGCGAACCGTTTCGCGGATGGCCGCCGACAACGGGCCCGGATCACCCTGGGCCCGCACGACCAGACTCGTCCATTGCGGCCCCCAAACCTCGGAGGTGTAGGGAAAGTACATCTCGGGAAGCGGCGGCCGTTCGGCGTCCCACTGCATGACATCCTCGACGACGCCGACAACCCGCGCCCGGTACGACTCGATCGCGCTGCGCGGACGGATGAGCTGGCCAAGCGGCTCCTCACCGGGCCACATCTGCTCCGCCATGGTCCGGTTGATGACCACCGGCAGCTCGACCGGCGAGATCTCGAGACCGGCCGCGGCGCCGGCTTCCTCGAGATCGAGGGCGGTGAAGGTTCTCCCGGCCAGCAACGGAATCCCCATCGCCGCGTGGTAGCCGTCATCGACAAACGAGTGCTCGACCAGACTTCCAGCCCGTATCGAAGGGTCGAAGACATCGTCGTTGACCAGGACGCTCCCGTTCGATCCGCCCCGCAGAGGCAGCTTGTTCGTCAGACCGGCCCGAGCGACTCCGGGCACGCCCCGAACCTGCGTCAGAACCTCCTCGTAGAAGGCGCGCCGCTGGTGGGGTTCGTCATAGGCCGGCCCGCCGAGCGAGATTCCGGCCACCACCACGTGGTCGGTGTCGAAGTTCATCTCCTGCGAGACGACCCTGGAGTAGCTGATCGCGAGCACCACCGCCGTGTTCACCAGCATGAGGCCGATGGCGATCTGGGCGGCGACGAGCACGCCGAGAAAACGGTTGTACCCACGGCTTCCGCCACGCGCGAGGAGGCCTTCGCGCAGGACGGCGGCAATCTCGGTACGGGCGGCAAACACAGCCGGAGCCAGACCGGAGAGAAGACCGGCGGCGATGGTCGTCATGGCGGCAAAGACCAGGACGGCGGCGTCGACCTTGATTCCGGCGACCCGAGGCACGTTGTCGGGGAGGATCGAAACCAGCGCGCCGACACCCCAATAGGCGAGAGCCAGACCGGCAACGCCGCCGAAGATCGCTTGAATCAGACTCTCGGTCAGGAGCTGGCGCAGGAGGCGGGCCCGGTCGGCGCCGACGGAGCTGCGGATCGCAAGCTCGGGGGTCCGCTGCGCCCCGCGGGCCATGAGCATGCTGGCGATGTTGGCGCAGGCGATGAGGAGCACCAGACCGACCACGATCAGCAGGAAGGTCATGGTTTTTTGGACCCTGCCGAGGGTTCGCTTCATCATCGGTTCGGTCCACATCCCGGTGTGCGCGTTGGAGTCCGGGTAGGCGGATGCCAGCCGAGCCGCGATCGCTTCGAGCTCGACGTTGGCCTCGGGCGCCGTCGCGCCATCCGCCAGCCTTCCCACCCCGCCGAACGAATGCCATGAGCGATTGGAATCCTCGAGCGCCACCGGGGCCCAGAGCTGGCTGTCGTCGCGCCCCCCCCAGGGTGTCGGAAACTCGAACTCGGACGGCATGACGCCGACGATCTCGTGCGGCACACCGTTGACGGGGACGGTTCTCCCGACGACATCGGGGTCACCGCCGAACCGACCCTGCCACAATCTGTAACTGAGGATCACCACGCGGTTGTTGCCTTCGGTTTCCTCTTCCTCCATGAACAGACGCCCGTGCAGGGGCGGAACACCGAGCAGGTGAAGCAGGCTCGCGGTGCATTCGGCGCCGGAGAGCCGGACCGGGTTCCCGTCGCCGGCGAGGTTGAACCAGCGGCCGGTCAGGACGCCGAACTCCTGCAGGGTCGAGCTTTGCTCGCGCACGTCGAAGTAGTCGGGCCCGGTGAACGGCATGTATCTGAGAGACTCGTCCTGCTTCTCCCACACCGCGACGAGGCGCTCCGGTTCCGGGTAGGGGAGCTCGCGCAGGACGACGCCCTTGAGAACCGAGAAGATCGCCGTGCTGCCGCCGATTCCGATGGCCAGCGTCAGCGCGACGAGGGCCGAAAACCCGGGTCTGCGCGCCATCTGCCGCAGCGAAAAACGGACATCCTGCCGGGTCGTGTCGATGAACTGTTCGAGAATCTTCGCCCATGGTGAGTGTGCCACTCCGCCTCCATCTCACGAGTAATCTTCGACATCCGCGGTCGGATTGAGCCTGTCGAGTGAGATGCAGGAGAGACGCATTTGGTTGCAGCAACGTCGGGCGCACCTGCGCATTCACGCATCGCGCGCCGCCCGGAGCACCGGCGGATTTCGAAAAAACCCCCAGCCGGAGCTGGGGGTTTCGCGCACTGGTTGCGGATGAACTAGGGAATCGTCGTCGTCCAGGCCGAGGTGTCTCCGGATGCGAATCCGTCGGCAAAGAACGGAGGATCAGCCGGCGGGGCGAGGGAGGGGATCAGGCACCAGGAATCAAGAGTGCCGATATCGGAGCCGGCATGGTCGGACACGTTCAGGGTCCATCCGCCGCTCAACTCAAGACCGTCGAAAGCCGACAATGCGTTCGTCGGTATCAGCGTTCCGCCGATTGCCGGATCGGACGCGCAGGCATCTTCAACCGGATCGCTGGCTTCGTCGTCGAGGACGACGGCGATGTTGTTGCCCGAGCAACCATAGGTCGATGCCGGCACGCCCGGCCGATCGATCAGAACCACGCTGGTTCCTGAAGCGTCGTGCGTCAAGGAGACCATGAGATCACCGACGTAGGTGTGGGTGATGCCGAGCTGGACGTCGAGATCGATCAGGGCTCCGCTGGTTGCCACCGACTGGGGATCATCGACCCCGGCAGGTGAATTGTCGGGAATGGCAATTCCCGGGCTGAAGCAGATCACCGTCGAGGTCGTGAAACTGAACACCGCCGACCACGACGACTGGCCGCAGGGGTTGAATGCCCGCACACGCCAGAAGTGCTCGGTTGACGAAGCCAATGAAACGGTCAACCCATAGCTGGTGCCGGTCAGGCCGGTTTGCGAGACCACGATGTTGGAGAAGGCCGCGTCGGTTGCGACTTCGAGGTCATAGGTCGTGGCTCCGGATGCGGCGGCCCAGGTGAACGTCGGGGTGCCGGACACATCGGTCGCTCCGTTGGCGGGGCTGGTCAGGGCCGGCGCCGCCGGGTTGCCCGGAAAGACCGTCAGACCGACGTTGGTGAACATGGTCGTCGCCGGGTTGACCGAATCGGTCGCCGTGACGGTCATGGTGTAGCTGTTCTGGGCGACGCCGGCCAACCCGCTCACGGTGAGCACGCTCGTGGTCGCCGGATAGACCACCGGGTTGGGACTGAAGGCGCACGAAGCGCCGGCCGGGCAGCCGGTCACAACCAGGTTGGTGGTGGCGACGAAAGGATCCACCAGCGTCACGTCGTAGGTTGTCGAACCGTCGCTCGCGCACACCTCCCTCGAAGGCGGCGAAACCGACAGTCCCAGAGAACCGGTGCAGTTGGGGAGTCTGAAGGAACTGATGCGGGTATTCCAGGAGAACGACCCGGTCGTGGCGACATACTCGGATGTGAACCAGAATGTGCAGTCATCGCTGGGATCGACATCCATCGAAGCATAGTCGCCCCAGCGGTTGATACCCGTTTCACTTCCGCTGCCGTTGATCTGAATCGCCTCGGTGTCGAAATCCGCGGCGCCGGCGGCGCGGGTTGCATAACGAAGCCCGGCGTAGGTCGTGCTCGAAGCCTCCATGACGGAATAGCCCATCGCCATGTTGCCGCTGCCGTCCAGCGCCGCCGACGGCATCCACCGGTGCTTGCTGTCCGGTGCGAAGGACCCCTGCTGGTTCATTACCCACGAGCCTCCGCCCGCCCGGCGCATCTCGAACCAGCGCGGCGCGGCGTGATCGCCCGACGCCAGGACATCGACCGTCCATGAGCCGGCGAGCGTCTCGTAGCTGCCGAAATTGCGGTATTGCAGACGCTGCATCGGCCACCACGAGGCACTGTCGAGCCTCTGGCTGGTGCCGGGCTGAGCCAAACAGCTCGAGACGAAGAACCCGCAGACCGACCAGTTGAAATCGGCAAGCTCCGGCGGCACGATCTGCTGGACCTGGGTGAAGGTCGAGTTGGCGGGGGTCGTCCAGTCGACGTCGAACTCCCAGATGTCGATGGTGTCGACAGGGGAGGGCGGAGAGAAATAGCTCTCGCCGCCATCGCGGAAGGTGTAGAAGATGCCGGGGCTCCCGGCCGGCGGCGCGGTGTCGCCGTCAAGATCGGCCGGCATCAACAGATTCGCGTGGTTCTGGAAGTACTGACCTGCCCTCGGCGCCGTTCCTGCGAGCAGATTGGCGCGATCGATGGCGTAGACGTCGTACTGGCCGGCCGATCCCGTGTTGGTGCCCATGAAGTATGCGTTGTTGTCGGGATCGGGCCAGACGCCGAGCTTGTAATAGTCCGGGATTCGAACAGTATTGAGTTGGTAGAGGTAGAACGTCCCCGTCGGGTCGCTGGTCGTTGAAACCGCAAAACACACAGCATTGGCGACGGGATATGTAAATTGGGTGAAGACCCAGCGGTCTGCCGCTTCATCGTACATGAAGATGGCATCGCCCTGATTGCTGGATTGACAGACACCGCCTGCGCCCGCCCAGATTGCATTCGTGGCGGCCTGATTGGTCAAAGGCGCTCCGGTCTTGTCGTAGATGCGGAACGCCACGTTGACGACCTGGACGTAGTGGTTGGGGCCGACCGCTCCTTCGGTATCCGGCGGTGCATAACCGGTTGCCGGGATGCCGGCGAAATCGACGAGCATGCCGGGGGTCGACCGCCCGGAACCCCGCTGCGATTCAACGGCCAGCGGATCGTCGATCTTCACAGTCCGCGTGCCGTAGGGAATCCCATCCTCGTCGACAAGGTCTTCGTGGCGGATCGGGTTGATCTCCTGTCCTTCGGCTTCGCCTTTTTCCTGGCGCCTCGGCTCAACCGCCGGCAGGTCGCGCAGTGGCTGACTGATCCCGAGAAACTCCATGTCCACCAGAAACGGGTTGCTCTTGTTGGTCGCGTAGTAGGGGTCACTCGAAGTTCCTGCGGGTCGCAGCACCGCGGTCTGAACAGCGGTTTTGGCGCTCTTGACGCGGTATCCCTTGATATGACCCTTGTCGTCATCAGAGACCGCGCCGGCAAAGACGTCACGCGACTCGCTGGAATGTCCGGCGGGCAACACCTTGATCCGCGGCTGCTGCACCACCGATCCGATCTCGAATTCAACTTCGATTTCCGGGTAGGTTTCAAAAATCGTAGCCAGATCACCAGCGGGTTCGAGCTGAGCTGCAGCGCCGTGGCCGAGCAACAACTCGAAATCGCCGTTGTCGATCTGCACAGCTGCAAAGCGTTCCTGAAAAAGCAGCGTCTTCCCGGCGGCCGCGTAGTAGCGCAGCACGACGTCGTGGGTCCCGACAAGTGGGTTCTGCCGGGCATCTACAGCACTGCCTCGAAACACGACACGTTCGCTGGAATCTGCATCCACGAACGGGGTCAGTCCCACTGCGAGCACTGCAAACAGAGCCAAGACCAAGATTCTCCTCATTGTTCCTCCGGTAAACATTCTCATTCTCATAGTGAGTCTCGCTGAGTTTTTGCCGTTTTTCCAGCCTCCTGCCATCTTTTCTTCAGTGCTGCCGAAAGATCGGTGCATCGGCGTGGGTGTAAGCCGGGCCGAGCCCGCTCATTTCAGGAATCGAGAAGAACGCAGAAACCTCGGACCCGGCACCTGTCCGGCTGCTGAAGTGACGGCAAACGGAAAAAACAGCCGGCGAGTGCGGTCGACCGCAACTCGCCGGCGTTGAGCGTGAGATGGCGCCGGCGTCAGCGCTCGCGCGCTGACGCCGCCCGTTGGGCTAGGAGGTTTCGGATCCCCTCCCCGCGATGGTGATGGTGCCGGTCTTTTCGCAGACGGCGTCGTCCTGAAGGACCCTGAGCCGCCAGGTGAACGTCCCGGGCCTCGAATAGCGGTGGTCGACCTCGCGGCCGGAGGCCGTCGCGCTGCCGTCGCCAAAGCTCCACTCGAAGGTCCTCGAACCGCTGCAGTTGCTGCTCTCGGCCTCGCCGTGAAATTCCACTTTCTTGTTGACGGTGCTTCGAGTCGTGACCTCGGCGTCGCAGCTGAGCGAGCACTGTGGACCCACCGGGGCGATCTCGATGGTGCCGGTTCGAGTGCATGTGGCGTCGTCGGCGGTCACCGTCAACGTCCACTCGTAGGATCCGGATGCGCCGTAGGTGTGGCTGGTGCCGGCGCCGAAAGCGGCGCCGCCGTCACCGAAGTCCCAGCGGTAGGCCGCAGGGCCGGAACAGTCGCTGAAAGTGGCGTCGCCGGCGAACGACACCGGGCTGCCGATCTCCCCGGTCGCGGCCACCGTCGCGCTGCAGCCGATCGTGCACGAGCCGCCGCCACCGCCACCGCCGCCGCCGCCACCACCACCACCGCTCACGGTGAGGCTCCCGGTGGCGAGGTTGGAATCGGTCGAGCCGTCCCACGCGG
>JAHECW010000255.1 GCA_024641545.1 Acidobacteriota bacterium
CTCGCCCCCCCGCTCTCCTTGAAGGGTGGTTGGGGGACAACTCAAAATTCAAAATTCAAAACTCAAAACTGACCTGTGGCGTTTCGGTCGTTGCAATCGCGAACCGGCTGATCTAGTCTGCGTCAACCGGCGCCGACTCGGGTGACGGTGCGAGTTCATCGAGAGACTGCGCCGGGGGAAACCCCGGCATTTTGCGAATCGGCGAGGTGGAGCGAATGAACCTGTTCGAGAAAGCCATCGGTGTCATCTTCGGCACCAAGCATGAGCGAGATTTCAAGCGCATGCGGCCGATTGCCGCCGCCATCAATGCCCGGGAAGCCGAGATCGAGGCGCTTGACGACGAGGCGCTCCGCGGGCGGTTTGCCGCCATCAGGGAGCGGGTGCAGGCTGCGGCGGCCGAGCTTCCCGACGAGCCGCGAGAGCGCAGCGTGTTCGTGCAGGGCCTGCTCGACCCGGAGCTCGAGGAGGTCTTCGCCCTGGTCCGCGAGGCGTCCAAGCGGACCCTCGGGATGCGCCATTTCGACGTCCAGCTGATGGGCGGACTCGTCCTCCACGAGGGCCGGATCGCCGAGATGCGGACCGGCGAGGGCAAGACCCTGGTCGCGACCCTGGCGGTGAGTCTCAACGCGCTCACCGGGCGCGGGGTGCATGTGATCACCGTCAACGACTACCTGGCGCGGCGGGACGCCGAGTGGATGGGCAGGATCTACCGGTTTCTCGGCCTCTCCGTGGGCTGCATCCAGAATCAGATGAATGACGCCGAGCGCAAGGAGGCCTACGCAGCCGACATCACCTACGGCACCAACAACGAGTTCGGGTTCGACTATCTGCGCGACAACATGAAGTTCGAGCTCGAGCGGATGGTGCAGCGGTCCCACGTCTACGCGATCGTCGACGAAGTGGACTCGATCCTGGTCGACGAGGCGCGGACGCCGCTCATCATCTCCGGCCCGTCGGAAGTTTCCGTCGATCTCTACTACCAGGTCGATACGGTGATCCCGAACCTGACCAAGGGCGAGGAGATCCAGGACAAGCACGGCAACAAGGAGGTCACCGGAGACTACCTGGTGGACGAGAAGTCGCAGACCGCGTCCCTGACCGACGAGGGAATGGCCAAGGCGGAGCGGCTGCTCAACGTCAGGAATCTCTACGATCCCTCGAACATCGAGATCCTGCACGCCGTCAACCAGGCCCTGCGCGCGCACACCCTCTTCCACCTCGACAAGGAGTACATCGTCAAGGACGGCGAGGTGACCATCGTCGACGAGTTCACCGGCCGCCTGATGGCGGGCCGTCGCTGGTCCGACGGGCTCCACCAGGCGGTGGAGGCGAAGGAACGGGTCAAGATCCAATCGGAAAACCAGACGCTCGCCACCGTCACGCTGCAGAACTACTTCCGCATGTACGACAAGCTGGCGGGCATGACCGGCACCGCGGAGACCGAGGCCGAGGAGTTCGAAAAGATCTACGGGCTCGATGTTTCGGTGGTGCCGACCAACCAGCCGATGATCCGCGCCGACCATGCGGACATGGTGTACAAGACCGAACAGGAGAAGTTCCGGGCGGTGATCGAGGAGATCGCTGACTGCAACGAGCGCCGCCAGCCGGTGCTGGTCGGGACCGTCTCGATCGAGAACTCCGAGCGTCTGTCGAAGCTGCTGCAGCGACGCAAGGTCAAGCACGTCGTCCTCAACGCCAAGTACCACGAGCGCGAGGCGGACATCGTCGCCCAGGCCGGGCGGGTGGGCGCAGTCACGATTGCCACCAACATGGCGGGGCGCGGCACCGACATCGTGCTCGGCGGCAGCCCGGAGGGGCTGGCTAGAATGGAGGCCGACCCGGCCGCTGATCCGGAGCAGTACGCAACAGCGCTGGCGCGGTTCGAAGCCGAGTGCGCCGAGGGGAAGCGGCAGGTTCTGGCCGCCGGCGGGCTGCACATCCTCGGCACCGAACGCCACGAGTCGCGCCGGATCGACAATCAGCTGCGTGGCCGCAGCGGCCGTCAAGGCGACCCCGGATCGTCGCGGTTCTTCCTCTCGCTCGAGGACGACCTGATGCGCATCTTCGCCTCCGACTGGGTGCGCAAGATGATGGATCGGCTGGGGATGGAGGAGGACATCCCGATCGAGTCGAAGATGGTCTCGAAGTCGATCGAACGGGCGCAGAAACAGGTCGAGGGCCGCAACTTCGAGATCCGCAAACACCTGCTCGAGTACGACGACGTCATGAACAAGCAGCGGGTTGCGGTTTACGGGCTGCGGCGGCGCATTCTCGAGGGCCTCGAGGGTCGAAACTACATCCTGCGGGTGGTGAACGAGATCGTGGGTTCGTTGATCGACCAGTTCTGCCCGGCAGAGGCCGACCCCGAGGACTGGGACCGCGGTGGGCTCGAGAAGGAGTATCGGACCTACTTCGGCCTGGCCACCGACCAGCTCGGGATTGACTGGGATGTCATCAACCGGCCCGATCTCGAGCAGCGGCTCATCGACGCCGCTTCCGAGCACTACGAGCAGAGAGCGGCGAAGTTCGGCGAAGAGGAGTTTGCCCGGCTCGAGAAGTTTCTCCTCCTCGACACCGTCGACCGGCAGTGGAAGGACCACCTCTTGGCGCTGGACCACCTGCGTGAGGGCATCGGGCTTCGCGCCTACGGCCAGCGCAACCCCCTGGTGGAGTACAAGCGCGAGTCCTTCGCGCTCTTCGAGGACATGTGGGAGCGGATCGAAGACCACGTCGTGAAGTTCCTCTACCACGCCGAGCCGGTCGAGGACATGCAGCTGCGGCGGCGCGGCGTCAGCACCACCCTGTCGCACCCCGAGGCGGCGGGCCTGGCCGCCTCCCACGCCCAGCAGGAGCGGGCGGCCAACACCCCGGTTTCGGCACCGGACGCCAGACCGACGACGGTTCGGCGGACCCAACCCAAGGTGGGGCGCAACGACCCGTGCCCGTGCGGCTCGGGCAAGAAATACAAGCGGTGCCACGGCGCCGCCGACGCGGCGAAAGGTTGAGCGATGAGCGAAGAAATCCCGATCGGCCTCACCTTTGACGATGTGCTCCTGGTGCCGTGGCGTTCGGAGGTCCACCCCAATGACGTCGACGTGGTCACCCGCCTGACCCGCGGCGGCATGAACCTGAACCTGCCGATCGTGTCGGCCGCGATGGACACGGTCACCGAGGCCAACATGGCGATTGCGCTCGCCCAGTTCGGCGGCATCGGGGTGGTCCACAAAAACATGTCCATCGCGCACCAGGCGGAAGAAGTGGACAAGGTCAAGCGGTCGGAATCCGGGATGATCGTGGACCCGGTGACCGTGCACTCCGACCAGTCGGTGCGGCAGGCTCTCGACGTGATGGCCCGGTACCGCATATCGGGTCTGCCGGTGGTCGACCGCCAGGGCCAGCTCGAAGGCATCCTGACCAATCGCGACCTGCGCTTCTGCTCCGAGTTCGAGCGGCCCATCGCCGACTTCATGACCAAGGAGGATCTGGTCACGGCGCCGGTCGGCACGACCCTCGAAGAGGCCAAGACCCTGCTCCACCGCAACCGCATCGAGAAGCTTCTGGTGGTCGACGAGCACGGCAATCTCAAAGGGCTGATCACCGTCAAGGACATCAAAAAGGCGCACGACTATCCGAACGCCTGCAAGGACGAGCTCGGTCGGCTGAGGGTGGGGGCCGGTGTCGGCGTCACTGCGGACCTGCTGGATCGCTGCGCGGCCTTTATCGCGAGCCAGGTCGACGTGCTCTGCCTCGACAGCTCCCACGCCCACTCCAGGGGCGTGATGGACGCGACCGGACGGATCAAGAAGGCGTTCCCGGACACGCCCCTGATCGTCGGCAACATCGCCACCGAGCAAGCGGCCCGCGATCTCATCGAGCTCGGCGCCGACGCGATCAAGGTCGGCATCGGGCCGGGCTCGATCTGCACCACCCGGGTGGTGACGGGCGCCGGCATGCCGCAGATCACCGCCATCATGGCGTGCGCGCGGGCGGCCCGCGAGCACGGCGTGCCCGTGATCGCCGACGGCGGCATCCGGTTTTCGGGCGACATCACGAAAGCCCTGGCCGCCGGCGCCGACGTGGTGATGATCGGCTCGCTTTTCGCAGGCGTCGAGGAGTCCCCCGGTGAGCAGATCCTCTACCAGGGTCGGACCTTCAAGGCCTACCGGGGAATGGGATCGATCGGCGCCATGAAGAGCGCCGAGGGATCCGGCGACCGCTACTTCCAGGAGGGCGGCGAGCACGCCAAGCTCGTGCCGGAGGGGATCGAGGGCATGGTGCCGTTCAAGGGCCCGCTGTCCGATCAGCTCACCCAGCTGGTCGGTGGCCTGCGCGCCGGGATGGGTCTGGCGGGCTGCGCTGCGATCTCCGAGCTCCACGACAAGGCGCGTTTCGTCCGCGTCACCGGCGCCGGCCTCAAGGAATCGCACGCGCACGACGTCGTGGTCACCAAAGAGGCGCCCAACTACCGCATCGATGAGTTTTGAGTTATGAGTTTTGAGTTGCCCCCACCCACCCGCCGACTCCGGGGGGAGGGAAGGGAAACTCAAAACTCATAACTCAAAACTCAAAACTCAAAACTCATGACTCGGGTGAGTCTCTCGTCAAGGGTCAGCCGTCTGTTAAGATTCGCGCCATGAAAAAGGCTTTGATTACCGGGATTACGGGTCAGGACGGTTCCTATCTCGCAGAGCTCCTGCTCGACAAGGGCTATGAAGTGCACGGTGTGGTCCGTCGCGCCTCGACCTTCAACCGCGGGCGCATCGACCACCTGCGCAAGGCCGAGCTCGGCGACCGCCACCTGCGACTCCACTACGGCGACCTCGGAGACACCGAGTCCCTGACCACGATCCTCGAAACGGTCCGGCCGCAGGAGATCTACAACCTCGCCGCGCAGTCGCACGTCGGCATCTCGTTCACGATGCCGACCTACACCGGCGATGTGTCAGGCGTCGGCGTGGTGCGCCTGCTCGAAGCCGTGCGTAGGGTGGTGCCGGAGGCCCGTTTCTACCAGGCCTCCTCGTCGGAGCTCTTCGGGAAGGCGGTCGAGATCCCGCAGAACGAGAGCACGCCGTTTCACCCGCGGTCGCCGTACGCGGTGGCCAAGCTCTACGCCTACTGGGCGACCATCAACTACCGCGAGGCGCACGAACTGTTCGCGGCCAACGGCATTCTGTTCAATCACGAGTCGCCGCGGCGGGGTGAGAACTTCGTCACCCGCAAGATCACCCGTGCTGTGGCCGAGATCGCGTCCGGCCGTCGCGACTGGGTTTCGCTCGGCAACCTCGAGGCCCGACGGGACTGGGGGTACGCCGGCGACTTCGTCGAGTCGATGTGGTTGATCCTGCAGGCGGACAGTCCCGACGACTGGGTGGTCGGGACCGGCGAGGACCATTCGGTGCGCGAGTTCTGCGAGCACGCGTT
>JAHECW010000256.1 GCA_024641545.1 Acidobacteriota bacterium
GACCCATATCGAGAAGCTGTCCGGCCACGTCATCGGCACCGACCCAAAAGCCTGAGGCGGCACCTCTGACCGTCCGTCTGACGGCTCTTCGACGGGAGATGGAGGAATCCCCGATCATGCCCACAGCAACCCGCGACCCGCAGCCGACCCGCATGCGCTGGTGGATCGTCCTGCTCCTGTTCGCGATCACTGCCGTCAACTACGCCGACCGGGCGACGATCTCGATCGTCGGCACGGACCTCGCGCGCGACCTCGAGCTCGATCCGGTCGCGCTCGGCTTCCTGCTCTCCGCCTTCTCGCTCAGCTACGTAACGCTGCAGATCCCCGGCGGCTGGCTCCTCGACCGATTCGGATCCAGGCTCGTCTATCTGTGGAGCATCATCACCTGGTCGATCATCACCGTTGCCCAGGGATTCGTGGGTCTGCTCGGCAGCGCCCGCCTCGCGGCGCGAACCCTCTACGGCCTGCGGCTCATGCTCGGGGCGGCCGAGGCGCCGTCGTTCCCCGCCAACAGCCGCATCGTTGCGGCCTGGTTCCCCGCCCCGGAGCGCGGCACCGCCGCCGCGATCTTCAACTCGGCCCAGTACTTCTCGATCGTCCTGTTCTACCCCCTGATGGGCCTGATCACCCATGCCCTCGGTTGGCAGTACGTGTTCTGGACGATGGGCGCGCTCGGGCTGGCCTTCGCCATCCTCTGGCCGCGTGTGGTCCATGCCCCGCGAGAGCATCCAGGGGCCAATGCCGCCGAGATCGCGCTGATCGAGGACGGCGGTGGTCTCGTCGATCTCGATCGCCGGACCGAGACCGTCGGCAGCGGCTTCCGCTGGACCGACCTCGGCCAAATGCTCGGCCACAGGATGCTGCTCGGGATCTTCCTCGGCCAGTACTGCATCAACGTCCTCACCTGGTTCTTCCTGACCTGGTTCCCGATCTACCTCGTGCAGGACCGCGGCATGACGATCCTCAAGGTCGGCTTCGTCGCCACGCTGCCGGCGCTGTGCGGGTTCCTCGGCGGCGTGCTCGGCGGCCTGATTTCCGACGCGCTGCTGCGCCGCGGGTGGTCGTTGAGCGCGGCCCGCAAGACGCCGATCGTCGCCGGCATGTTCGTCGCCTCGAGCATCGTCGCCTGCAACTACGTCACCGCCGAGTGGGCCGTGATCTTCTTCATGAGCCTGGCGTTCTTCGGCAAGGGCGTGGGCGCCCTCGGCTGGGCCCTCATGTCCGACGTCGCGCCCCGGACCGCCACCGGCCTCGCCGGCGGGCTGTTCAACACCTTCGGCAACCTCGCCGGCGTCGTGACGCCGATCGTGATCGGCTACATCCTGAGCAGCACCGGCTCGTTCCACGGAGCTCTCGTCTACGTCGGGGCGCACGCTCTGCTCGCGACGCTCGCCTTCGTCTTCATCGCCGGGACCATCCGCCGGGTCGAGCTTCGGCCGGCCGGAGAATCGACCGTCTGATGGTCGGGAACGGGCCTGCGATCGCATCCCAGGCGAATGGTAGAGTTGAGTCCGGTACAAGGTGCTGCGGTTGGGGGCGAACCCGATACTGATGAAGAACCTCAAGAGACGACTCCACGACGGCGAAACCCTTCTCGGCTGCTTCCTGAACCTCGGCTCTCCGCTCACCGCCGAGATCATGGGGCGCGCCGGGTTCGACTTCGCCGTCATCGACCTCGAGCACGGCAGCGGCGCCGAGACGGACGTGCTGTCCCAGCTCCAGGCGCTCGAGGCCACCGACGCCGGCGTGATCGTTCGCGTCGAGTCGCACGAGCGCCAGCGCGCCCACCGCGTGCTCGATCTCGGCGCCGAGGGGATCATGTTCCCGCGGGTGGACTCGGCCCCCGAAGCCGCGGCGGCGGTGGCCGGGCTCCGCTACCCGCCCGAGGGGGTGCGCGGCGTCGCGGCGGCCAACCGCGCGTGCTCGTTCGGAGGCTCGTTCCGCGAGTACGTGGAAGCCGCGCCGTCCACCCTGCTCGGCGTCGTGCAGATCGAGTCCGAGAGCGCCCTCGCCGCGGTCGACGACATCGCCGCGGTCGACGGCGTCGACGTGCTCTTCGTCGGACCCATGGACCTGACCGCCAGCCTCGGCATCCTCGCCCAATTCGACCACCCGCGCTACGGCGAGGCGCTCGCGACCGTGTCGGCCGCGGCGCGCCGTCACGGCGCGTCGCTCGGCGTGCTGATGGCGCGGCCCGAAGACTTCGACCGCTACCACGCGCTCGGCTTCCGGTTCATCGCCTGCGGCTCCGACGGCACCCTGCTCAACGCCGGCGCCCGCCGGACCATGGAGCTCCTCGCCGCCGCCCGTTCCCGCTCCACCGCCGGGGTCTGAGGCGTCGGCCGTGGATCCGCTCGTCATCCGCGTCCACCCGTCCGACAACGTCGCCATCGTCGTCCGGCCCGAGGGTCTGACCGAGGGCGCCGCGCTCCCCGGCGGCCTGGTGTCGCGGGAGGCCGTACCGCAGTCGCACAAGGTCGCCTTGCACGACATCGCCGCCGGCGCCCCGATCCTGCGGTACGGGGCGCCGATCGCCTTCACGACCCGCGCCATCCCGCGCGGCTCGTGGGTCCGCGGGGAGTTGCTGACGATCCCGCCGGCGCCCGACCTGGACGAGCTGCCGCCGGCCACCGCGGTACCGCCGCCCCAACCGCCGCTCGAGGGTTTCGTCTTCGACGGCTACCGCAACGCCGATGGAACCGTCGGCACGCGCAACATCCTCGGGTTCACCACGACGGTGCAGTGCGTCGTCCCGACGGTGGAGTTCGCCGCCGAACGCATCCGGCGCGAACTGCTGCCGCGCTACCCCGGGGTCGACGACGTGGTGGCGCTCGGGCACAACTACGGCTGCGGCGTGGCGATCGACGCCCCCGGCGCCGCCGTCCCGATCCGCACGGTGCGCAACCTCGCGCTGAACCCGAACCTCGGCGGTGAAACGCTCGTCGTCAGCCTCGGCTGCGAGAAGCTGCAGCCCGACCGGCTCTTCCCGCCCGGCGGGGAGTGTTCCCGCGGCGGCGAGACGCTGGTGCGGCTGCAGGACGACCGGCACCACGGGTTCGCGGAGATGGTGGCGGCGATCATGGAGGCGGCCGAGAAGAAGCTCGCAGTCCTCGCCCGCCGCCGGCGCGTGGCCTGTCCCGCCTCCGGCCTGGTCGTCGGTCTCCAGTGCGGCGGCAGCGACGCGTTCTCCGGAGTCACCGCCAACCCGGCGGTCGGCCACGCCGCCGACCTCCTCGTGCGCGCCGGCGCCACGGTGATCTTCTCCGAGGTCACGGAGGTGCGCGACGCCTCACACCTGCTGACGGCCCGCTGCTGCAGCGAGGACGTGGCGCGCGACTTCATCCGCGAGATGCGCTGGTACGACGACTACCTGCGCCGCGGCGGCGCGGACCGCACCGCCAACACCACCCCCGGCAACAAGCGCGGCGGCCTCGCCAACATCGTCGAGAAGGCGATGGGATCGGTCGCGAAGTCCGGCACCAGCGCTCTGATGGCGGTGACGGCTCCCGGTGAACGCGTGAAAGCCAAGGGTCTGGTGTTTGCCGCGACGCCGGCGAGCGACTTCATCTGCGGCACGCTGCAGCTCGCCGCCGGGATGAACATGCACGTCTTCACCACCGGCGAAGGCACGCCCTACGGATTGGCGATGGCCCCCGTGATCAAGATTGCCTCGCGCACCGCGCTGGCGCGGCGGTGGCCCGACCTGATCGACATCGACGCCGGCCGGATCGCGACCGGCGAGGCGACCATCGAGTCGGTCGGCCGCGAGCTCTTCGATCTCATCCTCGAGGTCGCCGGCGGCCGCCGCCGGCCCTGCGCGGAGACGCTGCGCCTGCACAACCCGCTCGCGCTCTTCAACCCCGGTCCGGTGACGTGACGAGCCGCTCCGACTGAAGGCGACGCCTTCTCAGGCCGGTGTTGACAATCAGGCGACCGTGGGACTGTTGCGGCCGAGGTTGCCTGCAACGGATACTTACCGGTCAATCGCCTTCGTCATCGACGCCGGCCAGCTTCTTCGCCAGCGCCATCTTGCCGCCGAGATCCATCTGCCGTGCGATCTGGATCCGCTGCGCCTGGGGCGAACCGGCGCCGTGGAGCGACTCCACCAGGTAGCCCACGGCATTGCGGCCCAGGGTCATGTTCTCGATCAAGCGGATCATCCTCATCCGCTTCTCCGCGGTCGCCCCGGGACGCCCGACAAGGTATTTTTCGAGCAGCGGACCGGTGACGGGAGAATCCAGGTCCTTCTCCGAAGGGCAGGTCGCGACGAGACCGCCGGCGAGGTCCTGGGCCAGGCGCGCGATTTCGTACGGATATCGGGTGACGTTGTGTTTGCACACATTGGCGAGCAGGTCGTCGGGCTCATAGTTGCCGGCCGGCCGTTGGAACGACTCGTGCGATGCTGCAATCCCCGCCGCGAAGATGGTCTCGTTGAGGTGCGTCATTTCGACCAGTTTGTCCTTGACGTGCGAGGCGCGGCCGCAGCCGTTGTAGTCGGCGATGGCGGCGGCGGCGCCGATCAGCACATCGCCAACGCCCGTCTTGCAGACGTAGCTGCGCCGGTGGTAAGCGGTGAAGCGCTCGACCAGAGGCGCGACATACTCCGTCTCGCCGCACAGGAACACGCGGTCCCACGGCACGAACACGTCGTTCATGACGATCAGCGCCTCCTGCCCGGAGAAGCGCGCGTTGCCGACGTCAATGTCGCCCCCCTCCATGGCGCGGGTGTCGCACGACTGGCGGCCGTAGATGAAGGTCAAACCGGGGTCTTCCACCGGGATCGCCGCGCAGATGGCGTAGTCGCGATCCTCCGGCCGCAGCCGGATGGTCGGCATGACCACGATCCAGTGCGAGTTGACGCAGCCGGTCTGGTGGGCCTTGGCGCCGCGGATCACGACCCCGTCGTCGCGGCGCTCGACGATTCGCGTGTAGAGGTCGGGGTCGGCCTGGTCGACCGGTCCCTTGCTGCGGTCGCCCTTGGGGTCGGTCATGGCGCCGCCGACCACCAGATTGAGCTCCTGGCAGTGGTGGATGAAACGCTTCAATCGGGCGTGGTACTCCGTTCCGTGCGCCTGGTCGACCTCGTAGGTCACTGAATAGAGCGAGTTGAAGGCATCCATGCCGACGCAGCGCTGGAAGCACGTGCCGGTGAGCTGGCCGAGCCTTCGTTGCATCCGGTTCTGCATCACCACGTCGTCGACGCTCTCGGTGACGTGGAGAAAACGGTTGACCCGGCGGCCGCTGATCGACGATTCGGCCGTCGCCAACTCCGGGTCCGCGATCGCGAGATCATAAGTCGCGGCCATGGCGTTGATCGAGGGACGGATCATCGGGTGGTCGACCGGCTCTTCGACCCTCTCCCCCATCAGGAAAACCCGGATGCCGCGCCCCCGCAAGCTCTCGGTGTA
>JAHECW010000257.1 GCA_024641545.1 Acidobacteriota bacterium
TCGTCGGGCCACTCCTCGATCCGGATGGCAATGTTGCTCATGAGCTCGGCGAATTCGTCGGGGAGGCGGTCGAGAGCATCAGAAACCACTTCTTCGAAGAGAGCGCGGCTCATCACGAGGCCGGTGCGACGAGGTGCGGGACGATGTGGGCGCCCCATGATTTCTCCTGGGAATCGCTGGTTCAGTCGAGACTATTTGTGCGCACGGCCTTTGATCAGGTCGACGGCGTTCCAGCCGACCATGGCGCCGATCACGGCGCCTCCGGCCGGTCCGAAGATCGGGAAACCGCCCAGGTAGCGGTAACCGGCAGCCGCACCGATCAGTCCGCCGGTGACGGCGAATACGATCCTGAGAAAACGGACGGTGGCGAAATCCATGGACACTGGTCTTCTCCGTATGTGAGCCGCCGAGCGTCGGGCCGATGTGATCACACCCTCGGACCGGACAGGATCCTGAGGGCCGGAGACAGTGTAGAGTAATCGGGGCGCAAGGGGGAGTCATGCAGTTTCTCAGTTTGATCGGACTCGTCGTCCTGCTCGGCCTGGCATGGGCCATGTCGTACCATCCGCGGCGTGTCCGGTTGCGGACGGTGGTGTGGGGGATCGGCCTCCAGTTCCTGTTTGCGCTCATCATCCTCAAACAGGACATCTGGAGTTTTGTCGGCATGCTGGTGCTCGCCGCCCTTCTGGTGGTGTACATCATGCAGGACGAGCAGAGCAAGCGGCTCGCGGGCGCCCCGGGGATGGCGGTCGTGCTGCTCGGCGCGGCGGCGGCGGGCGGACTTGCCGGTCTGCTGGTTCCTCAGGCTCTCGGGTGGCTCACCATCGTGGTTGGGATCGTCGCCGCCGTCGGCGGCAGGGTCGGCATGCCGCAGTCGATCAGACGCGTGGGCGGGGCTCTCGTGGTGGTCTTCGGCGTGGCGTGGCTCATGGTCCACGGCGTCGTCGGCCAGGTCATCTTCTCGGCCTTCACGACGAAGGTCGCCAGCTTCCTCGCCCTCGCCGACTACGGCGCGCGCTTCCTCTTCGGCAACCTCGCCGACGGGCGATACTTCTTCGTCGACGAGGGCTCGGCGTGGCCGGGCTTCGGCTTCCAGTTCGCCTTCAAGGTGCTGCCGACGATCATCTTCTTCGGCGGCTTCATGGGGGTGCTCTACTACCTCGGCATCATGCAGGTGGTGATCGAGAACCTCGCCCGCTTCATGCGCTGGACGGTGGGCACCAGCGGCGCCGAAACCCTGTCGTGCTCCGCAAACGTCTTTGTCGGCCAGACCGAGGCGCCGCTGCTCATCAAGCCCTTTCTCGAGGACATGACCCGCTCCGAGCTGCTGACCGTGATGGTCGGCGGCTTCGCGACCATCGCCGGCGGCGTGCTCGCGGGCTACATCTCGCTCGGCGTCCCGGCGGGGCACCTCATCGCCGCCAGCGTCATGGCGGCCCCGGCGGCGCTGGTGGTGGGCAAGATCATCTACCCCGAGACCGAGCACTCGGCGACTGCCGGCGACGTCTCGCTGCCCGACATCGACTCCGGCGGCAACGTCATCGAGGCCGCGACCAACGGCATCAGCGACGGCTTCAAGCTCGCCCTCAACGTCGGCGCCATGCTCATCGGCTTCATCGCCCTGATCGCCGTCGTCGACACCATCCTCGGCTGGGCGGACGGCCTCATCGACGGCCGTCTTCTCGGCGGCGAGTACGTCGCCTACTCGGCCCAGACGCTGTGGTCGCCGGCGGCGGGGGAGTTCCGCGGCTGGGTGCCGGGCTCGCTGCAGACCTTTTTCGGCGTCCTGTTCCGGCCGATCGCCTTCTGCATGGGGGTGCCGTGGGCGGACGCGGGTCTGGTCGGCAACCTGCTCGGAGTCAAGATCTCGCTCAACGAGTTCGTCGCCTACAGCGCGCTCAGCCAGTACATCAAGGACGGTGTGCTCAGCGAGCGGGCGACGGTCATCGCGACCTACGCGCTGTGCGGCTTCGCCAACTTCTCGTCCATCGGCATCCAGATCGGCGGCATCTCGGCGCTCGCCCCGCGGCGCAAGTCGGCCCTCGCCACACTCGGGCTCAAGGCGATGTTCGGCGGCGCCATCGCCTCGATGCTGACCGCGACGATCGCCGGAATGCTGCTCTAGCCGGTTCGAGGGGACCGCACCGCTCGGAGGTTGTCAAAGGAGGGGTTCATGAATCCCAGCACACGAACGGCATTGCTCGCGCTCACCTTCTTCGCAGCGATGGGGTGCGACCTCGTGGATCCCATGCGCTCGACCCCGCAGGCGGACACCGAGACCTTCGGCAATCTTCTCGAGGCCGCCCCCGATCCATCGCGGCCGGGTGCGTGGATCGCGAGAGTCCGGGTCGGTGTGCCTCGGGCGCTCGGTCGAGCAGACGAAGCCCGCCCCACCCCCGACGTCGCGGGCGGCATCACGGCGGTGGTGGTGGTGACCGGCGACACCGTGGTCGTGGTGGATGACCGGCCCGCGGCGCTGCTGAACATCGGCCCCGGCACGGAGGTCGTCGCGCTTCCGGTACCGGGCACGACCACCATGGTGGGTGAGAACGAGATCCACCTCGAAGCGGCCCAGTTGATGGACTTCGTCAGTTACGCCAGGTGGCGGCTGCCCAAGCTCCATGTCGCCGGAGAACCCGTCGAGATCGCCGACGATGTCAACCGCATCAACAGCGACGGGATCGAACGTGGGCCGGTGCCGGTCGGAGACGGCAGGGTGCTCTACTTCACCGGGAGGCTCCGTCCGTCCGAGTTGCCCGACGGCCCTTGGATCGGCGCGCGGAGGGAAGGGCTGCCGTCGCCCGCCGAAGGAGCGCAGTCGTTCGAACGGAGTTTCCGCACCGAGCTCGGCGATAACGGCTGGTCGACCCCCGAGTTGGTGGACATCCCGGGCACTGAACCGACCCAGCACGTCAAGCTGACCTGGGTGAGCGGCGATGAGCGCCGATGCTATGTGACGGTTTCCGAGCCCGACGGATCGCCGTGGGTCGGGGTCTCCGAACGGGCGGGTTCCTCCGAAGCATGGAGCGAGATCATCCGCATGGAAGCCGCGGGCGAGGGGGACGCCTTCGATGCCGTCGCCATGACCGCTGCACCGAACAAGACCATCTTCGCCAGCACTCGAAACGGGAACGGTGATCTCTTCCTGCACGATCCGGAACTGGGTCCGGCGCAGCCGCTGCAACCCGAGATCAACACCGGCGGTCTCGAGTGGGGGCCTCGGATCGGACCGGCGAACGAGCTCTATTTCGTTCGCGGCGACCGCCAGCTCCGCTTCCATGCGGGAAAAGTCAACGAAGTTCGCCTTCCAGGTCCGCACCGATCAGTACTCATCGAGGCCGCACCGACGGCCGATGGCGCGTTCCTATTCATCACGGTACCGAAGTTCAGACCCGTCGAACTCGATCTCGATATTCAGGTCGCGCCGATCAACGCCGATGGGACGCTCGGCGCCGCCCGACCGGTGGACGAGTGGCGACCCTGATCGTCAGGTCCCTCCGACCCGGAATCGATGGCGGTTTCGCGCCATCAACGAGTAGGAGACCCTGCCGACCTGTTTGAATCCGGGCAGACCGGCGGCCCGCGCCAGCCAACGCCAACCGTCGAGTTCAGCGAGAATCCGTCTCCAAGCGTCGAATCCCGTCCTGACCGTCCCGTCCGCGAGACGGACGTGGACAGCGTGCATCATGGCCTCCGGCGACCCTGGTGGTTCACCGGAGCCAGGGGCATGGAGATCGACAAAATGGAGCCGCCGGCGCCCGTCGCGAGCCGAACACCAGTCTTCCGACCA
This sequence comes from Acidobacteriota bacterium, assembly GCA_024641545.1. Classification (GTDB taxonomy): domain Bacteria; phylum Acidobacteriota; class Thermoanaerobaculia; order Thermoanaerobaculales; family Sulfomarinibacteraceae; genus JAHECW01. Next base: position 3,791 of record JAHECW010000257.1, read on the forward strand.
TCGACAGACATCACAGTCACCGTCGATCCAGATATCGAGGGCCGGTCGTTCTTCCATGGTCGGGCTCATACGGTGCACAACCCGCCCGACGACCGCGGTATTCGAGTTTGGTGACTATTCTTGACAACGAATAAGAATCTTCTAAAATAGCTATGTGGTTAAGAAGTCTGAGCCACCGAGAAAATCCCTCCGACGATCACGCTCGTCCGCCCGTTGACACCGAGTCGAGGAAACACATGCGAAATGAATCTCTTGATTGTTCAGCACCTGATCGGGACCCGGAAGGGCTCGTTGCGCTGAGGGACTTGCTGGCGAGGCATCGCCACGCTCTCCAGACCATGGCTCAGCACTACGCGCTGCTCGGCGGTGAGACCCGGCTCAAGATCCTCGCTCTTCTCGATCGGGTTGGGGAGCTCTGCGTATGTGATCTCGCACGCGTCCTGCAGATGACGCCGGCGGCGGTCTCGCAACACCTCAGCCGGCTGCGGGCGGGCGACCTGGTCAATTCCCGACGAGATGGGATGACGATCTATTATCGTCTCAGCGAACGCGCCGTTACGACCGTGATCACCCCGAGGCTCGAGATGTGGGATGAACAGGAGAAGACCGATGCGAAGGCCATTTGATCGAGTCATCATCGCGGTTGTCCTCATCACCGCCGCCGGGATGATCCTCGGCTGCAGTCGCTCGAAGACGGTGGATGTCTCGTTCACGGTCGAGGGGATGCACTGCGAGAGCTGCTCGGAGGCCATCACCGAGGCGCTCGAGAAGGTCGATGGCGTCGAGAGCGCCTCGGCCGACCACGCGAAGGGGTCCGCCAGGGCCCGCTTCCGATCGCCGGATGTTTCCCCGGAGCAGCTCACCGCTGAAATCGAGGGTCTCGGCTACACCGTCACCGACGTCGAGATCACACCCATCGAGGGCTGACGCCGGATCGGGATATACTCCGGTCGTGACCGGCGCTCTCTCCCCCCGGGCGGTCTACGTTCTGACCAAGATCGCGGTATTCCTCGCTGCTGCAGCTCTGACCTGGCCTCTGTCACGGGTGATCGGGCCCAAGGCGTGGTGGGGCCTCGGGGTCTTCGGATTGATCCTCGTGGGGCTGACGGCCATTGTCTTCCTCGCGTTCGGCAGGAGCCCGTCGACCGACGACACCGACGAGGAGGGTCCCGGAGAGACAGCAGGCGATCCTGATCCGGACACCCCCGTCGCGCTCCCCGTCGAGGACTTCATCGATCTCCACCCGTTTCCTCCCCGCGACATCCCCGGTGTGGTGAACGACTATCTCGAGGCCGCCCACGCCCGGGGTTTCTGCGAGGTCCGGTTGATCCACGGCCGGGGGATCGGGGTCCAGCGCGAACGGGTGCGGAGCACACTCGCCAAGCACCCGCTGGTCGAGTCGTTCAGCGACGCGACCCCCGACCGGGGCGGTTGGGGCGCAACCGTCGCCTATTTGTCGCAAGGCGACAAATAGGCGAATTCTCAATTTTTGATTGAGCCTCTTGCAACAATCGATGTCGGCGTTGCGGGATTGTTGTGTCCGGATCGACTTCCGGCCGGCGGGGGCGCCGGCCCCACAATGGATCTCAGCCTGTTGTAGCGCCGGCGCCCTCGCC
>JAHECW010000082.1 GCA_024641545.1 Acidobacteriota bacterium
TGATGCATCGACATCACTCGCCAGGCGACGAGGCGGTCGTTCATCGCCCGGAGCCTCCGGCAGAGCAGCCGGCAGAGCAGGCTGAGGAACTGCATCGAGGCATCCGGGTCCATGGACAGCACTTCTTCGAGCAGGGTCCGGCTGACGGAGAAGACGGTGCAGCCGCCGGTGTGGGCGCGCGCATCGGCGGAACGAGGCTGCTTGTCGATGAGCGCCATCTCACCGAAGACCTCGCCGCGGGTGAGGATGGTGAGGCACTCCTCGCCGGCGCCGGGGACCATGCGGGAGATTCTCACCGCGCCGTCGACGACGATGAAGAGGCAGTCGCCGTCTTCGCCTTCGGTGACGATGAGTGAGTTCGCCGAGAAGCGCTCTTCTTGCGAGTATTTGGCGAGCAGCCGAAGCTCCTGCGCCGACAGCCCCTGCTCGCGCAGGATGTCGAGCTTGGCTTTTTCGCCGAGACTGACCGGTTGACCGATCTCGCGCCCGCGATCCGAGAGCATCCTCTCCGTCGGCATGTCGAAGAGCTCCGTCATCTGCGCGTTCGAGGCCCTGACCTTGTCGGCCAGGGTCTGCCAGAAGCTCCACAAGAGGCTGACGCCGAGATCCCGATCGAGCCGGATGGCCTGGTCGAGCTTGTTCGCCCTGACCTGGAGGAGTGATCCGTTGCCGACGCCGAGAGCGGTCGCCGAGCGCTCGAGCTTGTCGATGTAGGAGACCTCTCCGACGAGGGTTCCGCGGCCGAAGGTGGTGAGGACCTGGGCGCCGATCGCGGTCCGTTTGGTGATATGGACCCGTCCTTCGCGCACCAAGAAGAGATCGGTTCCTTCCTGATCTTCGGCGAAGATCACATCGCCGTTTTCGAACGTGGTCGGTTCCACCACCTTGGCCAGCGCGATGAGCTGATCATCGGTGAAATGGCGAAACAGACCCATGGCCCTGAGCTCGTTTGCGCGTTGAAGGAGATTGTCCTGTTCGGTGGGTATCTCGCCGACGAGGCTCGCGCGTCGGCGATAGGCGGCTGCGTTGAAGAGCCGGGCCTGGGAGAGCGCGACATGGTCGCACGCCTTCTGCATGGCGGAGCTTCGCGCACGGACGATGGCGTCCATGTCCTTTGGAGATCGATGACAGAGTCGGGCCAGCGTTTCCACCCGGCGTCGTTCCTGATCCAGCTCGCGCTCGGAACGCCAGTTGGCGAGCAGCATTCCGTCGACGGCGCTGTCGAGGGCGGTGTCGTAGCTCTCGGTCTCGATGGCCGCCCGCGAGGTCTCGACGGCGAGCCGAAAATCGAGCGGGTTGAGTCGACGGGCCTGAAGGAACTCGTTGAGAGCGGTCGCGGGGTCGCTGTGACGGAGGTGGAGAAAACCGGCCGCCGTGTAGGCGAGGTAGTTGAACGGTGTCCGCAGCTTGGCGAGATCGATCATCTCGACGGCTCGACTGAACTCACCGCGCCGCTCGAAGATGTGGGCCATCCCCAAGGCATGGGACGCTTCGAGATTGCGGCGTTTGAACTCGCGGTCGAAGTCGTCCGCCCCATCGTACGTCCTGAGGCGCGACGCCTCCCGGCGCAGCCGGCTGCCCTGCGGTGACAGGGAGGAGACGGTCTCGAGCAGCTCCGCCGCCTCCGAGGAGCGTCCGACCGCGTGGAGCCGGCGGGCCAACTCGACGAGACGGTCGATCATCGACGGATGGGGTTGAATGACGTCATCCATGGTGTGTCCTGGATCTTTGATTGTATTTATGAAGTGGTTGAGCGTCAATCAACGACAAATCGAGCTCAGATGTGAGAGGTTAGACTGGTTGGATTCGGGCCCCGGCCCGATGGGGTCATCGCGGCTCAGTGGTCGGTGATCATCCCGAGCCTCGAATGGATGCAGCTCTCGTGGTGTTACCAAGGAAACGTCAGGCACGGTGGTCCGCAAAGGAAGAGGAAACGACACCCAGATGAAGAAACCGATGGTGCTCCTGCTCATGCTTTTCGCGGCCGCGGCGCAGGCGTTCGAGGTGATCGACCCGGCCGACGTCGCCCCGGGATCGAAGGGGATCTGTATTACCGAGATGGATGGCGGCGAGATGGTCGAGATTCCCTTGACGGTCATCGGCACCGTGGGCCCCTGGACCCCGGAGGGTGAAATCGTTCTCGTCCGCCTCGAAGACGAGCGCTTCCAAGAAACCGGGATCATCGCGGGGATGAGCGGATCGCCGGTCTATGTGGACGGCCGGTTGCTCGGCGCGCTGGCCTTCGGGTGGTCGTTTTCAAAGGAACCCATCGGCGGCGTCACCCCGTTCACCAGGATGGAGACGCTCGCCGATGAGCGCGGGTTTCAAGCTGGTGCGGGGCCGGGCCGTCCGTCTCTCACCGAGATGATGGAAGCCGGCCGCGAGAACAGGCTTGGTGGGGTTCTCGCCGATTGGCTGCTGCCGGAAGGGAGCTCGGAGCTCCACCAACTGCCCCTGGCGGTGACCTCTTCGGGCGGGTGGAACCCCGCCGGTGCCGACTGGCTCTCCGAGAGCTGGCGCCGCCTCGGCTGGATTTCGGTCCCCGGAGGGAGCTTCGAGGATGCGGGTCGGGGCGGCCTCGAACCGGGCGACATGGTCGCCGGGGTCCTGGCGGATGGTGATGCCGTGCTCGCCGCCGGCGGAACGGTCACCGAGGTCCGGGGTGATGAGGTCTGGGCCTTCGGCCACCCTTTTCTCGGCGGCGGCGGGTTCCGACTGCCCATGGCGCGCGCCAGGGTCGTGACCGTCCTGCCGAGTCAGGTGAGTTCGTTCAAGTTCTTCTCCGTCGGCGAAACCGTCGGCAGCTTTTTCAGCGATCGGTCCCGTGGTATCTGGGGCCGATTGGGCGAAGCTGCCCCGATGGTGCCCGTGACGGTGAGGATCGATGACCGGAAGTTCGAATTCCGCTCGATCCGCCACCCCAACCTGACGCCGTTCATCGTTGCGTATCTGGCGCAGTCGAGCCAGGCGGCCCGTGGCCGGCTCTTCGGTGAGCAGACCATCGCCGTTCGCATCGAACTGAGCTACTCCGGGCATGAGCCGGTCGTGTATGAAGACGTCCTGGCCTCGGGCGAGGCCCCCGCCCAGGCGGCCGCGATCGCGGCCGGTCTGCTGGCCTATCTCGAGAGTTCCGCTTTCAGCGTCCCGGATCTCGAGGCGATCGCCATCGATCTCAAGACCGAGGAACTGCTCCGCGGCGCCGAGCTGGTTGATGTCATTCCTCAGCACCAGACGGTTTCCCCGGGAGAGACGGTCCAGGTGCGTCTCCGATTCAGGGCATACCGGGGCGAGGAGTTCATCCTGGAGCGTGCGATCCGAGTCCCGCCCGGGATCCCCGACGGGCGCCTCGATCTGGTCGTGGCAGACGGGGCGTCGTGGTCGCTCTATGACCTCGGGATGCGGCCCTTCATGCCCGGTTCGTTCGCCGACGAGCTCGAGTTGGTCGACACCCTGCTGCCGTCGACCAGCATGGTGATGGTCTTCGAGCGGCAACAGGACGGAGTGGCGTTGACCGGCGGCAGCGTCACCATGCCGGCGAGCATGGTGGTCCAGCTGCACGGCGCCCTCGGCCCCGGTCTCACAACAACATCATATGCCGTCGTCGCTCGGGTCGAAGAGACCATGGAAATGCCGGTCTCCGGCGCCGAAAGGATCGAACTGAAGGTCCTCAGCGAAGGACGTACGGATCGTGCGGAGGTTCCATGAATCGATTGAACCGGATCGCCGTCATCTCTCTGATGCTCGTGCTGAGCGCTTCGCTGGGTTCGGCGGCGCAGACTCGACGTTGGATCGCGGACACGGCGAAGGAGTTCCTCAAGGGGAGGGGTGACGGGGTTGCCGTCACCACGGACGGCGGGCTCGAGTCCATCAATGGATGGGAAGCGGTGGTTTCTCTGGATGAGCCGGTGGTCGTTGCCGGTGGTCTCGATCGCGACGGATCGCTCATCGTCGGCACCGGGTATCCGGCGAATCTCTACCGCATCAAGGGTGGTCGAGCCGAACTCCTCGCGGCGGTTCCCGGCGAACAGGTGACCGCCGTTCTGTCGACCGCGGAGGGGGTGTTGGTGGCGACCGTGGCGCCGGGGGTGCTCTACCGCTGGCAAAACGGCCGGCTCGAGGAGATCGGCCGCCTCGGTGAGGGCGGGATCTGGGACCTGGCGGTCTTCGATGGGGCCGTTGTCGCTGCAGCGGGTTCACCGGCGGCGCTGTTCAGGCTCGGGCCCAAGGGATTCCAACGCTGGATGGAGCTGCCCGATGTCCACGCACGCTGCCTCGAAGTGGCGGGCGACACGCTCCTCGTCGGCACCTCGGGGAAGGGCCTCATTCTCGGTGTTCATCGCACCGGGCAGGTCTCCATGCTGAGCGACAGCCCCTTTACCGAGATCTCGGACATGGCGACGGCGGATGACGGATCGGTCTGGGCCGTCGCGCTGGTGGGAGAGCCGGCACAGAACCCGCCGGCAAAGAACGGGAAGAACGGTTCCCAGGACGACGACGGCGACGCAACCGTCACCACCGAGACCGCGAGCCTTAATCTCGACCTGCCGAAGGTCAACGGCAACACCGCGACCTCCGAACTCGTCCGCTTGACTCCCGAGGGTGCGCTGCTGAGCGTCCATCGGTTCACCAGGCAGGTTGCATCGGCCGTGGCCTGGGACGGAACGGGAGTCCTCGTCGGCACCGGGTTCGAGGGCGAGGTTTGGCGCTTTGTCACCGATGGAGGCGCCCGGTTGGCAAGTGTCGACGCGGTCCAGATCGTCGGCATCCTCGGCGCCGGCGATGTCCTTCTGGCGCAGGGCCCCGCCACCGTGCTCGAGCGGCGATCCGGTGACGGCACGTCGGGCCGGTTCCGCAGCGAGGCGGCGCGTTTCCCCCGGCCGATGCGATTCGGCGAGTACCTGGTGTATCCCCAGGTCGATGGTCTTCGAATCCGGTTTCGAACCGGGGCCAGCGAGAAACCGGACCGATCCTGGATGGCCTGGACGGAGTGGTCGAATGCGGCCGCCGGAAAGGTGCCGGTGCCGCCGGCGGGGTCGTTGCAGTGGGAGCTCGAGATTCCGGCCGGCGCTCGCGTCGATCGCGTCGAGATCGCCATGGCCGAGATCAACCTGCCCCCCGAGGTGAGTTCGGTCTCAGTGGAGGACCCCGGCATCGTCTACCTTGCCGCGCCGCCCCCGTCGGGTCCGGTGATCGATCCCGAGCATCCCGACATCAGCGGCATTTTCACCGTCATCGACGACAACAGCAACCGGCAAGCGGAATCGACGAAGGGAAAGAAGTACTACCGGGTCGGCTATCGCACCGTGAGCTGGAATGCCAAGGATCCCAATGACGACACCCTCCGTTTCGATCTCGAAGTGGAGCGTCGTGACGGTTTTCGGCTGCCGGTTCGGGAACGGATCGACGAGACCCAGATGGCCATCGATACGACGGCCCTCCCGGATGGGATCTATCGGTTCAACCTCACCGCCGACGACGCCGCGCAGAACCCCGGGGCGGCGCTGGAAACGGTGGCGACCAGCCGATGGTTCACCGTCGACAACACACCACCCGAGATCGAAGTCGATGCCGGCGGGGAGACCTGGGTCGTCCTGGTCAGTGACGCGACGAGCCCGATTCTGGAGGTCGAGTGGTCGCGCGATGGCGACCGCTGGCACCAGCTCGCGGCACGGGACGGGGTGCTCGACGGGACCGAGGAACGATTCTCGCTTCCTCGACAGAGCGGCGGTCACCTGGTCGTTGTCAGGGCGATGGACCGGCACTACAACCGCACAACGAAGGGTGTGGTGGAGGAGTAGGCGGAGAATTCTCAATTCTAAACTCCTGATTTTGAATCACATCGCAAACGTCCCTGATGATCTCTGATGAAAAAATTGAGAATTGAGAATTCGAGAATCAGAATTGAGCCTCTTGAAAGAAGCTCGATTCTCGGAGAATCAAGGTCTCAGATCTCGACGCCGGCGAGGGCGCCGGCGCTACAAAATGCTGAGGTCCATTGTGGGGCCGGCGCCCCCGCCGGCCGGGAGTCGATCCGGATACGGCAATCTCGCAATGCCAGAATTGAATCTTGCAAGGGGCTCAATTGAATATCGCGGCTGTTAATATGGCCGCATGGCTCACCAACCTGTCGCCGTCTACCCCGGGTCCTTCGATCCGTTCCATGTCGGGCATGCCGCCATCGTCGACCGGGCGAGCCAGATCTTTCCCCGGGTCATCGTCGGAATTCTCAAGAACACCGGGAAGGACTCGCTCTTTTCTCCCGAAGAGCGTCTGGAGATCATCAGCGAGTACTACAAGGACAACGGCGCCGTCGAGGTCCGGTCCTTCTCGGGTCTGCTTGTCAACTTCCTCGACGAACGGAACGCCTCGATCATCATCCGCGGCATGCGTGCGGTCTCGGACTTCGAGTACGAGTTCCAGATGGCGCTCATGAATCGGCGGCTCGCCCCGCATGTGGAGACCGTGTTCCTCACCCCGAAGGAGGAGTACACCTACCTTTCCTCGCGCCTGGTGCGGGAGGTGGCCGCCCTCGGTGGAGACGTCACCGGTCTGGTCCCCGATCAGGTCAAACACCGGCTCGAGGAGCGGTACCGCAAGGCCACTCATCCGCCCACGCGGTAGCGGAGATCCGGCTGATGCGCTTGACCGTCTTCGGACCCGGTTATCCGTTTCGAGGCGGGATCGCCCGCGCCACCACCGAGCTGGCCGCCGCCCTCGGTGACCGCGGCCATGAGGTTCTCTTTCTGACACCGCGGCGGCAGTATCCGAAGTGGCTCTATCCGGGGGGCTCGGATCGCGATCCCGAGGCCTGCCGGTCCCTGGACTGCGCCGTCGCGGTACTCGATCCCTTCAATCCGGCCGGGTGGCGAACCGCCCGTCGGCGGGCCCTGGAGCACCGAGCGGATGCGTGGATCGTTCCCTACTGGACCTGGGCGTGGGCCGGTCTGTGGTGGTCGCTCCTGCGTGCGGCTTCGCGACCACCGACGGTGGCGGTGGTCCACAATCCGGTCGATCACGACGCGCACCTCTGGCAGCGGGCGGCCGCACGCCGAGTCCTCGCGAGCTCTCAGGCGCTCTTCACCCATGCCAGGGTGCTGGCGGCCGAACTCGAACGCGCCTACCCATCGACTCCCGTCGGATACCACTGTCTGCCCGCGGTCGTGAATCCGGTCGAGCTCGAGCGGGACCACGCCCGTCGCGAACTCGGCCTTCCCGGAGATCGCCGGGTGGCGCTCTTCCTCGGTCTCATCCGCCCCTACAAGGGCGTCGAACTGCTCCTCGAAGCGGTCGCGGCTCTCGGGAAAGGCTCGGACTGGCTCGTGATGATCGCCGGCGAACCGTGGGGTGAGCTCGGCGGTCTCTTGCAGAAACAGGTCCGGGAGCTTGATCTCGAGCAGCGTGTTCGGCTCGATCTGCGATGGGTTCCCGAGAGCCGGGTTTCGACCCTGCTGGCCGCGGCCGATCTGCTGGTTCTGCCCTATCTGCGGGGATCGCAGTCGGCGGTGGCGCCGATGGCGCTGGCGCAAGGAATTCCGGTGCTCTCGACGGCGGTGGGTGGGGTGCCGGAAACCGTCCGCGACGGGATCAACGGCGTCATCATCCCTCCCGGCGACCCCGCCGCCATCACGACCGCTCTCCAGGCGTTGACAGTGGAGAGATTGAAGGATCTCGCGGCAGGCGCCCGACAGACGGCCGGAGATTTCACATGGTCGGGTTATGCGGATGCGCTCGAGGGGCTCCTGAAACGGGTGATTTGAACCCCTGAGCCCCGGAGGACACCAGTTCCAGGTCAAGAAAAACGCCCGCGCGACGGCGCGGGCGTTTGTGTTGTCGTCGATTCAACTAGTGGACGAGGCTTCTGACCATATCGACTGCTTCTTCCTTGGTCAGTCCGTCCTCGCCGAAGGGGAGGGACTTCACCGGTGGGACGCCGTTCTCGTCGAGTTGGACATACTCGACGGAATTATCCGCCTCCCAGTACATCACCACATCGAGGCCGTGGCCCACTTCGACCTTGGCGTGTGCGAGGATGATGTCCGGATTGGCGGCGATCATGGATTCATGACCGACCAGGACGATGTGGCGGCGGCGCTTGATCTCGCCGACCCACTCCTCGACGACCTCGTAGTTGAGCTTGAGGATCTGAAAGACGCAGTCGGAAAAATCGGTTGCGAAAATGTGCGGTGCGCCCGACTGCGGATCGACAAAGACCTTGGGGTGGGCGAGCCCTGGCGCGTCATCGATGCCCTCACAGCCGATACCATATGGGAGGAGATCGCTCAGGGCCACGGGCTGGAAGGCGTCGATCTCGGGATTGCCGGTCTCATCGAGCGCGACCGACGCGAGGAAAGCCGAACCGTCGTTGCGGTTTTCCGCGTAGCTCCACCACACGAGGTGGAGGAAGGTGGTTGCGACCTCGATCGATTCGCCGTCTTCCTCGACGACGGTGACGGCCCGGTCGAGCATCATCTGGAGGTTCTCGAGGGTGTGTCCGTCACCGCCGGCCAGAGTGTATGGCCCGATCCACCATTGAGCGCCCAACCAGGCGATCTCGATGGTTGTTTCCGGTTCGATTCCGCGCTGCCACGCGACAAGGACGGTGCCGGTGAGCTCGTCCACTCCAACCTGCATGGAGGTGGCGGCGATGCCGGCGGTTTGCGGGATGAGGTATCCGGCGACGGCGCCGTCAACGGACCGGTGGTGGACGACGAGACCGTCGTCTGACGGGGCGACCCGATAGAAATCGCCATCCCTGGTCAGCGCCATGTCACCCGCCGAGGCGGAGACGGCGATGCCGACCAGGAGGATTGCGATGAGTGTGGCTCGTGCCGTTCTCATGGTTACCCCCTCAAATTCACCACGGAGGTCAGATCGGTGGCGAGGAAGACATCGATGATCTCCTCGCTGATCCCGACTCCCGGGTAATACGCGGTGAGCTCGCGCAGGTAGCGACGCGCCTTGAACGTGTCGCCGCGTCTCACCGCTGTTTCGCTCAATAGAAACAGACAGTTTTTTGCGACCTGGTCGTCTTCGAACTCGACAGCCAGATCGAGGGCCCGTTCGCCGCACTGCTGGGCGCGGTCGAGGTTGCCGGCCAGAAGATGGCCGTAGCAGAGATCCTGAAGCGTCTCGTAGAGATAGTGATCGGCGCCGATCCTCTCGAGTTCGGACCTGGCTTCCTCGCAGAGGCTGATGCCCTCTTCGAGTCGCTCGGTGCACATCATGACGTAGCCGAGATTGTCGCGAACCTGGGCCTCGGTCATGCGGTGGTGACCGTCGAGATTCCGGTGAGCCTCCAGCGAACGGACAAATGCCCCCTCCGCTTCCGGGAACTTCGACGACCGAATCGAAAGACTCCCGACGAGGTTGAAACTGCGGCTCGCCGATACCGGGTCGCCGAGTTGATCGGCAAAGGTCGTCGCGCGATCCGCGTAACTCTGGGCTTTGTCGCTGTCGCCCGAGATGTCGTAGGCCACCGCCGTGCAATACGCCGCGTGGAAGCGGTTCCTGGTGTTGCTGCTGCGGAGCAGAATCTCCTTGAGTGTGGGGATCTGGTCGGTACCGCGATCAAGCTCGAGCAAGACCGAGCAGCGGCTGCAGAACGCGAGATCGGCATCATCCACGTTGCCGAGTTCCCGCGCGGTTTCGAAGGCCTGCAGGTAAATCTTCTCGGCGGATTCGAAATCACCCTCGGCGAGGGCTTCCCTCCCCAGGCTCATGAGTTCGTCGAAACGCCCGCTCACGACCCGGTCTCCCGTGACTCTCGTCTCGCGGCGATGGCGCGGCGGTCCTGTTGCTCGCGACGGACCTTGAACTCGAGGAACTCCATCGCCTCGCGGCGGCCGTCCTCTCCGAGCTGGCGAACGAGGTGGAGAATCTGCATGTCCTCGTGGCTGAGGGCCCTTCTCGGTTCGGAGGCGGCGGGTTGGGCAACGAAGAAATCGTTGACGGAGACATCGAAGGCGGCGAGGATCTTGAAAAGGTTATCCAGCGAAACCCGGTACTCACCCTTCTCCATGCGCGACAGATCGGACTGCTGAATGCCAATCTGGCGCGCCAACTCCATCTGAGTGAGGTGGCGTTCCTTGCGCAACGAACGCAGACGGGCACCGACACCGGCCGCACCGCTCATCAGTTCGTGGAGGTTTGTCGCCATTCTCGGTTGCTGATCCTTCCTCGTATATAGTACCATCCCGGGCGCAGCGGAAACACTGCACCCGGACGATATATATAGTATGCGCCCGCGGAAAGCGCGTCAAGAGTGTTTTCGGGGCATCTGAGCCGCGTGTCACGGCCCACCGTCACGATCTGAATATGTGCAGGAGACCCATGTCCCGTTACTTGCTCGCTCCGGTACGGCTGATGCGGGTGCTGTTGGCCCACCGGTTTCTCGTGGTTCAACTGGCCTGGAGGTCATTTGCGTCCCGCCATGCGGGGGCGGTGCTCGGCTGGTTGTGGACGCCGTTGGGCACGGCGGTCCAGTTCGTGCTCTACACCGTGGTCTTTTCGGTGATCCTCCAGATCAAGGTCGAAATGGCTGGTACCGATCTTGCTAGGCGTGTGCCTGTGGGATTCGGAGTTTTCTTGATCACCGGGCTCGTGCCGTACCTGGCGTTGAACGACGTGATCATGAGATCGTCCCGGGTGATCCGGGCGAACGCGACTCTCGTACAGCGGGTCCGGCTGCCGCTCGAGGTTCTGGTGGTCGGAGACATCCTGGGGACGCTGATGCACCACGCGGCGGCGGTCGTGTTGATGATTCTCTACTGTGCGTGGGCGGGCCACCTCGCCGTCGCCGGCGCCGGCTGGCTGATGGTCGGGATCGTCCTGCTCCTGCTGCTGGCCGTCGGGTTCGGCCTGCTCGTGAGCGTCCTCGGGGTCGCCTTGCCGGATATCCCCGAGGTCCTCACGCTGGCTCTCCAGTTCGTGCTCTACGGTGCACCCATCATCTATCCCTTGAGCTTTGTCAAACAGGATGTCCTCCTGACCTTGATCGAGCTGAATCCGATCACGCCGCTCGTTGGCGTCTTTCGCGCCGGCCTGCTCGGTGTGGCTCCACCCGACGCTGTCGGCATCATCTATTTATTTGTTCTTTCCGCCGTGCTCCTCGTCGTCGGTGCGGCAGCGATCGACCGGTACCGGGCGACGATCCCCGACCTGTTGTGACGGTCGGATTTCCGCTGGAGGTTGTCATGAAACGAAGCGCATTCATTCTTGCGGCACTGATGTGTGCCGCTGTCGTCCCGGCCTGGTCGCAGACGCAGAATCTGCCCGAGGTCCGGATCCCCGAGAAGACCGCGACGCCGACGCATCAGGCCGAGGTCGGGAGCTCCGCGCGCGCGCTCGCCACGGCGCACGGTGATACGCCGATGACCTGGACGCCCTCCGGGAAGAAAACCTGGGAGGAGTTCATCGAGGATTGGCTGACACCGCGGCAGGTGGAGAAGTCGATCATCGTCCGCATCGACGAGAAATACGCCTACCCCCATCCGGCGGTGTCGATCAAGATGGAAATCGTCAAGGAAGAGGGGGACTTCGTGTGGCTGCGCGGGATTCCGCCGGAGGACCCGGAGTCGCCCCTGTACGGTGTCTGGTCGCAGCGCCAGGGCGAAGAGCGGATGCTCAAGGACCGCATGGACTGGGAACAGGAACACGGCGAATTTCACTACTGGTTGGACTATGCCGCGGTGATCGTTCCACCGCCGTTCGCCGACTCGTTGACCTTCACTTCCCACGATTCGGGGTTGCCGAACATGGGGCTGTGGCAGATGAACTTCGTGCGTGACGACATCGACGAGGACGGGATCGACGATCTCGTCTTTCCCCCGGCCCGCAAGGGCGTCGGGCAGCCGGCCGTATACAAGGGGTTGGGCAATAGTGATTTCCGACTCATGCGCGAGGCGGGATGGCTGCGCGGCCTTCCCTATGACTATGGCGGTGTGGCCACCGGGGACTTCGATGGCGACGGCAACCGCGACATCGTATTGGCCATCCACTTCAAACAACAGTACGTTCTCTATGGCGACGGGAAGGGGGCCTTCGGCCGCAGTGAACGCCTTCAGGCCCCGGATCCGCGCCTCACCTCGCGCGCCTGCACGGTGGCGGACTTCAACGGCGACGGCCGGGACGACATTGCTTTTATCGCCGAAATCGATCTCGATATGGGATCCCAACAGCGGGTCGAGGATTCTCCCACCGTCTGGATTCAACTCAACACCAAAGACGGCTGGAAGCTCGAGAAGAAGGGGCTGCCGATCCGGTTGATCAGTGATGACATCGAGAGTGCCGATGTCGACGGCGACGGACGGGTTGACCTCGTGCTCGCGTCCAACACCGCCGACTGGCGCAAGCTGGTCTACTTCAACCGCGAAGACGGATGGCAGGAGAGCTTCTCGTTCGGGGTTCTCAGCAACTCGTACCACTTCGACGTCGAGCCCCACGTTCGCGACGATGGCACGGTCGAAATCTATGCCGCCTTCATGCAGTTCCGCATGGTCGAGGGTCAGAATCTTTCGCGGACCGGTCTGATCCGCTATGAGTGGACCGACGATGGTCTGGTGGCGCCGAATGGTGCGGCCTATTTCGACGATGATCGGACCAATCCCTATGTTCGCGTCGGGATCGGGGACGTCAACGGTGACGGCACAACCGATATGGTTGCCGGCCGTAAGCTCGGCGGTCTCGAGGTCTGGATCGGCACCAAGGACGGCCACTATGTTCTGGAACAGAGTCCGGAGTTTGGCGAGCTCGGTCGCGTCTTCGATATCCATGTCGATGACCTGAACGGCGATGGTCGCGACGACATCATTGCCGAGTTCGCCGTGGTCGAAGAGAATCCGGGAGGGGTTCATTTGTGGCTCACCGGCGACAACACGCCCTGAGCGCTTGACATCACGCGGGAACTCAACAGATAATTCAACTCGTGTGTGGTTGTTTGCCAGGGTGTTGACAGAAAGAATCATCTGGTGCTATCTTTTATGCTGTGATGACATAAAAGAACTATTTTATGAAGGAAAAATACTTATACAGGAGGTGATGCGACGGAGGTAGGCCAGGTACAAGCCCTTAACGGGCCTCGAAACAGAGAGTACTTCGGTAAATGTTCTTGGAATGGAAGGAGCTGAGTAATGAAAAGATTTGTGACTCTCGCGCTGGTGAGCGCGCTTGTCCTGGGCGCAAGCAGCATCGTTTATGCGAATGTCTGCGCCTTTGATGCGGTCCCGGCCGCGACCATCCTGTTCCCGTTCGTGACGTTGGACTACACCGCCCCGACGAATGGTGTGAGCACCAATTTCTCGATCACCAACGTTTCCGCCGAGGCGCAGATCGTCCACGTGACGGTCTGGACCGATTTTTCGTCCGCGATCCTCGACTTCAACATCCTGCTGACCGGTTACGATGTCATTTCGATGAACATCCGTGACATCCTCATCAACGGTCAGCTCCCGGTGACCACCTACGGGGGTCACAGCTCGAACGAAGGCGTTGCCGACAACGGTCCCGTTTCCTCGGGCAACACCTCTTCCGCCGCCACCTGGATTGCCAACCTGATGGACGATCCGCAGCCGACCAGCGATCTCGGTACCCGCTGCAACTCTTCGAATCCGTCGTATCCGGGTCTTTATTCGTCCCCGATCCCGCCCGGGTTCCTCGGTCTCTTCCAGGGTTACCTCCAGGTCAGCCAGACAGTCGACCGTGTGCACAGCAACGATTGCTTCCAGTCTTATGGCGGCACCTATTCCCTCGCCCCGTCCCCGTTCTGGGTCGAGCGTGACACCACCTACCCGACCAACATGTACATCACCGCCGATGTCGTCCAGAACTGCAACAAGCTGTTCCCGGATGCCTTCGGGTATTTCAACGGCGAAGCCCGTTATGAGAACGTGCTGATTGGTGACACCTTCTGGACCAGCCCCGCCGACCGCTTCTCTGAAGCCAGCGCCGCTGTCCACCTCGAGGCCGACCTCGACCTCGCGAGTGTCGCAACCATCGAACCCACCAGCGGTCTCCCGATCTCCTTCTACCACCGCTACGCGAGCTTCGAAGGCGTCTCCGACTACCGCGAGCCCCTGCCGACCGCGTGGGCCTTCCGCTATCTCGGCGCCGGCGTTCCCACCATCGGGACCGACATCCGTGTGTGGAAGGGTTCGACCATTTATGGCAAGACCTATGACCTCGAGCGTGTTGGCGCCGTGGCGGTTTCGCCCGATGAGCTCGTCGCTTCGAACTGCCATGCCTACACCTACTATGCGTGGGACGAGGACGAGATGGTCACCACCGTGACTTCGGTTCCCTGGTCCATGCCCGGTGGCGAAGCGGTCATCCCGAACCTCATCCCGTTGGAGACCCAGATGGTTCCCGTCGAGCAGTTCGACACTCCGGGCGCCTTCGGCTGGATGCTCTTCGTGTGGCCCGCCTCGAACTACGTCAATCTTGGCGCCGGTCAAGAGGATGACTTCTACCAGACCTGGATGGGCGTTCGCTACAATGCGTACGGCGACTGGTCTGCTGCCATGGACGGCGCCGTCATGGCCAACTTCAACTGCTTCTCCGACCAGGTCCTTCCGAACCTCGGCACCAACTACTCGTATGTTGACGCCGCTGGTTACGTGACCTCGCCGGGAATTCCCACCAACTAAATCCACCATTCGGTGATTTGAAGGAGCGGCCTTCGGGCCGCTCCTTTTTTGTGCCCAAGGTGAGCACCTCTTACCGGCGATCTACGACGATCTCCTGCGCTCTGGTCCCTCCGAAAATGATCGACGTACCACCAGTACGCCTGTGCTTTTTGCACACGGCAGGGCATCGAGATCCCGGCCCATCTCGTCCGACAGAATCGATGACCTGAAGCACGATGCTCAGCCCGGTGATGAACTCGCAGGCTCCACACCCTTGCGAAAAATGCTCGACGGATCACCGGTGCGCCCGTATGTTTCGCGGTTGGCAGGTTTCAGGAATCAACTAATTGTGTATATGGTTAAATCTTTGTCACGGACGTCCTCGACGCTGGACAGTCGCCGCCTTTAACGCCATACTGAAGGCCGCACCGTTGCGGGGGGCCGTCATTGACTGTTCTCGACTCTCGGGGTGAAGCGCTCGTGACCGTGGTCACAGCGATCTGTGATCACCTAAGTAACTGAAATATTTCACCCTAATGTTGTCTTTCCTCGGTTGACAGTCGACTTTTTCGTTGCCTATAGTGGCATCTGTGGAGGTGAGCATGAACCGCTCTCTTTCGATGAATCGCATGACCTTCATCGCCGTCGCCGGCCTCGCGGTGATCGCCGGACTCATGCCTGCGACGGACGCGGCCGCACAGGGGTGTTTTGAACACATCCGGAATTTGAACTACAGTCCAACGAACTGTGAAGCCAGACCGGATATCGATCGCGTGTTCCGGCTGCAGACCATCACGTGGAAGAACCACAAGTATCTCTTTGTCGACGAGGGCAACGAGATCAAGATCATGAACATCGACAATCCGCTCAATCCGGATTCGCTGGCCACGTCTTTCTTCCTCATTCCGAACGACGGCGACTCGGACTACGACCTGATCAACTTCTCGGTCTGCGATGATTGCCGGTACGGCATCGCCAACTACAAGTCGGCCACGGTCCTGTTTGATCTCGGCACGGGTACGACGCCGAACTTCATCGACGAGTTCAAGGATTTCGGGGCCCACATCATCTGGGGCGGTTTTACCTTCAAATACAGCTCCCAGCAGTATCTCGTGGCGTCCAGCCTCGGTACCAATCCGTGCGCCAACAACAAGGCCGGCCTGTATCAGTTCAACGGGATCTCCGAGGCCGGAAACCCGTTGCTCGAGTGTCTCGACAACGGTGGGTCCGGTCCGAACATCTCCAACGGAATCACGGTCGCCGGGACCAACCCCCCGGTGTTCTATATGTCGGAAACCTTGGACCTGTTCCGAATTTATCAGGTGCGGACGAGCCCGACCTTCGGTCTGAACTATATGGGCAACGGAGGAATCGCGAGAGCAAACATGTACCGCGGTTACGGCGCCGCGGTCGACGAGGCCGCCGGCCTCATGGCGGTGGCGAATGCCGGAAAACTCTATATGTATGATATCGGCTACACCAGCGGCAGTCCGGTGAGTCCGATTCTTCGGTCGACCACGACCCTGTCCGGGGACCAGAACAATGCCAATGCGGTTGCTCTCAACTACCCCATCGTCCACGTCTCGACGCAGTTCAACTCCGGCGTGCCTCAAACCTTTGAAGTGACGAATCCAAGCAATCCGGTATCCCTGGATCAGCAGTTCTGGGATCCGAGTCATGCGTGGAACAGCCTGGGCATGTGCATGTGGAACAACCATGCGGTCTTCTCGGACGATGGCGCCGCTCTCTATCTCTCGCGCTATTCGACGCTGCAGGTGATCGATCCCACCGCCTGCTCGGGACCGATCGAGCCGGTGGCCAACCTGACCCTCAATCCGCAACCGGCGTTTCCGGGCGATCTCTTGACGGTGACCAACACCTCCCTGGGCGGCACCCGCTTCGCGATCTGGATCACCGACGGGCCCAACGCCCACGGCAGCACGATTCTCGCCGGGACCACGTCTCTCGCGGGTGGCACCACCCTCGGTTACACCCTCCCGGTCAACATGGCGGCCACCGACGTGTTCTACGCCCACGCCGCGGTCGAGACCGATGACTATCCCTATGTTGCGGGTTCGACTCCGGGTCAGCTCAAGACCGTGGCGATCGGCATCGATCGCAGCCCCGAAGCAGTCATCACGATCACCCCGCCGGCGGTGGTGACCGGTGAAAGCGTCAACCTGACGGCCGAGACCGAAGGGCACCCGGGGGTTGTCGGGGGTGGCGACCCTTTTCTCTGGACCGTCACCCGTCTAGGGGATGAACCAACCCAATACACGGGATCCCAGGTCAATGACGTCCTCCTCGCTCCGGGCGGTGAATGGACGTTCGAACTTGAAGTTCAGTACGAGCATGGGGGTGGCTACACGGCCACCGCGCTACCAGTAGTCAGAATCATCTCCTCGGTCTCGGCGTCCTTCAGCATCGCACCGGCGCATCCGCTGCACAACCAGACCATCACCCTGACGAGCAGTTCGGCCGCCCAGACCGGGGCGAGCCTCGACTTCAACTGGGACGTCCTCGATCCATCCACTGGAAACGTCGTCTACTCGCTCAGCTTTTGTGACGGGGTCCATCCGGTCAATTACCAGTGCGTGATCCCGGCCGAGACAATGACCTGGGGCATCTACGACTTCCGGCTGATCCTGACCAACACCGTACCGACGCCCGACGACGTCAGCGAAGCACTCATCGAAAACTTCGAGGTCGGCAACGGCAACATCCAGATCGACTTCAACTGGGCGCCCACGAGCTTCGGGATCGGCGATTTTGTCGGCTTCAACATCACCGGGGTTCCGGCTGATGACATCGAGAGGGCGGTCTGGACCTATGGCGGCACCGGGTGCGACGGCACCTCCGGCTACACCTGCATCGAGCCGAGCTTCCCGAGCTGCGATGTGGCGGCGTTCGCCTACGCGAGCGGCGGGACCAAAACCGTTCGCGTCACGGTGACCACCACCGGCGGCGTCGTCCAGCCGCAGGTGAGTCACACCCTGACAGTCGCCAGCACCGGTTCCTGCACCGGCGGTTCGTGCACCTACGGGATCAGCCCGACGACGCGCAGCTTCACCTCGGCCGGCGGTCCCGGCACCATCAGCGTCTCGACCCAATCCGGCTGCCCGTGGACGGCGGGCACAGGCGCGACGTGGATTTCCATCACCTCCGGATCGAGCGGCAACGGCTCCGGAGCGGTGAGCTACCAGGTCGCCGCCAACACCGGCCCCGCCCGGTCGGCCAACATAACCGTCGCCGGAAAGATCCACACCGTCACCCAGGCCGAAGGCATCGTCTGCAACTACGGGCTGCCGACCCACAGCGCGGTCTTCGACCCGCCGGGAGGCACCGGCGCCTTCCAGGTCAACACCAACAACACGAGCTGCACCTGGCAGGCGAGCACCGCCGCCAACTGGATTCTCATCACCAACGGCAGCAACCACACGGGTTCGGGTCCGTTGAACTACACCGTTGCGGCGAACGACACCCCGAACCAGCGTTCAGCCACCATCGACATCGTCGGGTCCGGCGGATTCACCGATCAGTTCACCGTCACCCAGAATCACCCCTACATCGCGGTCAACTTCGAGTGGGACATCTTCGCACCCGAAATCGGCCAGACCGTGACCTTCACAACCGATCCCAGGCTCGAGGTCCTCAGCTGGACCTTCACCTCGACCAACTGCCAGGGCGATCCCCCGGTGATCACCTGCTCCGGCGCCGCCGGCGAGTGCAACGAGGTCGAGTGGTCCTTCCCCGGCAACGGGCCCCAAGAGATCACTCTGGAGACCACGACCGGGAGCCAGACCAAGGGTCTGACAGTCCAGAACACCGGCGAGTGCCCGCCCTACTGCGGCAAGGACGGCCCGCCCGACGCCTCGTTTGTCATCACGCCGAGTCCGGCGTTGGAAGACGAAGAGGTCGCCTTTACGGACACCTCGTCCGGCGGCCTCAAGATCCTGGCCATCGGTCTGAGCTGGATTCCGACCAGCCCCGAGATCGGTGAAACCGTTCACCTGACCATCACCGGACCCAGCGGCGATGTCCGGGCGGAGTGGGACTTCGGCGAAAACGGGTGCGGCGGCTATCCGCGGATCGAGGTCTGCGAGCCGCTCTACGGCGACTGCCTCGACTGGACCTTCAAGTTCGCTTCGGGCGGCGACAAGACCGTCTCGGTGACGGCCAAGAATCCGAGCACCGGTGCGGTTCTCGGATCGACCGTTCGAACGATCACCGTGCAAGACGTCGGCAGCTGCGATGGCACGCCGACCTGCACCTACAGCCTGAACCCGCCGAACTGGCCCTTCCCGGCCGAGGGCGGGACCATGACCTTCAGCGTCAACACCCAGACCGGCTGCGCGTGGAACGCCACGACGGCCAACACCTGGATCACCCTCACCGGGGCCACCAGCGGGACCGGGAGCGGCAACGTCAGCTACGCCGTCGCGGCCAACACCGGTGTTGCTCGAAGCGGCGCCATCTCGGTCCAGAACCAGACCCACAGTGTCTCCCAGCTCGCCGGCGGCGGCGGCGGCGGCGGCGGTGGCGGCGGTGGCGGCGGCGGTGGCGGCGACACCACTCCAACCGAGTGGCTGTGGACCGTCCGTCTCGGCACCCAGGTCATCGTGACCAGCACCGAGCAGAACTTCACCCACACCTTCCGGGATCCGGGTTTCTACGAGGTCGAGCTCGTCGCAACCAACTGCGCGGGGTCCGATGTCGCGACCCAAACCCTCGAGATCATCGATGTCATCGAGCCCGAGCCCGATGTCTTCCTGGTGCCGTCGGCGGTCCACACGCCGGGTCTCAATCAGACCCTGTGGAAGACCGATCTGCGGATCTTCAACCCCGGGAGCGAACCGGTGTCGGTGCTCCTCGAGTATCTGCCTGAGAACACGAACAACAACCAGGGTGTGATCCACAACCGGAGATTCACGGTCCAGCCTCTCGGCACCGAGGTCTTCGACGACATCGTCAACCAGATCCCCGGTATTCAGGGCGAGAACAACAAGGGTTCGCTCAGATTCACCTATGGTGAGGGGACCTTGACCACGCCGATCATCATGTCGCGGACCTTCAACGACACTCCCGAAGGGACCTTCGGCCAGTTTGTTCGGGCGGTGCCGGTGCTGGAGAACCAGCAGGACTTCCTGCTTCTCACCGGGTTGTCGGAAAACCTCTACTCGCGCACCAATCTGAGCCTCGCCAACTTCACGGATCACTTTGCGGGCGGCGTGACGGTCAGGGTGCTCAGCGACGGCGGCGAGATCATCGGCGATCCGGTGGTGGTCGGGATTCCTCCGCACAGCACCGTCCAGATCATCAGAGTCGCTGAACAGGCCGGGATCTACACCGATCTCGACATCTACTCGCTCTACGTCGTCAGCAACGGCCACGACATCGCGGCCAGCGCCTCGGTCGTCGACAACGCCACCGGTGATCCGGTGCATGTGGAGTCGGTCGCTCAGACGGGAACGACATTCTGGTTGCCGGGTGTGGCGCGCCTGGCCGGGGCCAACGGCTCGAATTGGCGCTCGGATGTGACCTTCTTCAACCACACCGTGAATCCGATGGCGACCGATGTCACCTACATCTCCTCGCCCGACAGTCCGCCGATCGGGATTCCCGGGTTTGCCCTTTATCTGGCATCGGCCAACGCCGGCTACTTCGCCGATCTCCTCGGCAGTTCCATGCTCCCGCCCGGGGTCGAATCCAAGGGCCACCTGGTCATCAAGAGCATCGACGGCTCGCCGCTGCCGCAGGTGGTGGCCAAGACCTACAACGTCGATGCCCACGGCGGAACCTTCGGGCAGAACCTCAAGCTCTTCGGCGAGTCGGACCTGATCTACGAGGGTGAGTCCGGCTATATCGCCGGTGTCTCGAACTCCTCCGACAGTAACTTCGGTTTCCGGACCAACGTCGGTGTGCTCAACACCAGCGAGGAGAACACCGCGACCGTCAACATCCACATCTACGACGTCAATGGTCAGCGGGCGGGCGGACTCCTCGGTCTTAGAGTCGGTCCGGGTGTTTTCCTCCAGGGCAACGTCTTCACCTTCGCGTATCTAGGCGACGAGGACATGAACGGCTCGGTGAAGATCGAGGTGCTTTCCGGTGGCCCGGTCGCGGCCTATGGGTCGCAGATCGACAACCGAACCCAGGATCCGATCCTCATTCCCGCCGTTCAAGTGGCAGTCCAATAGTCACTCCGCCGAAGCGGGTTCAATCCGCGAAAACACCAAGGGCGGCCCTGCGGGGCCGCCCTTTTTCGTCAGCTCC
>JAHECW010000004.1 GCA_024641545.1 Acidobacteriota bacterium
CATGGCGTCCGAGGCGATTCTCATGGAGGCCGTCAAGCGCGGCGGCGACCGCCAGGAACTCCACGAGCGCCTTCGCCTCCACTCGCGCGAAGCCACCACCGCGGTGCTCGAGAGCGGCGAGGCCAACCCCTTCCTTGAACTCGTCGCCGCCGATCCCGAGGTCCCCCTCGACCGCGCCGAGATCGACACCCTCATGGACCCCGCGCGCTTCATCGGCCGCGCCCCTGAGCAGGTCGCCGAGTATCTCGAGGGTGTCATCTGGCCGCTGCTCGAAGCCGCCGGCGAGCTCCCCGAGGCGCGCGATCTCGAGGTGTGAGGGCGCGGTGAGTTCCGACAGACCTGAAATCGGGTGATACACTCGAGATCAAAGAGTCCGCCAGGACATCGTGACCGAGAATGGAGATCGGTATGACGAGTCGGCGCGCGGTGCTTTTCGCCGGATGTCTCCTCGCTTGCACGGCCATCGGATGGGCCCAGGAATGTCTCGAGGCGGCAGGTGGATTGCTGAGCGGCGAGACCCGGGCGGTGGATGCTCGGGGCTCGCTCGTTTTCATGGGCGACGGGGCCCTTCTCCGAGTGATCGACCTGTCATCACCGAACGCGCCCGTCGAGGTCGCCAGCCTGAAGCTCGACGGCCGGAGAATTCAAAGCCTCGCGGTCGACGGAGACCGGATCTACGTAGGGACCTGGCAGTTCCTTCACATCGTTGACGTCAGTACACCGGCGGTACCGGTGGAGCTCGGGGTACTGCCCTCCTTCGGCGTGAAGTACGCGCTCGGTGCATCTGGTGACACGGTATGCATTGTCACCAGTTCTGAGCTTGCGGTGGTCGACGTCAGTGATCCGGCGAATCCGGTGGTGGCAGGTTTCTGGTCGGGTTCTCGTGCAAGCGATGTCGAGGTTGTGGGCGACCATGCCTATGTCACGACGGTGAGCGGTCTTCGAATTCTCGACCTTTCGAACCCGTCACTCCCGACACAGGTTGGATCCGTCAGCGCGCCGAACGGAAACCTGGATGTGTCAGGAAACCTCGCATACATTGAAGGAAAGAGCGACTTCCTCCGGATCTACGACGTGTCGAATCCCACCGCCCCGAGCTTTGTGACCGAAGTCGATCTTTCGCTGGTGGTGTTCACGACCGACGTCGCGGTTCAAGGCGACCTCGCGTTCGTCAGTTCACAGTTGAACGGGTTGATGATCGTCGATGTGAGCGATCCGCTCGTCCCGGTGTGGATCGGTTCGGCTCTTCCTCCCGTCGACCGGCCGAACGAGAAGTGGATCGCCGCCACGTCGATTGAGGATTACGCCGTTGTCGCCACACTTGATCACGGCATCCGGGTGATCGACACCACCGTGCCGGCAACCCCGGTGGAGGTCGCGGTCGTCGATTCGCTTGGCTATACCTACGGCGCGGCGATCTCGAATGAAATCCTGGTGCTCGCCAGCGGCGACCGTGGCATCACGACCGTCGATGTCACCGACCCTTTGCTCCCACGTCCATTGGCGGCCCTCGCGCTCGGACCCTTCTGGTGGGTCCGGGATGTGGATGTGGCAGGATCGCTGGTCGTGGCGGTGGGTATGTCTTTTGCCGTTGTGGACATTTCCGACCCGTCCAACCCCACAGTCATTGGTGAAACGCCGATGTGGCAGGTTCAAGGCTATGCGGTCAAGATCGTCGGCGATCTCGCCTACGTCGCCGATCCCGCCGACGGTCTGCGAATCATCGATATCTCGAACCCGACGAATCCGACCGAGGTCGGAAGCCTGACCTGGAGCGGCGATTTCTGGGTGTACCTCGATGTGGCCGGTTCGCTCGTTGCGCTCCAAGGGCCGCGGATCGAGATCATCGATGTCAGCAACCCTGCGGCGCCGACCTCGGTGTCGAGCATCAATCTGGGGTCGACCAGCCGAAATGTGGCGCTTGATGGGTCGTGGCTCTTTGCCGCGGGTGGTACGTCCCTCCACACCTTCGATCTCAGTGATCCCGCACTGCCGGCCGAGACCAACGTGTTTTTCGAACCCAGGGAGATCGCGAGCCTCGGTGTTCGAGGATCGGTCCTCTACGTTGGTTCCTACGTGGGCTTTCAGGGCGTCAGTGAACTCGAGGCGTGGAATGTCGGCGACCCATCGACTCCGGTGCTCATGGGGGAACGCCTTGGGACCGGAGATGTGGTCGATCTCGCGCTCGGCGAGGAGTATGTCTTTACGGCACGGCTCATGACCGGGTTCGAGACCTTCTCCCTCTGCCAGGGCCCGCTCTTCGCCGACGGTTTCGAGTCGGGCGACCCCTCGGCGTGGTCGGGGGCAGTGCCGTAGGTGCAAATCCGTGATGAAGGGAGCTGCAGGTTGATCTCGAGGATTGCGGTGGCAGTCGTTGGGTTGGCTCTCTCGTTGGGCGCCACCTGCGTTGCGGCTCAAGACTGTCTCGAGCCGACGGGGCGCTGGCCGTATGGGGTCGCGACCGATGTCGCCGTCGAGGGTTCCGTCGCGATCCTCGCCAACGGCGCTGCGGTCCAGATCCTCGACCTCGGCGACCCGACGGCGCCGGTGGTCCTCGGAGAGGTCCGCACGTCCCTGATGGTGGACAAGGTCGCGATTGCGGGCGATCGCGTCTACGCTGCGACCCACGCCGGGCTCGAGATCATCGACATCAGCACACCCGAGTCACCGCTGGTCGTCGGTGAGCTCCAGCTTTGGAAACTCGTCGATGCCATCGAGGTGATCGGTGACCGGGTCTATCTCGCGGGCGGCGATCTCGACATCGTCGACGTGGGCACGCCGTCGGCCCCGGTCGTGATCGGGTCGTGGACCGAGCTTGCCACCGTCGATGTCGACCTCCTCGGATCGTACGCTGTCGTGTCGGTGCCTCACGGTCTGCGGGTCCTCGATGTCTCGAGCCCCTCCTCGCCGGTCGTTGTGGGTCAATTGGATCTCGGTTCCGATCACTGGGTTCAGGTTCTCGACCTCACAGGCAACCACGCCATCGTCCTGGGATTCCAAGCAACCGTGCTCGAGGACGGACTCAGTTCCGATCAGTTCCTGTCCGTGGACCTCACCGATCCGACGCAACCGGTGGTGGTATCCGTCGATCTTTGGGGTGGCGATGACATCGAGATTCGGGATGGACTCGCGCGCGTTGTGGACGCTCAAGGTCTGGAAATCTACGATGTGAACGATCCGGCCAATCCGGTGCACCAGGGCGGTTTCGGGTACCCATCCCTCTACATCTCCTTCCGTTCCGGGGTCGCCGCCATGAGCGGGCATGCGCTCGTGACGCGCGAGGAACATGGGCTCGGGGTGATCTCCGTCTCCGATCCAAGCACCCCGATTCTCGTTGCCGAGCTCGACGCTCCCGGAGTGACCTTGGGCGCGGACCGGGCGGGCGACCTGGTGGTGATCGCCGCCGTCTATCGCGGCCTTCGATTCGTCGATGTGGGCGATCCTGCCCACCCGGTCGAGCTTGGTTTCTTCAACGTGGGGACCATGTTCCCGAACGATGTGGTGATCGAAACCGACCTCGCGTACGCAACGGGTCACGGCGGCACCGGTCTCGCGGTGATCGACATCGGCAACCCGATCGCGCCGGTTGCGGTCGCTTCGCTCCTGGGAATGTGGGGTGGCGAGATCATCGACGTCGCCGGCGGCCTCGCCTACATCGTCTGCCTCGATCCCGGTCTGAGAATCATCGATATCTCGGCCCCTGCGGCGCCGATCCAGGTGGGAGCTCTCGATTCGCAGGGAGCGAGCTGGGATGAGATGGCGGTTTCCGCCGAGCTCGGCCTTGTCGCCCTGATCGATCAGGGAAACGACACCATCGCGACCATTGTCGATATCGAAAATCCGGCCGCCCCAACGGTCGTGTCGACGATCGATCTTGGACCAGGTTTGGGTGTCGCGTTTTCCGGCAGGTACCTGCTGTTTGGCGATATTCCGCTTCGGATCTTCGACATGAGTGACCCGGCGGCACCGGTCGAACAGAGTCCGTACGACCCGTGGGGTTCCCCGGCGTACATCGGTCCGGTGGGAGTGATCGGATCGGTCGCCTATGTCCAGGTCACGCCGGCGCCGCCGGAGTCCTTCCTGGTGGCCGTCAATATGGGAGATCCCCGGTCACCGACGAATCTCGGAAGCTCGCCGCTGGCCGGATATGGGAACCGGCTTTCCGTCAGTTCCAATGGGGTTCTCGTGACTTATGACCCGACCGGCTTCGAGAGCTTCTCCCTCTGCCACGACCCGATCTTCGCCGACGGCTTCGAGTCGGGCGACCCCTCGGCGTGGTCGAGCTCGGCGCCGTAGGTGAGTGAGTTGATGAGGGGGTGGCGATGACGTCGACATTCGCCGCGGCAGCGGTCGGAATCGGACTTTCGTTGAGCGCCGTCACCGGCGCGGCTCAGGACTGCCTCGAGCCGGTGGGCCGTTGGCCGTACGGATGGTCCGAGGATGTGGCGGTTGACGGTACCACCGCGGTCCTGGCAAACGGTCGAGCTCTCCAGATCCTCGACGTTTCGGATCCGGCGAACCCCGTGGTGGTCGGGGAAGCCGTTTTTCCGACCTTGGTCGAGGTCGCGGAGCTGGCGAATCAAAAGGCCTATGTCGGGACCTCGAGCGAGCTCGCGATCCTCGATCTCACCGACCCGGCGCATCCGGTGACCCTGGGGGGCCTTGATGGATTCCAGGTGGTCAAAATGGATCACCATGGAGAGCATCTCTACGCCCTGAGCGATCACTCGCTCTTCGCCGTGGATGTGAGTGTTCCCTCGGTTCCATCGATCGTCGGACAGCTCGAGTGGCCCGGAGTGTATCCGAAGGATCTGTCGGTTTCGGGAGGCACCGGGTTCGTGGTCGTGGACGGTTCCATGAAAGTGGTCGATCTTTCCGACCCTACCGCTCCGACCGAGGTGACCGAGCTGAGCTTCGGGGTCGATCGTGAGGCCGGCCGCCTCGCTGTCGAAGGCGACAAGGTGTACGTGGCGGCGAGGGGCCCGGATCCGTTTGTCTCGAATCTCGTGGTGGTGGATGTCAGCGACCCTTCCCAACCGACGGCGATCGCCGAAGTCGGCGCGCCGCTCGGGGTTGCCGACGTCGACGCCCACGGCAACCTGGTGGTGATGTCCTCCTCGTACGGTGTGGAAGTCTTCGACGTCAGCTCTCCGGCGAGTCCCTTGTGGACCGGCTCGGCACCCATCGAGTGCTTGTACTCGCTTGTCGGTGTCGTTGCGGCGGACGGTGTCGCCTACGTGACCTGCGAAGTCTCGGGGCTCAGCATCCTCGATACGACCGATCCGTCGTCCCCCACGGTCATCGCGTCGGTCACCGCCCCGGGCTCCGTCGAAGACGCGACCCTCGAGGATGGCCTCCTCTTGATCGCCGGTGACGACAGCGGCCTGCGCTTGCTCGACGTCAGCAACCCGGCGCAACCCGTGGAACTCGGTTCGACCGTCGCGCTGCCGCAGACCTTCGGGGTTGCGACTCTCGGAGAGATCGCCTATGTGGCCGGGTACCACCTCGTCGCCATCGATGTGGCAAATCCGACTGCGCCGGTGGTTCTCGGTAGCGAAACCGGAGTGAACGGAAACTGGGTCACAGTCGAAGGGGACCGCGGCTATGTCGTCAGCACCTGGGGCAGAACCGCCGCGGTCGTCGATCTCTCATCACCTCCTCTCCCAACCGCCTTGGGAACGGCCGACCTCGGACCCGGATGGTGGGAGTGGCCGGTGGTCATCGGCGATCACTTGATCGTGAGAAACACTCAAAACGACACTTCCGTTGTGGTCATCGACGCCAGCGACCCGACGACACCCGTCCAGGTCGCCAGCATCGATGTCTGGTATTTTGGCGGGCTCGCGTCGATCGGTTTCTGGCTGCTGGTCCCCGACATCATCGACGGCGTCGAGCCGGCGATCCGGATCTTCGACATGCGCAACCCGGCGGTTCCGGTCGAGGTGGCGCCCTACCATCCGGTCGGCGGCGCTGTGGATGCCATCGGGGTCGCGGGGTCGGTGGCCTACCTGGCGGTCATGGACTATCCGCCGCAACAGGCGGGCGCCATTGAGGCGGTGAACTTCGCCGACCCGACGGCGCCGGTCTTCATGGGTCTCCTCCCGCGCTCCGGGTGGGTCAAGCGGTTCGCGTTCGGTGCTGATGAGATCTACGTTTTCGGCCGCGCGACCGGATTCGACGTCTTCTCCCTCTGCCAGGGCCCGATCTTCGCCGACGGTTTCGAGTCGGGTGACGCCTCGGCGTGGTCGGGCGCGCTACCCTAAGGGAGTGAAATCGAGATCCCTGGTCGCCGCGGTTGCCGTCATCGCTACGCTGGCGTCGGGCTGCGCCTCGCAGAGCGCTCTGCGGGCGACCGCACCGCCGCCGCAACCCGCCCGGGACGCGGCGCCGGCGCCCGAGCCGAGCCCAACACCGAAACCCGGCGAGAAACCCAAGAAGGAATCCAAGAAAGGCGCGACCGAAAAAGGTCTCGCATCGTGGTACGGCGAGCCCTACCACGGCCGCCGGACGGCGTCGGGCGAGATCTACGACATGCACGAGATGACCGCGGCGCACCGAACGCTGGCCTTCGGCACGGTGGTCAAGGTCGAGCGCCGCGACACCGGCGCCGATGTCAGGGTCCGGGTCAACGACCGGGGACCCTTCGTTCGCGGCCGGATCATCGACCTCAGCTACGCCGCAGCCAAGAAGATCGGCCTCGACCGGGACGGGGTCGCGCCGGTCAAGGTCGTGGTGGTGGGGAGCGAGAAGACGCCGAAAACGAAGGCGAAGGAAGAAGCGCGGGCCGCCGAGCACCCCGAGGGTGGGGACTGTCTCTGGATCCAGGTCGGCGCCTTCGGCGATCTCGAAAATGCCCGCCGCGCCGAGCGCCGGCTCGAATCGGCCGGCGAGACCGCGGTGATCATCGAGGGCCCCGGCGGGCTCCACCGGGTCCGGCTCGGCCCCTTCGACAACGAGAAGGACGCCGTCAAGGCCCTCGAGCGCATCGGCAGGGACTGGCCCGAAGCCAAGGCCGTCCCCTGCGGGTAATTCGTCGGACGAATTACAGCGGCGCTCGTCGGACTCGCGCCGGTCTGGATACGCGGACCGGGTGCCTGGCTCCAACTTTGTTCGCCGCGAACAAAGTTGCGTGCCTGGCATCCCTCCTATCCGAAAAGGGCATGAATGATCGCTGGCACCGCTCCTATCGCCTCGGCACGGGCTCATATGCGATACCATCCGGGTATGCACTTGCCCACTCCGAGCCGCCTTGCCCTGGTCGCACTCGCCGGTCTGCTCTGTCTGGCTTCCTCGTGTCAGAGCGGGGCGCCCGGGGAGGGTGTTCAGGCCGAGCGGTTGATCCTTGTTTCCTACGACGGAGTCGGCGGCGATCTCGCCTGGCGCTGGATCGTCGACGGCGTCGCGGCCGAGCCCGACGGCCTCGCGGCCATGGCGCGGGAGGGGTTCTCGGTCCGCCGGTTGCGGATGGCCGACCCGACCCTGACCGCGGTCAACCACGCGGTGCTGGCCAGCGGCCGGATGCCGGCGGTCACCGGGGTGGTCTCCACCTCGTACCGGCCGCCGGGCGGCGCCCTCGGCGAGCGGGTCAACGGCTTCGACGCGGTGCCGGCGGTGCCGACCCTGTGGAGCGCAGCGCGCGCCCAGGGTCTGCGGGTGGGTTCGCTGCTCTGGCCCGCCGGCGCCGGCGCCGGTGAGACGAGCGGCGATGCGGCCGATTTCGGTCTCCATTGGCCGCTCAGGCCCGCGGCGCCGAGCGCGGTGCTCGTCCTCGACCCCGAGGCTGCCGGCACGACCGGCGAGCTGCCGTCGGCCGACGGCGTTTCGGTGCTCGCCTGGCCGCTGGTCTTCGATTTCGGCGAAGGCTCGGAACCGGCCTCGGCCGAAGCTCTCGTCGCCCTCATCGACGGCAACCCCGATGGAAAACCGCGCTGGGACACGGTGGGAATCCGCGCCCCGGGCTCGGACGACTGGGCGCTCTACGGCGAACGCGACTGGTTCGAGGTCGCCGTCGATCTCCGACTGCCCGACGTCCTCGGCGAGAACCGCTGGGGCGCGTGGTCGAAGATCGTCCACATCGACCCGCTGCGCGGCACCGTCCGGCTCTACCGCGGCGCCTCGTGGCGCACCATCGCCTGGCCCGAGGACTTCGAGAACCGGCTCACCGAGGCGATCGGGCCCTGGCCGGGGGCGCCCGACGACCGCTTCCTGGAGGACTGGTGGCTCGACGACGCCGCGGGGATCGACCTCGACGTCTACATCGAGCAGATCGAGCGCCTCGACCGCTGGATCGATGCTGCGGCCGCGTGGGTCGCGGCCAACGAGGACTTCCGGTTGCTCCTGACCTACCACCCCGGTCCCGACGAGTACCAGCACACGAGCCTCATCGTCGAGGGAGACCAGTGGGCCTTCAGCCCGGGGCGGGCGCTGGCCGCGGCCGAGGGACTCAAGCGGGTCGGCCGTTCGGTGGACCGCTCGCTGGCGGCGTTGTGGGCGCTGCTCGACCCCGGGCGCGATGTCCTGGTGGCGGTCTCGGATCACGGCCAGCTGCCGATCCACGACGAGGTGCGGCTCAACATCGCCCTGGCCGGCGCCGGCCTGGTCGAGATCGAGGCCGGCGACGGGCGCCCCTGGGTGACGCCGTCATCGCCCATGGTGGCGGTGTCGAGCGCCGCCGCGGCGCACATCTACCTCAACCTCAAGGGCCGCGATGTCGGCGGGGTGGTCGCGCGCTCCGAGGCCGGCGAGCTGCTCCTGCGCGCGGCCAAGGTCCTCGCCGATCTCTCACTCGACGGTCGACCGGTGGTGGAAAAGGTCTTCGCCCGGGACGAGCTCGCCGAAATCGGCCTCGACCACCCGGCGAGCGGCGATCTGGTGGTCTTCCTCGCGCCCGGGTTCACGGCCTCGAACCGGCTCTCCGGCGACGCCGTCACCGCGTCGCGATACTACGGCCAGCACGGGTTTCTCGCCCGCCACGACGCCATGTGCGGGATGCTCTTCGCACGAGGGGTCGGGATCAAGAAGCGCCGGGCCGACGAAATGCCGGCGACCGCGGTCGCGCCCCTCGTCGCCCAGTTCCTCGGGATCTCGATGGAAGAGTGAGGGCCGATCCAAGGAAGGCTCAGAGCGGCGCGTGCGGCGGCGCCTGCCCGGCTCCCCGCCCGTCGCCCGACAGGGGGCCAACGGCCAGATTTAACCTCAGCTTCACATCGGCTTCACCCCGAATACACCCGCTCGCCGCATGATCCCCCCGACTCCTCCGTCAGAGGATCGGGGGAGATCCGTATCGCCGAGGAGATCCCATGACCAACCGGTGGACCGCTCTCGTCACTGCGCTGGCTCTCTGCCTGGCTCTTCCGGTCTTCGGCCGGGCCGAAGAACCGCAACTCGATCCGTTGCTCGCACTGCTTGTCGAGCAGGGCGTCATCACCATGGAACAGGCACTCGCCGTGCAGACCGAGTACGACCGAAAGGAGAACCCGGTGGCGGCCGACGGGGCGGCGCCCACCGTGACCGCCGACGCCGCCCCTGCTGCACCGGCGCCCGCCGAGACCAAGCCGGTCGAGACGATTCCCGCGGGCCTCAAGGGCTTGAGCATCGGTACCCTCGTGTACCTCTCCTACCAAAACGGCAACACCTCGTCGGGTGACGACTACAACCAGTTCCGGATCAAACGCGGTTACATCGACATCCGCAAGGAGATCACGCCGTACTTCGCGGCGAGGATCACTCCCGATGTGCACCAGGATGCGGACGGCGATCTCAACGTCCGTTTGAAATACGCCTACGGGCAGTTCAGCTGGGATTGGCGGGGCCTGGTCCAGAAACCGTACGTCGAGTGGGGCGTCGCTCACATGCCGTGGCTCGACTTCGAAGAGCACATCAACCTCTTCCGCATGCAGGACACCATGTTCATGGAGCGCAACGGGCTCTTCAACTCGGCCGACATGGGGGTGCTCTTCGGCGCCAACCTCGGCCGCGACATGCCCGACGATTTCAAGAAGAACGTGCAGAGCCACTACGCGGGCCGTTGGGGCTCCTTCGGCGTCGGGGTCTACAACGGCGGCGGGTACCACGCGGTCGAGAAGAACACCAACAAGGCGATCGAGGGGCGCCTCACCGTCCGTCCCCTGCCTGATATCGTGCCCGGGCTGCAGGTCTCCGCCTTCGGCATCAAGGCCGACGGCAATCGGGCGGACACGCCCGCCGAGTCGGTACCGAACATGCAGGTCCTCGCGGCGATGGTCAGCTACGAGAGCCGGCGCCTCGTCGTCACCGCCCAGGTCGAGCGCGGCGAGGGCAACCAGAGCGGCAGCGCGGTCGACGCCGACGGCAACGCGCTGCCCCACGAAGGCTACTCGGTGTTCACCGAGGTCCGTCTCGACCGCAAGAAGCGGTTCAGCGTCCTCGGCCGCTACGACTGGTTCGACACCAACCGCGACGACCCCGCCAGCGATGTCACGAAGCGCTTCATCGCCGGGGTCGCGTGGCAGTTCTTCAAGGGCAACTACTGGGTGCTCGACTATGATCGTCTCGAGCACTCCCTGCCCGGGCTCGAGACCGAAGACCGTGTCCAGCTGACCCTGCAGATCAAGTACTGACGGGTCCGGTGATGAACTTCACGCCCGCTCGACACGCCGCAAGGATGAGGTCCGGTCGAACCGGATCACCAACGTCTCCGGGGCCGAACAGGAGGTTCGCCATGAAGTTGAAGGTCGATATTCTCTCGTGTCTGCTCCTGGTTTCACTCCCGGCTCTCGCCGCCGGTCCGAGCCTCGATCCGGATCTGCCCACCTACGCCAAGGTGGAAGGCCTTCGGGGCACCCTCAACGCCGCCGGCTCGGACACCATGCTCGAGCTCCAGGCCCTGATGGCCGAGGAGTTCCGAAAGCTCTACCCCCAGGTCAAGATCCAGGTCGAGGGCAAGGGCTCCTCCACCGCCCCGCCGGCCCTCATCGAGGGCACGGTCCAACTCGGCGACATGTCGCGCAAGATGAAGAGCAAGGAGACCGACGCCTTCGAGGAGGCCTTCGGCTACGAGCCGACCCGCTACGACATCGCCCTCGACACCCTGGCGGTCTTCGTCAACAAGGACAACCCGATTGCGAGCCTGACCATCGCCCAGGTCGACGCGATCTTCTCCAAGACCCGCAAGTGCGGCCTCGCGGGCGACATCAGCACGTGGGGCAAAGTCGGCCTCGGCGGCAACTGGGCGACCGCGCCGATCTCGCTCTACGGCCGCAACGCCGCTTCCGGGACCTACGGCTACTTCAAGGACCACGCCCTGTGCAAGGGCGACTACAAGGACACCGTGAAGGAACAGCCCGGCTCGGCCTCGGTCGTCCAGGGTATCGAAAAGGACCCCTACGGCATCGGCTACTCGGGGATCGGCTACACGACCTCGGGCGTCCGCACCGTGCCGCTCGCCCCCGCGGACGGCCAGCCGGCGGTGGCGGCGTCGTCCGAGAATGCCGCCAACGGCAGCTACCCGCTCGCCCGGTTCCTGCACATCTACGTCAACAAAGCGCCCAACAAGGAGCTCGACCGGCTCACCGCCGAGTACCTCCGGTTCATCCTCTCGGCCGACGGCCAGCGGGTGGTGATCAAGGCCGGCTTCGACCCCCTCGATGCTCGGACCGCAGCCGAGCAGCTCGCAGCGATCGGGAACTGAACGGGATCGGCGTGTGAAGCCCCTCCTCACCGAGCCGCAGAAGGACCGCCTCGCCACACTGGTGATCCGCGCCGGCGGGATTCTGGTGATCCTCGTCGTGGTGGCCATCGTGGTCAACATCGGTCTCGAGGCGCTGCCGCTCTTCAGCGGCGCCTCCGCCGGCGAGCTCGTGGCCATGGGCCCGGCGCCCGGGGCGCTCGCGGTCGGGACCGACCCCCGCCGCGAACTGGTGTGGCAACTCGACCGCGACGGAGTCGTTCGGATCGCTCCCGGGGATGAGGCGTTCTCCGTCATCGAGGGTGACGCCGTCCTCGTGGCGGCCGACCACGAGATTCACGGTCTCGTGTCGGCCCTGACCGCCGATGGTTCGGTGGCGGTCGGCGCGGTGCGGTTCAGCGATTCCTGGACCGGGGACGAACGGTCGACTACTGCCCGGTGGCGAGCAGCGGCCGATTCCCTCGAGCTCCCCGGCGAAGAAACCTGGGTTGGGGTGACCGCCAACGCCGACCCGGATGGTGCGGTGGTGGCCGCCGCGTGGACCGCCGAGGGACGGCTGGCGGTCGCGAACTGGGACGCCGATGACGAGTCCTGGTCGAGCCCGCCCGCTGCGCTCGACCTGCCGGGAATCGCATCCGTTGTGGTGGCGGAGGATCTCTCCTCGCTCGCCCTGATCGATGGCGACGGGCGGTTGCGGATCTTCGATCTGCCGACCCTGGCCGAAGCCGAGATTGGTGCGGTCGCGGCCCGGACGACCGCCGTGCGCTTTCTCATCGGTGGGGGAACGCTGGTGGCTGCGGGTGATGACGGCTCGGTGAACGTCATCGTCGAGGTGCCTCGGGTGCGGGTCGAGAACCGCGGCTCATCGCCGCTGGGCCTCGCCGGTGTCTCGCTGGCGCCGGGTGCGGCGGTCGTCCTGCCCGACGACCAGCTCGGCCAGGCGGTGGCTTCGAAACCGGAGATCATCCTGACGCCGGCGGCCCCGGTCTGGACCACCATCCGCAGGATGCCGCCGATGCCGGCGCCGGTGCGTGTGATCGCGCCGTCCCACCGGCGCCGGGGCCTCCTGGTCGGGGCCGAGGATGGTTCGGTCGGCCTCTATTATTCGACCTCCGGCCGCCGGCTGCTGCTCGACAGCTGGGCCGCCGAAGCGATCGACTTCGTTGCCCTGTCGCCCAAGGGCGACGGCGCCGTCGTGCTCGCCGGGGAACGGCTGCTCGGCCGCTTTATCGACAACCCGCACCCCGAGATCAGCTTCCGCACCCTCTTTCTGCCGGTCTGGTACGAGGGTTATGCGGCGCCCAAGTGGGTGTGGCAGACCACCGGCGGCTCCGATGCCTTCGAACCCAAAATGAGCTTGTGGCCGTTGATCTTCGGGACCTTGAAGGCGACCCTCTATGCGCTGCTCTTCTCGGTCCCCTTGGCGCTGATGGCCGCGGTCTACGTCTCCCAGCTCGCCCCGGCGTGGCTCCAGGCGGTCATCAAACCCACCGTCGAGCTCATGGCTGCGGTCCCTTCGGTGGTGGTGGGCTTCCTCGCAGCCCTGTGGCTCGCCCCCCGCCTCGAAGCCGCGCTCTTCACCGCCCTGGTCACCGTGATCTTACTGCCGCTGGCGGTCGGGGCCGCCCTGCTCGTCTGGCGCGCGGTTCCGGCGGCGGTTCGCCGCGGCGCCGGACCCGGCTGGGAGCTCGGCGCACTCCTGGTCGGGTTGGTGAGCATCGTCGCCCTGGTTGCGGCGTTTGCGGGCCCACTCGAGAGTTGGCTCTTCAACGGTGATTTTCAACGTTACCTCTTCACCGAGTGGGGTCTGCGTTTCGACCAGCGCAACAGCATCGTCGTCGGTCTGGCACTCGGCTTTGCGGTCATTCCGGTGATCTTCACCCTCGCCGAAGACGCCTGCTCCGCGGTGCCCCGGAGCCTGGTATCGGCAAGCCGCGCCCTCGGCGCCACCCGGTGGCAGACCGCCGTCAGGCTCGTGGTCCCGGCCGCGAGCCCGGGGCTCTTCGCCGGGGTCATGCTCGGGCTCGGGCGCGCCGTCGGTGAGACCATGATCGTGCTCATGGCGGCCGGCAACACACCGATCCTCGATCTGTCGCCGTTCAACGGCATGCGGACCATGTCGGCCGCCATCGCGGTCGAGATCCCCGAGGCGCCGGTCGGCGGTACCCTCTTCCGCGTCCTCTTCCTCACCGGCGCGCTGCTCTTTGTCTTCACCTTCCTGATCACCACCGCCGCCGATCTGGTGGGGAGCTTCCTGCGGAAGAAATATGCCCGTTTCTGATTCACCGCAGCCGCTCGTCTCCGACCGGAAGGGACTCGCTCCGGGGCTGTCCGGGATCTGGGGCACCGCGTTGGCGACCGTGCTGATCCTCCTCATGCTCGGCCTCCTGCTGTGGATCGTCGCGGTCAACGCCTTCGGTTGGTTCTGGCCGGTGCCGGTGTGGCAGGTGGAGGAACGCAACGGAACCGTCCACATCGGCGCCGAGGTCGGCCGCGAAGCCATCCCCGGACCCGATGGCGCCGAACCCTTCTACCGTCTCCAGTTCAAGGTCGGCAACCGGGATCTCGACGGCCGCGACTTCGTCTGGATCGACGAGGCAGAGATCCGATCGAAGGGTCGTCCCGGAGATCTCGTTCGAATCGTCCGCTCCGAGTACGGCGACGCCTTCGGTCGGATCGCCGGCGCGACCTCGTCCGACGGCGGCGCGGTGGAGGTCGGTGAACCCGATGTCCTGGCCGAGTTCCTCGCTGCCGGCAAGAATGCGCGCGCCGAACGGGCGCGGCTGGAAACCCGGCTCAGCGACGCCCGTCGACCGCTGACCAACCTCGAGGAAGCGCTCGATCTCCTCGAACGTTCGGCCAACGCCAAGACGGCTTCGGGTCAGGAGCGCGTCGTCGCCCTCTCGGCCGAGGTCGAGAAGCTGGCGATCGAGCTCCGTCCCACCCTCGACGAGATCCAGGGCGGACTCGACGCCCTCGCGGGCGACCTCGCGGCCGCGCACCTGAAACTGGTGGCGGGTGACGCGCGCTTCGAGGTTCCGCTGAGCAACGTCATCGAGGTCAGCTGGCCGAATCGCATGGGATTTGCCGGCAAGCTCGCGGCCGCGGTCCGCCACGGAGTGCTCTTCCTCGTGACCGAGCCGCGCGAGGCCAACACCGAGGGCGGGATCGCCCCGGCGCTCTTCGGCACCGTGCTCCTGGTGCTCCTCATGAGCGTCGCGGTGGTTCCGCTCGGGGTCATCACCGCGGTCTACATGACCGAGTACGCCCGGCACGGCTTCCTGCTGCGTCTCGCCAACCAGGCGGTCAACAACCTCGCCGGGGTGCCGTCCATCGTCTTCGGCATGTTCGGGCTCGCGTTCTTCATCTACGGCGTCGGCGGGTCCATCGACCGGGCGTTTTTCGCCGACCGGCTGCCGACGCCGACCTTCGGCACCGGGGGGCTGCTGTGGGCGTCGCTCACGCTCGCGCTGCTGACGGTGCCGGTGGTGGTGGTGGCGACCCGCGAAGGCCTGCTCGCGGTGCCGCGGAGTTGGCGCGAGGGATCACTGGCCCTCGGGGCGACCCGGTGGCAGACCCTGCGCCGGATCATCATCCCGGCGGCCATGCCCGGCATCCTCACCGGTCTCATCCTCGCGGTCAGCCGCGCCGCCGGTGAGGTCGCCCCGCTCATGCTGACCGGGGCGGTCAAGCTGGCCCCGAGCCTGCCGGTTGACGGCAGCGCGCCGTTCCTCCACCTCCAACGCAAGTTCATGCATCTGGGTTTTCACATTTACGATGTCTCGATGCAGTCGCCCAACGTCGAGGCGGCCAAACCCATGGCATTCGCCACGACGCTGGTGCTGTTGCTGCTCGTGGTCCTCATGAATCTCGGCGCCATCGTCATCCGCCGCCGGTTGCGCCGCGCCTACCGCGGCCAATCGGTGTAGAGGTCACCATGTCTCAATCAGAAGATTTCGCCCTCGCATCGCACGACCTCGACTTCTACTACGGCGAAGTTCAGGCGCTCAAGAAGATCAACCTCGAGATTCCGCAGCACCGGATCACCGCCCTCATCGGTCCCTCGGGTTGCGGCAAGTCGACGTTTCTGCGCTGCTTCAACCGCATGAACGACATGATCGAGGGGGTTCGCGTCGAGGGCAGGGTCCTGGTCGAGGACGAAGACATCTATGCGCCGGGAGTGAATCTCGAGTTGCTCCGCAAGCGGGTCGGGATGGTCTTCCAGAAATCCAACCCCTTCCCCATGTCGATCCGCGAGAACGTCAACTACGGTCCCCGAATGGGCGGCGTACGGGGTCGTGACCGGCTCGACGAGATCGTCGAACGTTCGCTCAAACAGGCCGATCTCTGGGTCGAGGTCAAGGATCGACTCGATGGCTCGGCCCTCGATCTGTCGGGCGGACAGCAGCAGCGGCTCTGTATCGCCCGAACCCTGGCCAACCAACCCGGGATCCTGCTGCTCGACGAACCCGCGTCGGCCCTCGACCCGATTTCGACCGCGAAAATCGAGGAGACTCTCCTGCAGCTGAAGGAGAACTACACCATTCTCATCGTCACCCACAACCTGCAGCAGGCGGCCCGGGTGGCCGACCACACCGCGTTCTTCATGCTCGGCGAGCTCGTCGAGTTCTCGGACACGACCACCATGTTCACCAACCCGAATGAGAAGATCACCGAAGAGTACATCACGGGGAGGTTCGGCTAAGCTCGTATGGAAGCTTGCAGATAGAGATCGCTCGGCGGGAGCCGGCGCCGGCAAGTGGCGACAAGGAGAATCAGATGCAGCGCCAGTTCGAAAATGAGCTCGAAGAGATCAAACGCACCATCCTGACCATGGCGGGGATGGTGGAGAAGGGCCTGGCCGACGTCGCCAAGGCCCTGACCACCTGTGACTCCGAGCTCGCCCGGGCCGTCATCGCCATGGATGACGAGATCGACCAGTACGAGGTCAAGGTCGACCGGCTGGCCACCGAGTTCATCGCCAAGCATCAACCCACCGCCACCGATCTCCGGTTTGTCATCGTCGCCATCAAGATCGGACCCGAGCTCGAACGCGTCGCCGACAACGCCGTCAACATCGCCGAGCGGCTCCTCGAAATGTGTGAGGCGCCGCGGATCAAACCGATCGAGGATCTGCACCGGATGTTTGCGCTCGCCGGCGCCATGGTGAGCGACGCCATTGCCTCGTACGTTTCCCGCGACGCCGTGGCGGCGCGCGAGATCATCCGTCGCGACGACGAGGTGGACGCCCTCAACTGGTCGATCTTTCGCGAAATGATCCAGTACATGGTGGACCACCCGGAGATCATCACCCGCGCCATCGACATCGTGTTGGTGGCACGATTCATCG
Source organism: Acidobacteriota bacterium (assembly GCA_024641545.1). GTDB lineage: Bacteria > Acidobacteriota > Thermoanaerobaculia > Thermoanaerobaculales > Sulfomarinibacteraceae > JAHECW01. The sequence goes on from JAHECW010000004.1 coordinate 17,016, forward strand.
AGCGCATCGCCGACCAGGCGACCAACATCTCCGAGGAGGTGGTCTACCTGGTGGACGCCCACCCGATCCGGCATGTCTCCGAAGACAAGTGGAACAAATAAGAGGAACCGATGACGAGAGAGCGCATCGCACTCGTCGAGGACGACGCCGATCTCGCGGCAACCCTCGGGATGGCGCTGGAACGCGAGGGCTATGAGATCGCCACCTACCCGACCGGCGGGGAAGGACTGATGGGAATCCTCGGCAGCCCCCCCGATCTGGTGCTGCTCGACCTCAACCTGCCGGATCTCGACGGGCTCAGCGTCTGCCGCGAGGTTCGCGACACCGCCACGGTCCGCGATCTGCCGATCATCATGCTCACCGCCCGGGTCGAGGAGAGCGACCGCGTGCTCGGCCTCGATCTCGGCGCCGACGACTACATCACCAAGCCGTTCTCCCTGCGCGAGCTCAAGAGCCGGATTCGGGCCCTGCTGCGGCGCCGAAGCCTCGACGGCGGGGTTCCCGGGGAGGAATATCGCGACGCCCGGCTCGTGGTGCGGCGCGGACCCATGGATGTCGAGTTGGACGGTGAGCGCGTCCGGTTGACGGTGCGGGAGTTCGAGCTGCTGTGGTACCTCATCATGACGCGGCCCCGGGTGGCGTCCCGAGACAGCATCCTCGAGCGGGTCTGGGGTCTGTCGAGCGAGGTCGAGACCCGGACCGTCGATGTCCACATCCGCGCGTTGCGGGCCAAGCTCGGAGCCGAAATGGTGGAGACGATGATCGGCGCCGGTTATCGCTTCCGGGGCTTTCATTGAGTCGATCCCGTCACCTGCTGACCGCCTTCGCGGCGGCCCTGCCGATTCTCGTCGTGGCGCTGATCGTCGGTGTCGGTCGCGGCTTCTCGGGAGCGCTGATCGCGGCGGCGCTGTGGCTGGCGGCGGTGCTGGTGGTGGAGGTTGCGCTGTGGTTCGGATCGGGGCGACAACTCGAAGTGATCGCCACGACCCTCGGGACGCCGCCACGGGACGTGCCGCGCGCTCTGCGCGAGCTCTCCGAGCGGGCCGAATCCTGTCGGATCGAGTGCGAGCGCCTGGCCTGCCGTCTCGAGGATCTTTCCTCGGGCCTGGGTGACGGACTGCTCGTCGTCACCTCCGATCTCCGCGTCCGGCTCATCAACAAGCCGGCGCTCGACTTCTGCGGCGTCGATACGACAGCCCCGCGCGGCAGCCACCTGCTCGAGATCCTGCGCGACCCGGCGGTGATCGAGGTCATCGAAGAGGCTGCCGGGGGCGGGCGGCCCGGTCCCCGGGTGGTGGAGAACCGCAACGGACTGTGGGAGATCCGGGCGTTTCCGGTGCGCGAGGGCGGCGCCGTCGTGCTCTTTTCCGAGGTCAGCCTCGTCCGGCGATCCGCCGAGTTCCGGCGGCGATTCGTCCAGGATCTTTCGCACGAGCTCAGGTCGCCCCTGGCGGTGCTGCGGACCACGGTGGAGGCCCTCGAGGACGATGTCGACCCACGGCTGGCCGGTGTGCTGGTTCGCCAGGTCGAACGTCTGGACCACCTGACCCGCGAGCTCTACGACCTCGCCACCATCGAGTCGGGTCAGCTCGAGCTCGAGCTCGAAAAGGTCAATCTGAGCTCTCTGGTCCGCGATGTTCTCGCCGACCTCGGTCCCGAGGCGGTCTCGATCGGCGTCGACTTTCGCGATGCGGTTCCCAAGGACGCCGTTGCATGGTGTGATCGGCGCGGTCTTTACCGCATCCTGAGCAATCTCGTCGACAACGCGGTCAAGTACAACCGCCGCGGCGGCTGGGTCGAGATCCATGCCGAGAGCCGGGATGACGAGGTGACCATTCGGGTTTCGGACAGCGGCGAGGGCATCCCGCCGGGAGAACTCCGCGCCGTGTCGCAGCGCTTCTACCGGGTCGACCGGGCGCGGACCCCGGGCCAGGGCGGCCTCGGACTCGGGCTGGCCATCGTCAAACACATGGTCCAGTACATGGGCGGTACGCTCGATCTCCGCTCGCGGGAGGGCATCGGCACGACCGTGACCATCACCCTTCCAAACGCCGCCTCGTCGTAGCGGGGCTCCGACGATCAGACCGTGGAGGGTTCCGGATCTTTCCTGGCCGCCGGCGCCTCGATCCTGGGGGCGGGTTCGGCGTTGGGAATGGAATCCTCGAAGACCCCGAGCACGTAGGTGGCGTTCTCGGCGATCTTGAGCGCGTCCCAGGCAAGCGAGTAGAACAGGATGCTGAGCCGGGTCTTGGACGAGTTGTTCTGGATGCGCAGGACCTGGTTTTCGTCGAACTCGTCGACCAGCATCCGGATCTCGCGGTTCTTCGATGCGATTTCCGAGCAGTCCGGGCAGTCACCGGTCCGGAGGTTTCTCGAGGTGCGCTCGAGGACGTCGCAGACGATGTCTCGCAACCGACCGAGCTCGACAACCTGGGCCTCGAGCAGACCTGAATGATTGTTGGCCACGTGCAGATGGGCGCGGACCACGATGTCGCGCAGACTCTCGGAAATCTCCTGCAGGGTGCTGATGGTGTGGGCGTAGCGGCGAGAGTCCTGCACCGCCTCCCACTTGAGCAGTCGGAAGACCTTGAAGACGTTGGCCGCGATGATGTTCGACCAGCGCTGCACCCGGCGCTGCTTTTCGCGCGCTTCTTTGAGCGTCGATCGATCCTGTTTGAACAGTCCTTCGAAGCCGAGGTCGATGACCTTGGCGACCTCGGCGAGGAAGATTCCGGCGTGCCGCGAGGTGATTTCCGAGGCGGATTTCGAGTGCTTGATCTTGCGCAGGTTGAAGACCTCGACGGAGCTTTCCACCTCGGCCCGCTGGCGATGAATTCGATGGTTGCGGTAGATCAGGAAACCGATGAGCAGGGTGATTCCGAAGACTGCCCAGGTGTCGCCGAAGAAGATGACCGTGGCGAAGATCGACGAGACGGTGAATGCCATCATGGCGGTGAAGAACCAACCGCCGACGACCGTCAGCACCCCGCTCACCCGATACACCGCACTGTCGCGGCCCCACGCCTGGTCCGACAACGAAGCGCCCATGGCGACCATGAAGGTGACGTATGTTGTCGACAGCGGCAGCTTGAAGGACGTGGCGAGGGAAATGAGAGCGCTGGCCACCATCAGATTGACGCCGGCGCGGATCAGGTCGAAGGACGGCACCGAACCGTCGGCAGCCGGGGGCGGGCGGTGTTCGGATCGATCGAAACGACGATTGACCGCCCGCCGAAGCCGTTTCGGCAAGAGCCTGCCGGTGGTGTCGAACAGGGTCGAAACCAGACGGACGATGGTCTGTGACAGCACGGTCGACTCGAAACGTTCGAAGCCCTCGTCCTGGCGACCGAGTTGGACGGTGGTCGCGGTCACCGAGCGCGCCTTGCGCGAGAACCACAGGGTGATCACCATCACGACGCCGGCGAAGAGCAGGACAAACGTGTTGCCGTGGACCGGCCGGGTCAGGGCCGCCATGTTCGCGGTCAGTGGCTCCGCCGTCGCATAGGCTTCCTGGTAGGCGCTCAACCCAGCCAGCGGAACCCCGATGAAATTCACCAGATCATTGGCAGCGAAGGCCATCGCCAGGGCAAAGGTGCCGACCAGGACGATGAGCTTGAGGATGTTGACCCGCGTCAGACTGAGCAGAACCTGGAGGAAGAGGGCGGAAACCAGGAACGCTCCCAACAGGATCAAACTGGTGTGAGTCTTGATCCAGCTCAGGGTTTCGGGGGTGATGAAGGAGGCGCCCTTGGCGCCCTTGATGAGGATGAAGTAGGTGATGGAGGCGAGCCCCGCTCCGCCCCAGATCGCGCCGTAGCGCCGGATCCGCTTCTCGTAGTCGAAGGTGAAGACGATGCGGCTGATGAACTGAATGATGGCGCCGAAGGCGAACGCCACCACCACCGACAGCAGGATCCCGAAGATGATCGCCAGCGCCTTGCCGGTGTTGATGTACTCGACCACCCGGGCGAAGCTGTCGCCGGCCTCATAGAGCTTGAGCAGCGAAACCGCCACCGCGGCGCCGAGGAGCTCGAAGACGATGGAAACCGTGGTCGAGGTCGGCAGCCCGAAGGTGTTGTAGAGGTCGAGCAGGAGGATGTCGGTGAGCATGACCGCGAGAAAGACGGTCATCAGCTCGGGCATGGTGAAGAACTGCGGGTTGAAAATGCCCTTGCGCGCGACCTCCATCATCCCCGACGAGAAGGTCACCCCGGCGAGCATCCCGAGACTGGCGACGATCATGATCACATGACGTGGCGCCACCCGCGAACCGATGGACGAGTTGAGAAAGTTGACGGCGTCGTTGGAAACCCCGACGATGAGATCGGACAATGCCAGCCCGAACAGCAACAGTATTGCAAAATGAAAGAAATCCATCCGCCACCCTTGTGATGATCTTGCGAACCGAGAGATCATCGTGAATTGCGACCGATCGGCGATCGAAGACACAGTAGTACAGCCCCCCGCGGAACACAATTCACGGCCGCCGGGGGTTGGCGGGGAGCATCGTCGCCCCTCGCCGGAACGAAAGGAAACTGGTAGGGTGCAATGATGCTGACGATCGTCAATCCGGCAGCTGCCGGTGGGAGGCTGGGTCGCGAGTGGCCCCGTCTGGAACAGCGGCTCGGAATCACCGGGCTCGAATCCGACGTCGTCTTCACCGAGGCGCCGGGCCATGCGTCGGAGCTCGCCTATCGAACCGTCGCCGCCGGTGCTGCGCGGGTTCTCGTCGCCGGTGGCGACGGCACGGTCTGCGAGGCCGCCGAAGGTCTCGCGGCATCGGGAGGCCGGTGCGAACTCGCGATCCTGCCCCTGGGCACCGGGAATGACGCGGCGCGGACCCTGGGGATCCCCCTCGATCTCGAGGCTGCGGCCGGCACCGCGCTCAACGGCGCGACGCGGTCGGTCGACCTGATCCGGGTCGGTGACCGGATGGTGCTCAACGCCATCGGCATCGGGCTGACCGCCGACATCAACGAACGCGCCGCCCGGATCAAGTGGGTGCGCGGGATCGCCGTCTATCTCGGGACCGCAGCGGTGTCGCTGTTCAAGTTTCGGGCGCCGCGGGTGCGAATCGTGGTCGATGGCCGGATCATCGAAAGCACCATGACCATCCTCGCGGTCCACAACGGACCCACCACCGGCGGTGGCTTCGCCCTCACCCCGGATGCGGTGCCCGACGACGGGCTCCTCGACGTGACCCTGGTGCCGGATGTGCCGGTCTCCGGCAGGCTCAAGCGCCTCATCGGGGCTCTCCGGGGGACCCTCCACACCATGGACGGCAGCATCGCCTTGCAGGCGAAGTCCCTCGAGCTTCACCACGACGAACCGCTCGCGGTCCACTTCGACGGCAACCAGGACCGCCTCGAAGGACCGGTGACGCGATTCGAGATCGTGCCCGAGGCGCTCAAGGTCGTCGTGCCGGGGTAGGATTCAGGTCGCTGGTTCCAGGGCGCAGGTCGCAGGTTCCAAGATGCGGAACGCAATTCTTGAATCTGAAACACAAAAATTGGCAAGAGCCACGAAGGAACCACAAAGGGAATCACTCTGGCCATCGCAATGACCAGGGAGTGGGGACGCAGTTCTGTCCAGCGGGGACCCGGGTCAATCCTGCGATGGCTGGTGAAACCTCCGTGGATCTTCGTGCACTTTGTGTTTCAAGCAAACTCCCGATGCTCTGAACACCGCTTAACGAAGTCGGTATTCGCTCAGGTCGGTCCGAATCCTGGTCTTCCCGTGTGAGCACTTGACGCGATGCGATGGATGATCCTGACCTGTCATCTGCTGCCTGCATCGGGGCAACGAAACGGACTCGGAATGGCGTGCTGTCAACCCCGCGCGCTCCGGGGCGTCATATGCTTGTGTTGCGAGCCATCTCGATGACGCCGACTCGATCCGATCTTTCACAGGATGACCGCGCCCTGGTACTGATGGCGCGCAACGGGGACCGTGACGCCTTTTCAGAGCTCGTCGGGCGGCACCAGCGCAGAGTCTGGATGGTGTGCCGGCAGTATGTCGGCGCCGATGAAGCCGATGCGGTGGCGCAGGACTCGCTGGTCAAGGCGTACACGAGTCTCGGCTCCTTCGACTCTCGGTCCGCATTCACCACCTGGCTCACCCGGATTGCCATCAACACCTGCCTCGATGCGCTCAGGCGGGCCAGGCGGGAGGGCCTCCGGGTCATCGCAGCCGGCGCTGACGGTGCCGTCGCCGATGTCGTCGATGACGACATCGACCCGGAGAAACGATCGATCCAGCGCCAGGCGGTGGATCGGCTCCGGGAGTGCGAGGCGAAGCTGCCCGAACGGCAACGCGAGATCTTTCGGCTGCGGTTCTACGCCGAGATGGATCTGGACGAGATCGCCGCCGCCCTGTCGGTTCACGTCGGGACGGTCAAGACGCAGCTCCACCGCGCGGTGCATCGGCTGCGGAGAGAACTTGGAGATGTACGATGAAGAGCCATCTGACCTCCGAAGAGATCTCGGCGGCCGTCGCGGGCCTCGAGATCGACGCCCCGGCGAGGGATCACCTCGAGGGCTGTGTGGTCTGCCGTGCCGAGGCGGCTGATCTCGAGCGGCTGATCGCGATCCGCCGCCGAGAGCTGCGTACCGAGGCGCCCGACTGGGATGTCCAGACCCGGCAGATCATGGATCGGCTGCCCGCCGCCGCGGGGAAGGATGCCCGGCGGCACCGGCGGTGGTTGCGACCGGTGCTGGCGCTGGCTGCAGTTCTGGTGCTGGCGGTGGGGCTGGGCATCTTGAGATCGGGCGGGTCGGCCGGTCCACCGGCGCCCGAGCCGTCGGTTGAGGACATCCTCGCCGAGATGGACGAGTTGCTGTCCGACGACAGCATCCCCGGGTTCGAGATCATCGATCCATGGATCGATGATCATACGATGGACTTCGGGTACATCGAACCGACACCAAGTGAATCCGTCGGATGAGATGTGCCGATTCCTTGATGTTCTGGCGTCGGCCGGAAACGCAGGCATGCCCTGAGGCCTGTCAAGGCTTTTGGCCGGCGTCAGGGCGCGAGGACTCGGCGCAGATCGCCGGCGAGATTTGCCTGGTGTCGGTTCAACACAAACGGCGCCTCCTGAGCGGGGGCATTCGGGAGGAACGCATGAAACGAATGATCATGACCGTGGTGCTGGCGGCGGCAGCCGCCGCTGCAGGAGCGGCGGATTTCGATTTGCCGCACGGCAAGTGGTGGGAGAACGAACGCGTGGTCCAGCGGATCGGGCTCACCGAGAAGCAACAGCGGGCGATCAGCGATCTGGTCTATCGGCACGCGCTCGAGATGATCGATCTCAACGCCGGGCTCAGGAAGGCGGAGGTCGAACTCGGCGCTCTCGTCGATCGCGACGAATTCGACCCCGCCGCGGTTCGCAGATCGTTTGGTTCCTTTCAGGCGGCAAAGCAGAAGCTCGAAAATGAACGCTTCGAGATGCTCCTCGCGGTCCGTGCCGAGCTCACCGCCGCGCAGTGGCGGAGCCTGCTCGAAATCCGCCGCCATCTCGAACAGATGCGGGAAAACCGGCGACCCGGCGATGGAGCGCCGGGTGGGGCGCGGCCGCCCCAGAACGGAGAGCGCCGGCAGCCTCCGGGCGGGGAGTTCCGGTAGGGCCGACCGACAAACGGGAAGCACAACAGCGGGCCGGACGGCCCGCTGATTTTAAAACGGCATCGTGCCGGTCCCTGGCCGAATCGGAACGAAAGCGGGGGCCTTGAGAGAACGAATCAACAGCCTGCAACGGACCTGCCGTCGCAAACGATCTTGGGAACCACTTTCCACCCGGCGGACAACGCGTTTCGGGGCCAAACATCGTTTGAGGGGGCACTCGCGGGCCACAACGAAGAGAAAATCTCGTCGGAACAGCGTTGTGGAGACGGATTCTTGACGTTGACAGACGACCGCGAATGGGCTATAACAAGCGCCCTTGTGTGGGAGAGGTGTGTTATGACCGACTATGCAGTTGTAGAACACGGCGGAAAGCAATACCGGGTCAGCCCCGGTGATGAGCTTCTGGTCGAGCGGACGGTGCCCGACCTCAAGGCCGGTGATGAGCTTCGCTTCGATCGGGTGATGATGGTCAGCCAGAGCGACGAGGTCACCCTCGGCAAGCCGATCGTTGACGGCGTCTCGGTCCTCAGCCAGGTCGTGGGACCCGAGCGCGGGAAGAAGATCATCATTTTCAAAAAGAAGAAGCGCAAGGGATACAAGCGGACGAATGGTCATCGCCAGGACTACTACCGGGTCCGGGTCGAAGCCATCGAGGCCTAGGAGGAGTCATGGCTCATAAAAAAGGACAAGGATCGAGCCGTAACGGGCGGGATTCCAACGCCCAACGCCTCGGCACCAAGGTCGGTGACGGCCAGACGGTGACCTCCGGGTCGATTCTGGTGCGGCAGCGCGGGACCCGGTTCAAGCCGGGCGTCAACGTCATGCGCGGCAACGATGACACCCTGTTCGCCACCGCCGAAGGGGTCGTCAAGTTTCGCGACCGCGGACGGCTCGGCCGTTTCATCAACGTGGTGACCAACTGAACGATCTTCCTGTGGGCGGGTGCGGACAGAACGGAGCGCGGCGGCTCGGCACGAGCGCCGCGCTTTTGTGTCGATGAACCATGCTGATTGACCAGGCGAGAATCACCGTTTGGGCGGGTAACGGCGGGAACGGCTGCGTTTCCTTCCGGCGTGAGAAGTTTGTCCCCAGGGGCGGCCCCAACGGCGGCGACGGCGGTCGCGGCGGCGATGTGGTGCTCCGGGTCGAGCGGAATCTGAACACGCTGCTCCACATCCACAACCGACGGCTCATCCGGGCCGAAAACGGCCATCACGGGATGGGATCCAACAAGACCGGCGCCGGTGCCTCCGCCATGGTCATCAGGGTGCCGCCCGGGACCATCGTTCGAGATTTTGAAACCGGTGAGGTCCTCGGCGATCTGCTCGAGGACGGCGACGAGCTCGTGGTCGCCGGCGGTGGCCGCGGCGGTCGCGGTAACGCTCGTTTCTCGAGCCCCACCAACCGGGCGCCCCGCACCGCCGAAGAGGGCGTCCCGGGCGAGAAGAGGGAGCTCGAGCTCGAGCTCAAGCTGCTCGCTGATGTCGGATTGGTCGGACTGCCCAACGCCGGCAAGTCGACCCTCCTCGCGCGCCTGTCGGCGGCGCGGCCGAAGGTTGCGGAGTACCCCTTTACGACGCTGGAGCCTCATCTGGGTGTGGTTCAGGCGCCCGACGACGACTACCGGACCTTGGTGATGGCCGACATCCCTGGACTCATCGAGGGAGCTCACCAGGGCGCCGGGCTCGGCGTCCAGTTCCTTCGTCATGTCGAGCGTTGCCGAGTCCTGGCCCACCTGGTGGATCTCTCTTCCGAGGATTCCGTCGCCGACCGGGTCGACACCATCCGAGGCGAGCTCGCGGCCTTCGCAACACCGCTCGACGGCCGGCCGTGGGTCCTCGTCGGAACCAAGGTCGAAGCGGTGGCCGAGCGGACCGCGAGCGAGGCCGAGCTCAACCGGGTGGCAGCTGAATACGAGGTTCCTGCTTTGACCATCTCGGCGGTGACCGGGGACGGATTGCGCCGCCTCCTCGGCCTGCTCTTCAAGCTGGTGTCGGAAAACCAGGAGATCACATGACGCAACGAATCGCGGTGTACGGGGGCAGTTTCGACCCCTTCCACACCGGCCATCTGGTCCCGACGGTACGAGCCCAGGAGACCTTCAAGTTCGACGCGGTCCATTTCGTACCGGCGGGGAATCCGCCGCACAAACAGGATGAGCCGCTGACCCCCATCACCCACCGGCTCTCCATGGTGGCGCTGGCGACCCTGCCCTACGAGCGCTTCTTCGCCTCCGATGACGAGGTCTTTGTCAAAGGGCCGACCTACACGGTAGCGACCGTCAGACGCTATCGCGAACGGTTTCCCCGGGCGCTGCTCTATTTTCTCCTCGGCTCGGACTCGTTCTCGCAGATCGCAACCTGGGAGAGCTGGAGAGAGCTTGTGAATCTCGCCCACCTGGTCGTCCTCCACCGCGCCCACATTTGGGGTCCGGAGCTCCGACAGCGGGTGCCGGAGGAGCTCCGGTCTCGGCTCGTCGATGTCGAGCCCTTCGCCGATGTGCCCGACCCCACCGGACAGACCGTCTACCTGCTCAACCACGATCCCTTCCCGGTTTCGGCAACCGATGTGCGGCAGCGCCAACGCCAGGGTTTTCCCATCAGGGAGTTGGTCCCGCACGAGGTCAACTCGTATATCGAGAAGTACCGGCTCTACCGGACCGACGACGAAAGCTGAAGGAGCACCATGCTGGACGCTGACACCCTTTCCAAGATCGGGATTGCCGCCCGGGCGGCAACGGACAAGAAGGCCTTCGACCTGGTGGCGCTCGAGGTGCGCGAACTCACGTCCTACACCGACAGCTTCCTGCTCTGCTCGGCGGCAAGCGAACGCCAGGTCGGGGCGGTTTCCGACGCGATCGTGCGCCAGCTCAAGAACGCCGGTTCCAGACCGCTCCACAAGGAAGGCGCAGGCCGAAGTGATTGGGTGCTCCTCGATTTCGGCGACATCGTTGTCCACGTCTTTACCGAAGACCGCAGGGCCTACTATGGACTCGACAGCCTCTGGGGCGATGCTCCGAAGCTCGACGAGGCCGCGCTGGGGATCGGCGCGCCGGCGACTTCCGCCGACCGGTGAAGACCCGGGTTCTGTGGTTCGGCCGTCGCGGCGCCGGCGGGTTCGACAGCCAGGTGGAGACCTATCGTCGGCGGGTTCAGCAGCGTTGGCCGGCCGAGGACCGGGTCCTGAGACCGGTTTCCGGCGGCCGCGATGACGATCCGCACAAGGTCCTTCGCGAGGAAGCGAGGCTGATCGACCGGGCGCTCGAACCGGGATGGAGGCTTGTCGTCCTCGACGAAGCGGGCCGGCGACTGACGAGTGAGGGATTCGCCCGGTTGCTGCGGGACTCCGAGGAACGATCGACGCCGGGTCTCGATTTCGTCATCGGCAGCGATCTCGGTATCGACCGCGAGTTTTCCGATCGGGCGAACGTGAAACTGTCTTTGAGCCCGATGACCCTCCCGCATCAGATCGCTCGGCTGGTGCTCTGGGAGCAGCTCTTTCGAGCGACTCACATTCTCGGCGGCGGCGGATACCATCGGTCCGACGTGAGCGGGTGAGGTCGGATACCGCGGCCGTTTGCGGATGACCGACCATGCAGGGCGTGTGACATTGGGTAGAATGTGGGATGATCTCTCAGGAGATCCTTGGAGGCAGACCGAATGAACAGCAAACAGGCCGGGAAATACCGAAAGCTGCTGGAGGCGAAACGGGCTGAGCTGCTCACCCGCGTCCAGGCGGCGCGTACGAGCGAACAAGAGGGCCCGTCGGAGCTTGCTCCGGATCTCAGCGACCGTGCGACGTCGACGATGAACCGCGACCTGAGCTATCAACTGACAACCGGTGAACGCGAGATGCTCAAACGCGTCGATGCCGCCCTCGACCGGATCGAGGCGGGGACCTACGGCGAATGCGTGAATTGCAGCAAGAAGGTCCAGGTGGGAAGACTGGACGCCGTTCCTTGGGCGCGGCACTGCATCGATTGCCAGGAGCTCCAGGATCTCGGACAACTCTGATTCGCATCTCATCCCCATGTCGCTCATCCGTCTGATCGCAGCCAGCGACGACTTTCTCCTCGAAGAACGGCTGGCCGCTGAGGTGTCGAGCGTCTGCCGCGAGCTCGGCGGGGTCGAACCCGAGGTCGTCTCCGATGAAGCGACCCCCGAGTCGGTTGCCATGGAGCTGGTCTCGCCGTCCCTCTTCGCCGCTCAGCGGGTATTGGTGGTTACGGACGCCCGTGAATGGCTGGCCGCCGCGGCGCCGCCGGGGATCAAGGCGGCCAAGGCGGCGGCGCCGGACATTCAACCCCTGGTCCACGTCCTCGGTGAGGGCCTGCCGGACGGGATGGCTCTGGTGATGGGCGCATGGTGCGGCCGCAAACCCACCGGTGAGCTCGTCGAGGCCATCGAAAAGGCCGGGACCTTCGACTGGATTCCACTCCCCCCGCCGCCGAAACCGTGGGAGGATGCGGTCCTCTCGAGCGAGCAGCGGGAGGTCCTGGAGGCGGTCCTTGTCAAGGCCGCCAACGACGTGACCTTCAGCCCGGGAGCGACCCGGCTGCTGCTCGAACGCCTCGGCTTCGCCCCACGCCTGCTGGTTCAGGAAGTCGGCAAGCTGGCCGGCGCCGCCGGCGATGGACAGGTCGATGAAGCGCTGGTTCGGCAACTCACCTTTCCCCGAGAGCGATCCGTCGAGGTGGTGCGGGATGCGGTCCTCACGCGCGAGCTCGAACCCCTGCTCGATCTGGTTGCCGCGGCCGATTCGGGGGCGCCGATCAACGACTGGCAGGGACAGCGGCTCGACGCCGGAGGCTTCGGGGCGATCCTCTTCGGTCTGGTGACGAACCTCCTGCTCCAAATGCTCTACCTCCGCCGGGCGGCAGCCGCCGCCGACCTCGAAGCCGAGATGGAACCCAAACAGACCGGACGCGGCGGTTGGTACTCGCGACGCTTCAAGAACGGCATCGCCCCGGGTCTTGTCGCCCGCTGCAAGGACGACGCACCGTCTCCGTTGCTCCGCCCCGGTGGCAAGCCGCCGACGCCCTTCTCCCTCGGCGCGCTGTTCTCCGGCGCCGGGCGGTACACCGACGCCGAGCTGACGACCGCCCTCGCCGAGGCTTCGAAGGTGGAGACGCGGATCCGCCAGGAGCCTTTCCCGCTCGAGGCGTTGACCGTGTGGCTTTCGGGCTTCATCGGCGCCGGTCCGCGGTAGACTGGGAGGACGATGGGAAAATCTTTCGTGGTTTGGGTGGTCGATGACGAGCCGGCGATTCGCGAACTGCTCAATGTCATCGTCACATCGGCGGGTTACGAGGTGGAGGTGTTTTCCGGCGGCGCCGAGGTCCTGGCCTGCGCCGACCCCGTACCGGGCGCCGTGCTCCTCGATCTCATGATGCCCGAGGTCGACGGAGTCGCCGTTCTCAAGGAACTCAAGCGCCGCCACCCGAGTCTGCCCGTGATCGTTCTCACCGCGGTGAATGAGATCAGCCGGGCGGTGGAGGTGACCAAGCTCGGCGCCTATGACTATCTCGTCAAGCCCATCGATCAGGAACGCCTCAAGACCACCCTCCACCGGGCTCTTTCCCACGCCAGCCTCACCGAGGAGGTGGTGCGGCTCAAGTCGGAGCTCGGCGAGCGTTTCCACCTGAAGAACATCATCGGTTCTTCGGCCGCCATGCGCCGGGTCTACGCCCAGATCGAGAAGGTCGCGAATTCGGACATCACCGTCTTTATCTCCGGCGAGAGCGGAACCGGGAAGGAACTCGTCGCCAAGGCCATCCACTACGGATCGCTGCGCTCCGACCGGCCCTTCATCGATGTCAACTGCGCCGCCATCCCCGAGGGGCTGCAGGAATCGGAGCTCTTCGGTCACGAGAAGGGCGCCTTCACCGGCGCGCTGGCGACCCACCCAGGGAAGTTCGAGCAGGCGGCCGGCGGCACGATCTTCCTCGACGAGGTCGGCGAGATGTCGGGATCGGCCCAGGCGCGGCTCCTGCGCGTGCTTCAGGAGCGCTGTCTGCAGCGGGTCGGCGGCACCAAGACCATCAACCTCGATGTCCGTGTCATCTCGGCGTCAAACCGCGACCTCGAGTCGATGGTGGCGGATGGCAGTTTTCGGCAGGACCTCTTCTACCGGCTGGTGGTCTTCCCCATCGAGTTGCCGCCCCTACGTCAGCGAGCGGAGGACATCCCGCTGCTGGTCGAGCACTTCATCGGAAAATACGCCCGAGATGCGGCCGCGGGTGTGACCGGAATTCAACCGGGCGCGATGGAAGCGCTCAGGGATCACACCTGGCCCGGCAACGTCCGCGAACTGGAAAACGTCATCCATCGTTCGCTGCTCCTCGCCGACGGGCCGGCGATCGGGATCGACGATCTCCCGGTCGGACTCGGGTCCGGTGCGGACTCTCCGGGGTCCGAGTCCGCAGCGCCGATCTCCGTCGCCATGAGCCTGGATGAGCTCGAGAAAGCGGCCATCGAAAAGGCCCTCAAGCGCCACGGCGGCAACCTCTCGGATGTTGCGCGCCAGCTCGGGATCGGTCGCTCGACGCTGTATCGCAAGCTCGAGCAGTACGGCTTCAAGAACAAGAAAGACGACTGACGGGTTCTCAGAGCACGTCGTCCCAGCCGCGTTCCCGCAGGGCCTCAACCACATCTTTCACCTTTTGGGCTTCCGATCTGGGGACGACCAGCACCGCATCGGGGGTGGCCACAACGACGAGATCGCGGACCCCGACCGCGGCGATCAGGACGCCGTCGCCGACCAGAATATTGTCCCGCGATTCGAACTCGACCGTGCGGCCGCGGGCCACGTTGCCGCGTTCGTCGGCGGCCAGGTCGCCGGCCAGGGCCGGCCACGAGCCGACATCGGACCAGCCGAAGTCCACCGGTACGGTCCAGCGCTGCCGCGCCGACTCCATGATCCCGAAGTCCACCGAGGTCTTGGGCAGATGCGGGTAGATCCGGTCGAGGGCGTCAGCGGCGGCGGCGGTGCCGAGGGCGTCACCGATGGCGCCGATGCCGTCTGAGAGCAGCGGCAGCTGGCGCCGGACCTCGGCCAGGAGATCGGTCGCGCGCCAGGCGAACATCCCCGAGTTCCAAAGATAGCCGCCGTCGGCAAGATACTCCGACGCCGTCTCGCGGTCGGGTTTCTCGACGAACTGATCCAGCGCGTGGACCGGCCAGCCGTTCTGGTCGAAGCTCCGGGCGCCGACCTTGAGATAGCCGTAACCGGTCTCGGGATGGGTCGGTCGGATGCCGAAGGTCAGCAATCCCCCGTGGGCTTCGACGACGGCGGCGCCGGCGGCCATGGCCGATCGGAATCGGTCTTCATCGGGGATCACGTGATCGGCGGGGAGCACGAGGCACACGGCATCGGGGTCGTCGTGGAGCACGACCCTCGCGGCGTAGGCGGCACAGGCCGCGGTGTCACGGCCGGTGGGTTCGGCGAGGATGTGGTCGGGGGAGAGGTCGTCGAGGAGCTCGCGGGTCGCTTCGGCGGTGGAAGCGGTGGTCACCACCCAAAGTCGCGCGGCTCCGACCAACGGCACGACGCGATCGGCGGTGATCCGGAGCAGCGGCATCTCGGATGACAGGGCCAGGAGTTGCTTTGGACGATGGTGGCGCGAAGCCGGCCAGAAACGGGTGCCGGATCCACCGGCCATGATGACGGCATGCAGCATGGGGGTTATCTTAGCCGGTTTTCAGGCTTGCGGTTGGTGGTCGTCCGGGACCGGGGCGGCAGCTGCAGGCGACCGTGGAGCGTCGCCGGCGGGCGGAAGTGGCCTCGTAATCCTGTTCGCCGCCGCTGAAATCTCGTCGGGCACGGGCACGATGCCGCGCTTCAGTCGAGCAGCGCCAGCACCTCTTCGAGGCTGGCGATGCGGCGATAGCCGTTGCCGGCGAAGATCCCCGTTCGGTCGACGAGAACCGGGGTCATCCCGACCGCTCGAGAGCCATCGTAGTCTTCGAGCGGTGAGTCGCCGACATGGACGGTCTCCTCGGGACCGACACCGAGGCGCTCGAGGGTCCGATGAAAGATCCCGGCCGCCGGTTTCTCGATGTTTTCGCTGGCCGAGACGGTGATCGTCCTGAACCAGTCGCTGAGTTCGAGGCCATCGAGGATCTCCGGCAACCGGCGATCCCAGTTCGAGATCACGGCCATTTCGAGCCCGCGGCCGTGGATGGCCGCGAGGGTGGTCCGCGTTTCCGGGTAAACCTGCCATACCCGCGGGTTCGAGAAGGCGGCGTAGAGTTCGTCGAGCAGGGGGCGCCATCCGGCCTCGTGCTCGAGCCGGGCCAGCACCTCGCGCAGAAAAGCGCCCCACCATTGCTTTTCGCCACCGGGTTGCGAGTTGTACCGATCGATGCCGGGCGGCGTTCTCGCCTGGAGCTCGGCCCAGGCATCGGCGAAGACCGGTTCGACCTCGCCGGCAGTGACCGCCCGGCCGTGGCGGCTGAGCGCCTCGGCGTAGATCTCGGCCGGAGAGGGGTCGCAGTAGAGAAGCGTGTTTCCGGCGTCGAAGGTGATGGCGGTGATCGGGTTCGAGGGCATTCGGAAATGGTAGCGCATGCCCGACGCCGATGTCTGCTGCGGTTTCAGGTCACCAGTCATGGGTCACAGGTGGCTGGTGGCAGGTTTCGGGTCGCGCAACATCGGACCATCGCAGGGTCACATCGCAAAGGACGCGAAGATCATTTACTGCAGAGAATCGCAAAGCCATCCCATTTGCGAGTGGACGACGCGTGCGGTGCGGGTTGTCAGACTTCGTGGAGGCGGGCTCAAAACCGGAAAGGAGCCAAGGAAGGCCGGGGGCCAGCACACGGGCGACCTGCGACCTGCATCTTCCGCCCTGCGACTCTGCGATACTGTCGCGGTGCGAAAAATGACGATCCTCCGTTGTCCCCGTCGAAACCAGGGCCGCACATTGCCGGTCGTGATCAGGCGTCTGGTCGTGGCGCTGACGCTGCTCCTCGTCGCGCCGTTCGCCGGCGCTGCGAGTGAGATCGAGCAGCGGATCCTCGATCACGTCGGCCGCGCGACCGCGGGTGGGCTCCAGCCCGACGACTTCCACCACCTCTTCTTTGCGTTCTCCCGGCGGGACACGGTTCCCGATCTCGCCGTGATCGAAGGAGGACTCGACCGACTTGCCGCCCTGAGTCGAGTCGATCCCCTCATGGCGGATGAGCTGCGTGTGATGCGCGCCCGCCTGGCGGCGGAGGCGGGCCGTCCGGCGGCGGCGAGGGAACTCTTCAGGGCGGTGGGCGGCCTCACCGAGTGGTGGGTCCAGGGGCCGGTCTCGATCGGTGAGCTCGCGGACTTCGGCGATCTGGCGGTCCTTCCGCCCGGCGGTGACTGGCGAGCGGCGCCGGGCACCGATCCGCTGGGCTGGGTCAGGCTCTCGGGTCTTGCGTGGCCGGCGCAACGGCAACTGGTGACCCTGGCGACCACCGTGGTTGCGGACCGCGCCCAACCGGTGGCGGTGCGCCTCGGCGCCGCTCAGGTCGCCCGGGTCTGGCTCAACGGTCGAGAGGTCTTGACGACGCCCCGCCCCCTCGAGCGGGCGGACGACCAGGCTTCGGCCGGCGGCTGGCTTCGCCGCGGCGCCAACACGATCGTGGTGGCGGTGGCGAGCGAGAGCGACGACTGGTGGCTCAGGGTTCGGCTGACGCAACCCGACGGGAGGGCTCTCGAGGGTGTCCGAGAGACCGCGACCGCGCCCGTCGCCATTGCCGATGAAGACCGCAAATCTCCAGAAATCAGGGATTTGGAAAGCGAAATCCGATCCGCGGTCGAGCAGGGCCGGGACGGGGCCACGCTGGCCCTGGCAGCCTATCTGGTCGTCCGCCGTCCGCAGGCGGTGGGCGCCGGCGAAGCGCGAACCGTGTGTCGAACCGCGCGGACCGAGGCGCCGGCCGAGGCTCGTCTGCTCGAGTGGTTCATCACCAGCGATCAGACCGTCGGCTTCGAGCTCCTTCGAGACGCGATCAAAGCCGATCCTTCGCTGGTCTGGGCTCGGATCGAGCTCGCCTCCTGGTACGCCGACCGGCGGCTCTTCGATGAGGCCGCAGCCATCCTCGAACCGGTGATCGACGAACCCGCCGCCGCAGCCACGGCCCTCGACATCGACTCGGAAATGTGGGGGATCGCGCTGCTCGGCGAGATGGTGGAGCTCGCTCGTCGCTATCCGACCTGTGAGTGGGTGGGCCTGGCCGCCGCCCACCGCGCCCTCGACGCCCGGCGGACCGATCTCGCCGAGAAGATCCTCGCTCCTCTCCGGCGTGCGGTTCCGGCCTCGCCTTCGGTGGTCGATTTCCGCGAGCGCCTCGCCGAGGCATGCAACGACGGCGACGCTCTGCTCGGGCTCATCGGCGAGGGGCTTGAGATCGATCCCAATGATGGACGGCTGCGGCTTCGCCTGGTCCGTCTTCTCAGCGGCGTCGGCGAAGTCGAGGGAGCGCGGGCGCAGCTCGAAGAGGGTCTGCGGCGGTCCCCCTCCGATATCGACTTCTTGATGGAGTTGGCCCGCGTCGAGCATGCGGCGGGGGTCGACGACCGGGCTCTCGAGCTGAGCCGCGAGGTCCTCACCCTGCGGCCGCAGGACAGGCGGGCGCGGCGTCTCGTCGAGTTGTTGAGCGGTGAGGCGGAGGATCTGAGTTGGTTGCGGCCGGTGGATGAGCTCTGGCGGATGGCGGATGCCGCGCCCCCGGGTGATCCGGCCGTGAACCTCCTCGACCATGTCGAGATCCACTTCCTGCCGTCGCAGCTCACCGAAGAACGCGTCCAGCAGGTGACGCTCATTACCTCGGCCGAACGGGCCGACGCCTACCATCAGCGAACCCTGCCCTATGTCTCCGAAAGCCAGCGGCTGCGCATCCTCAGAGCGCGGGTTCTCAGGCGCGACGGTTCCGAGCTGAGCGCCCAACAGGGCGACACGCCGCGTCTGGTCGAGCCCGAATTCAACCTCTATTACGACACCCGGTTGCGGGTGCTCGATTTTCCCGAGCTCGAGGATGGCGATCTTCTCGAAATCTCCTACCTGCGAACCGAAACCATCGAAAGCAACGAATCCGGGCCCTATGAAGGCGGACTCGTGATCCTGGGTCGGTCGGTACCGACGGTCCTTGCCGAGGTCGAGTTGGCGGGCCCCGAGGACCTGCTGCCGTCGTGGGAGCTCATCAACCTCGAGGGCCGACCGGATCGGCGGGTGGACCCCGATGGGGGTGTCCGGCTGGTCTGGACCTGGCGCGATCTCGACGCCGTCCCGCTCGACATCCCGCCGTCACCCCCCTTCGCCAGCGGTCGGTTTCTGACCTATTCGAGTCATCCTGACTGGGGCGAGCTCAGCACTTGGTATGCGCGCCACGTGGCGCCTCGAATCCGGGCGTCCCGGCAGATTGAAGAGCTCGCCGAGAGTCTGACCGAAGGTGTTGACGACCGCATCGAGAGGATCCGCCGGATCTACACCTACGTGACCAACGAGATCCGGTATGTCGGGCTCGAGTTCGGCGAGCATCGGTTTCGACCGTTCTCGGCGGACTGGGTCCTCAATCAGGGCATCGGCGACTGCAAGGACACGGCGGCGTTGTTGGTGGCGCTCTTCGAGGCCATCGACATCCCGGCGCGGATGGTCATGGTGCGGACCGCCGATCTCGGTCCGATCGCCGGCGAGATGGCGCTGCTCGAGGTCTTCAACCACGCCATCGCCTACCTCCCGGATGACGACCTCTGGCTCGACGGCACGGCCGCCGGGCATGCCATGTTGCCGCCCCCCGGGATGGATCAGGGCGCCACCGTACTGGTGGTGGATGGTGCCGACAGCCGGCCCCGGATCACCCCGATCGTCGGTGGCGGACTGTCCCAGACCACCTATCGACTGGGGGAGGGTCTGAACGGGCTCGTCCCCCTGGAGGTTCGGATTGAGGCGACAGGCGAGGCGGCGGACCGGCTCCGCCATCAGTTTGCCGGCGGCAAGGATCCCCGTCCCTTCGCGACCTGGTTGCAGCGGTCTTTCCCGGGCGCCGAGCTGACCGCGGATCCGAAGTACCGCCTGGTGCCGTCACGCGATCCCGCCGTCCTCGAGCTCGAGTCGGTGGTGCCGCGCACGGCGCTCGAGAGTCGCGGCGGTATCGCCACCTATCCGGGCGTCTTGGATCTCTCCACCCGGGTGGTTCCAACCGGTACCCGGTCGGGCCCGCTCCTGGTTGCGGTTCGTCCCGATCTCGAGTGGACCCTCGAGGTGACGCTCGGTCGAGTGCCGTCGGTCAAAGCCGACACGGTGTCGCTGACAAGCGACTTCGGGTCCTTGAAATTGACCACCGAGATCGAGGACAAGGGCTACCGTGTCAACGGCTATGTTCATCTCAACCCCGGGACCGTCGAGGCCGAACGAGCACCCGAGGCGCGCGGGTTCCTGCTCGAGATCGAACGGATCCTGAGCCGGCCGCTGGAGACGCCATGAAGCACGGTCATCGCGCCGCCGTACTCTGCCTCGGGGCGGTTCTCTTCGCGACCGCCGCGAGGGCCGACTGGTGGGCGGTGCACCGCGCCGACACCGATTTCGATCTCTCCGCCGCACGCCGGGCGGCGCTGGCGACGGTGGCCGAAGATCCCACCGGGGCCGATGCGGTTGCGGCCGCAGGGTGGTGGCTCAGCCAGATCGGAAATCTCCCCGATCCCGAGGAGATCCTGACGGTTGCCGGTGATGTGCGCGATCCCGAGCTCGGCTTTCTGCTCGCCCGGATCGAAAGCGATCTCAACGGCCGACCGCCCTCCGGCACCCTCGCCTCGGCCGAGCTCGCCGGGCCTTTCGGGGTGTTTGACATCCTCGATCTCGAGCGCGGGGCCGCCCCTCCCGATTCCGCCCTGCCCCCGCCGAACACGGTGTTCGCCAATCCGTGGGAACCGGTCCGCTGGACCCTGACCACCCTCAACGGGGTGATCGCCCCGCCCGATGTGCTGACCGCGCGGGGCGTCTTCACCGTGCTCTGGACCATCGGACTCGAGACCGCGTTCGACGGCTGGATGACGATCGAGGCGAGCGGGAGCTTCGATCTCCAGGTCGATGGCCGGTCGGTGGACCGTCGACGGTTCTGCGGCCAACGCGAAGCCGAGGTTCTGTGGTATCGCGTGCGTCTCGAGGCCGGGCGCCACCGGCTGCGGGCCGACATCGCGGCGCGCGGACGACCGGAGGTCAGAGTCAGTTTCTATGATCCGGAAGGTCGTGCGCTGACGCTGCCGCCGGTCGCGGATGTGACCGACGGGGTCTGGTCGGACTCCGAGGTTGTCGCCGAGGAACCTCCGGCGATGACCAGGCTCGTCGAGCGCCTCGACGCCGGCGGCGGCATGACGGATTTCCTGCTGGCGGCAACGCTCAGCGAGAACCGACGCGATCCCGCACGCTGGCGCGAGTTGCTCGAGCGGGCCCTGGAGATCGAACCCGCGAGCCCCTGGCCTCGGTTGGCGTTTGCGTGGTACTGGGTGACGGCGCCAACCGGTGAAGACGCCGAGACCACTCGTCTCCGGGCGCGCGAGCACCTCCGCTCGACATCCGAGTTGCCGATGTCTCTGCTGCTCGAGAGAGGTCTCGCGATCAGGGAGCGACGAGAGCAGGACCACGAAGACATCCTGAACGCCCTGGTCGATCGCCACCTCGAAGATGTTCGGGTGCTGCGGATTTGGATTCACGAGGCCCTGGGTCGGGGTTGGGTTCGCGAAGGGGAGGACGGACTCCGCCGACTGAATGCCGCCCTGCCGGGTTCCCGCGGAGCGGCCGAGGTCGAGCTCGAAGTGCTCGAGGCCCTCGAGAGGTGGCAGGAGCGCCAGCATCTCCTCCGCGCGTTGGCCGTCACCGAACCCCTCGAGCTCGGTTTTGTCGACGAGCTTGCCCAGGGGTGTCTGGTTGCGGACGCCGTCGACGTGATCCGGCGGCTCCGTTCGCGGGCCGAGGACCCGGATCTCGATACCGAGCTCATTCGGTTGCTGTACTCGGCGGGGGAGCTCGAGGAAGCCGCCGATGAGCTCGCGGCCCTCCGTCGGCGTTGGGGATCGCTCATGGTCGCCGACGAGATGATGTTGGCGGTCACCGCCGACGACCCGGAGGCCAGGACCCGGGCGCTGGAGACGGCCATCGAGCGGACGCCGTCGTCCCTCGATCTTCTTTCTCTGGCCTGGCGGAACGGGAGGACTCCGTTCTTCCAGCCGTACCGGCTCTCGCTCGACGAAGTCACAGCGCGGGTCGATGACAGAATCGAAGGGGTCGACGCGGTGCTCCTCCTCGACCAGGCGGTGGAGCGGGTCTTTACCGACGGTTCGAGCCTCTACTACTACCACGGGGTGACCCGGGCTCTGACCCCGGTCGGCGTCCGCCAGGCCTCTCGTCTCCAGCAACTCCCCGACTCGTACCGGCTCAAAGTCAGGATTCACAAACAGGACGGTTCGGTTGTCGTGCCCGCCGATCTCGGCGACGGCGGCGGTGCCATCGAGCTCGAGGATGTCGATCCCGGCGATCTTGTCGAGGAGGAGTACGTCGCGCGGGTCGCCGGGACCGGCGCCTCGCGGCGCGGCCACTTACCACCCTATATCTATCGGTTTGCAGATTCCGAACGAGCCTTTGGGCTTTCCGAATACCTCCTTCTCGTCCCGCCCGAGGTTGAACTCATGGTGGAGGGCAACTTCGACGGGGTACAGCGCTCCGAGTGGAACGTCGACGGGCTGCGCGCGATCAGGTGGCGAGCCGAGAGCGTGCCGCCGATTCCGGAAGAACGATTCGCGCCACCGACCAGCGAGCTCCTGCCCTGGGTCAGCTATGCCTTCGGGGTGACCTGGGAAGACGTCGGCGACGCGTTACGCGACCGGCTCCTGCCCATCCTCGTGACAACCCCGGAACTCAGGACCTGGAGCGCGGCACTGCTCGCCGCGGATCCGCCCGAGGTCGCGCTCGGTGCTCTTGTCAAAGGAGTCATCGACAAGATCGAGCCGGGAAGAGGCGTGCTCGATTTCACCGGGAGCGCCGGTGCGGGCTTTTCCCGCGCGCGAGGAAATCGGATGGGCATCGTCGCTGCCGCCCTGCTCGACGCCGGCTGGGATGTTGATCTCGTGATGGCCCGAACGCGGCCCTTCGCCGGCACCCACCTCGAGGTTCCGACCTTTGACTCGTTCATGGTTCCGCTCCTGCGCGTCGAGCTCGAAGGAACCGAGATCTGGCTCGATCTCGAGGAAGAAAGCCAGGGGATCGGTCGGATCGACCCGATTCTTCAGGGCAGCGACGGTCTCCTCATTCCATTGAGCCGCCCCGATCACAAGGTGTCGATCCTCAAGGAGCTCCCGGTCTTTGAAAACCCCGATCTCGAAGAGGAAATGAAAGTCGTGGCGGTGGTCTCGCCGTCGGGCGACGCCCGTCTCACCGTGACGATCACCATCCGTGGTTCCCAGGCCGAACGGGTCGTCGAACAGATCCGCAGCGTTCCCACCGAACGGGTGCCCGTGTTGTATCAGCAGATGGCGGCGAATTTCATCCCCTCGGCCTCCGAGGTGACGGGACGGTTCGACCGGGTGGCTGACGGCATCGACCTCGAACTCGAGATGCGATCTCCCGGAGTCTGCCGGCCCGAGGGGAATTCCATGGTCTGTCGGCAACTAGTCTTCTCGAAACCCCTGGTCCCGGTTCTCGCCGCCTTGCCGACCCGACGGTATCCCTTGATCATGCCGGTGCCGGTGCTGCAACGCCAGGAGCTCGTCATCGAGGTGCCCGAGGGTTGGACCGTCGACCGCATCCCGAGGAGGATCGAGGCCCGGTGGGGTTCGGTGACCGAAACCACCGATCGCGATGGCCGACGCCATCGATCGGTTCTTCGGCTCGAGCTGCCGGCTCAGACGGTATCGCCGGACGACTACCCCGAGTTCGCTCGCTTTTGTCACGCGGTGGATGAACTCAGTTCACGCCCGCCGGTGTTGAGCCGCGAGTGAAGCCGACCCGATCGATCGTCGGCCGGCGGGAGCCCGGTGGATCGGTACCGGCGTATACTCAACGCTCGTGAAGCTCGTGGACGGAACCGTGATCGCCGTGCACGGCCCGCTGGTGCGGGTCCAGATCGGTGATCGAACGGTGGTCATGGCGTCGCGCCGTCGGCTCAAATGGGAAGGCGCCTCGCCGCGATCACCCCGGTTGGTCGTCGGCGATCGCATCGTCGCCGAGATGGCAGCCGAGGACGGCGTCGTGGTGGCGGTTCGTCCGCGGGAGAACTCGCTCTGTCGGGCCGCGCCCCACAGCGGTCGACCCCAGCTCCTGGCGGCGAACGTCGATCAGGCGCTCCTGGTTTTCGCCGCGAGCCGGCCCGAGCCCAAGCGCGGTCTTCTGGATCGTTTTCTCTTCGCGTGCCACGCGTCCGGAATCGACGCGGTCATCATCATCAACAAGAGCGATCTCGGCCGCAGTGAACTCGATGACTGGCTGCCGGTCTACGAAAACCTGGGTTACGAGGTCTTTCGGGTCTCGGCCCGAACCGGCTGGGGTCTGGGTCGCGTCAAACGACGCCTGGTGGGCCGGACGACCCTGTTCTGCGGCCCCTCCGGCGCCGGAAAATCGTCGCTGCTGAACTCGGTCTACCCGGGGTTTCGACTCAAGGTGGGGTCGATCTCAGACGCCACGGGGAAAGGCCGGCACACGACCACTCGGGCCGAACTCATGCCGCTTCCCTACGGCGGCTTCGTGGTCGATACGCCCGGACTCAAGGAGTTCGGCGTCCTCGACGCATCCGACGAGGATCTCGCCAGGGCTTTCCCCGAGATCGCGGCGTTCGTGTCGGGCTGCCAATTCTCCGACTGCAGCCATGTCCAGGAACCCGGTTGCGCGGTCAAGGAGGCGGTCGAGCGGGGAGACATCGACGCCGGCCGGTTCGCGAGCTACCTCAACATCAGGGAAGAAGAGTCTTCTTGACCTTCCCGAGCCGGTTTTCCTCGACACCTTTCCCGAGCGGATGCCAGGCATTTCGCCGCTGGAAAAGGAAGCCAGGCACCGCCAACGAGCGAGCTCCTTCGTTTTCACCGCGCCCGAGATTGTAGCGACAAGCGGACGCCCGATGAGTCGCGTGGGTTATGGGGATTTGTACGGCGCCGCGAGGAAGCAACCGACATAGCTGTCGCGCCTGCGCAGCGGACTGACCGGAATGGTGATCCCGACATCGTTGCGCCGTGCGCCCCGGTAGAGGCGCTCGAGCTCGAACCGGTTGCGGAAGAGCCAGGTTTCGAGCGGTTCGTCGGCGGTCAGGTCCGGGATCTGCATCGGCATCTGGATGGCCTGGAGGAGCACGTCATCGCTGGCGCGGTGGCGGCCGAAGACCCACGATCGGGTCCCGTCCGGCTCGAGATATGAAAGCACGGCGAGATCCTCATCGATGGTCGACCGCGCGCCGGAGCCGCCATCCGGTTCGTCGGCGGCCGCCTGTCCGAGTCGGCGGAGCAGCGCAACGAGCGACGATCCCTCCGAGATGATCTGCGCCTCGGCTGGAATCTCCGCCCAGACCGCGGCTTCGAAGAGCTCCACCGGATCGAGGCCTTTGAGTCGAGCCACTCCAAGATAGCGGAGACCGACATGGAAGGGGCCGGGCCGATCCGGATCGAGGGCAAAGAGCAACCAGCGGACGCCGTTCTCGGACACCTCGGTAAAGGACGGGACCTCGAGCTCCCGCTCCAGGTGTTCGACAAAGTCGAGGGTCAGGACGATTCCCTCGTTGACGAGTTCGCCGTGGCTGTCGAGTTCAACCTTGTAGCGGCGGTCATCGGAGGATTTGGTCGTGCTGCGAGCCGTGGCGATGGGGGCGAGGAAGTTGTCGACCTGGGATGCGTCATAACCGGCATGGATCAGGAACTCCGCAATATCCGCCACCTCCCGTGTGCTCTTGCCCGTGGTCAGCCTCGAGAGCTCTACGATGCCATGGCCGAAAAACTCGAATCGGCGGATCTCTCGGTCGCTGCCGAGCATGGGCAGCAGCCGATACGCGCCGTGGTTCAGCGCCAGGCGAATTCCCCGGTCGAAAGGAAAGCCGCTCCGACGCAACCGGTCGTATGCGTATTGGATCTCGCACGCGGAGGAGAGGATCCGCAACGCTCGCCGTGACGAGTAGAAGGCGCCGTCACCGAGGAATTTCTCGAAGATCAGCCGGTGGTCGTGGCGGATCTCTTCGAGCCGGTTTTGGAACACATACATGAACTGGAGCGCCTTCTCCTCGGCCATGCGCCCCTTCTTCCGGACCTCTTCCAAGATGGCGGTGAAGTTGGTGAGGTCATAGACGAGCCCGAAACGACGAACCGATGTGTCCACCACCCCGGGAGCGGTGAAGTCGAACGGACGGGTGGTCGGTGCAATCGACCCCCGAACCGACGGCTCCAACAGAACGAGCTGGCTTCCACGATGCGCCATCATCACGACCCGACGCCGGAGAGCGGACAGAAGCTCGAATCGTTTGAGCCCGAGCCCGAGTTCGGCGTACATGGTCGCCTGGGACCTGGAGATCCCGATGGAGTCGAGCAGGTCGGCGTTCTCCATGGCTTTGAGCAGGCGCGGCTCGAGGAGCGTCCATGGTCTGGTGAGGTCGATGTTGACGCCCGAGGCCGCGGCCAGGAGCTCGCCGAGCGCCGCCTGCCGCACCATGGTCTGGCTGAGCCGGCCGAGGGCGTGTTCCAGGGTCTCGTTGAGGGTCTCGAGATCGGTTCCGAACCGCGTCTCCAGGTAGTTGTCCAACGAACCCATATCCGCCGTCAGCCGTGACTCGGTCAACAGCAACTGGTCGGAACAGATCACCCCGAGCAGGGGCGAGACCTTGGGTGCGAGCCGGACCTGAGCGAGCTTGCGCAGCCGGTCGGACGCGCCGTGGGCGGCACGTTGGATGAGGCCGCCCAGGACCCCCGCAACGGCCTGCCGGTGGCGGGCGCCGGTCTCGTCTCCGGAGAGCCGGTCGTTCATCCGAACCAACTTGGGCACTCGGGAGACCGATCGGGCGACCTCCGAGGAGAGGAAGAGCAGAAAGACCTCGGCCATGCCCTGCCGATAGTCGTTCATGAAGACGTTTTCCAAGATCAACGACAGCGAACGATGGAGGCGGTCCCGCTCGGCCATGACGCCGCGTTTTTCGGCCCCCTGGTCAAACTCCGAAGCGAGGCGGTACCCGACCTCGGCGTTGACCAGGCTGTCGAGGTTTCGTTGGAGCTGCCGGATGCCGTCGGAGCGCAGCACCGGGTAGCCGTAGGTGACGACCTTCTCCTCATCCTGGCCGAAAATCGGATAGGGCGTCGGCAGACACGAGGCAAGGGTGGGGAAGAGATCCCGCCATCCGCCGCCGACCTCGTCGGGGGTGAGGACAACCGGGCGCCGCAGTTCGTCGGTCAGGACCAACTGGAAGACCCTGGCGTCTTGCGTCGTTTCCACAGGTCAATTCTAGCCCTTCCCCGACCGGGACCTCCGGATCACGAGACATCCGGCCTCCCTTGTGAACGACATCGCAGTTTCACCGGAAGACAGGAAACCAGTGATTGTAATGTCAGACGGCGGTGGGATAATGAACAATATGCGTCAGGAAGATCTCGTCCGGGCCATCGCCGACAGCCCGTTTTTCAAGGGCATGGTTCCAGATGTCCGCGCCGCGTTGGCCGGGCAGGGTCGGGTCGTGGTTCACAGCCACGGCGAAATGCTCTTTCGGCCGAAACAACCGGCAACCGCGCTTTACCTCGTTTTGGAGGGGGTGGTCGAAATTTGCCGGGAGGTCGACGAAGGCGAGGGGCTGAAACCGGTGGCCTACATCGGTCCAGGCACGGTGCTCGGCGAGAGCAAGGTCATCACCGGCACCGCCCTCAAGAGTCAGGCCCGATTCCCCGAAGGGGGCTGCACGGTTCAGTGGTCCCGTCCTCTCGTGCTCCGGATGGTCTACGAATCTCGCGACTTCAGTCTCCACTATCTTCAGAACATCGCGCGCCGGCTCGAAGGGACGTTTGCGAGCCTCGATTCCCGCGGCGGCAGCAACCTCGGTGGAATGCTCGATCACTTCGATCTGCCGACGATCCTCCAGACGGTGGTTGAGTCGGCGTCGAACGGGGTGGTGGAGATCCGGGACAAAGAGGGCGACACCTTCGGCGCCATCTACACCAGGGACCGTCGGGTCGGTCCGATCCTTTGTGGAACCCTGTCAGGCGAGGAAGCCTTCATCGAGATCATGGTTTCACCCCCCATGGGAGGAACCTTTCGGTTCTCGACCACCGGGACGCGGCACGAGACCGAGGACTCCTATCATCTCCAGCCGCTGCTCTTCGAAGCGGTGCGGATCCAAGATGAGTACAAGCGGTTCGCCGGCGAGGTGCCGCCCGGCGCGATCCTGCACCACACCGGACGACTGGCCGAGAACAGCACCCGGCTCATCGACCAGATTCTCAAACAGGTCAACACGCGACCGTCGGGCTGGGGCGCCGTGGCCGAGAGACTCCCCTACAGCAAGGGCCGGGTCGCTCTCATGGTGCGCGAGCTGCTCATTGCCGAGATCCTGGCCACCGAGGTCAACTACCAGGTCGGTGGCGCCGACGAGCGCGAGTTCTGAAGGCATTGTGCCTATACTGAGATCGTGCGCGTTCGTCGTCTTGTCCTCACGCTCGTAGCTTCAGCCACGGTTGTGGTCGCCGGGTGGTCTTTGATCAAGACGGTCCACAGCTTCTACCGTCTCGATTTTCCGGTCCGGTGGGTTGAAGGCGGGATTGTGGTCGATGGGCTGCCTGCCGGGTCGTCGGCTGCGGCTTCCGGGTTGAGAATCGGTGACGCGATCGTTGCCGTCGACGGCATGGAGGTCTTCAAACTCGAAGATCCGGTCTTTCTACTTGCCGGTGGAGACCAACACCAGTTGGCGGTCAATGCCGCAGCCGGTGAGCCCAGGGAGGTCACCTTCCGACCTCCGCCACCCGCCATCGAGCCGGTCTATCTCGCACGCACCTCGGTCGGTCTTCTCGGGTTGCTGTGCGCCCTGGCGGTGGTGTGGAAGACAACCAGGCGGGAGGCCGCTGTCCTGCTCCTCATCGCTGCTGCCTCGTTGATTCTGGGAGCGGTGCCGAATCGGATCGCCGCAGCGCATGAGATCCTCCAGGTTCTGCACCGGATCGCCGGCGCGGTTCTTCCGTTTCTCATCGCCCGTTTCTTCATCATCTTCCCCGAGCGACGATCCTCGGTCTGGATGCTGGATCTGACCACCATTGTGGTCGCCATCGGTGCCGCGACCACCGCCCTTACACCCAATGCCGAAGGTTGGTGGCCGATTGTGACGACGCTGCTCAGGGCGACTTTCTCGATCGCTCTCGCGGGCGGGATCACCCTCCACGTCGTACGCTGGTGGCAGGCATCGCGTGACGCCAGGGTTCGTCGCCAGATCGAGTGGGCCGCTCTCGGGCTCTTTGTCGGGTTGGTACCCTGGACCGCGCTGGTGTGGTTTCCCCGTCAGCTCGGAATCGGGGTCGATCCATTCTCGTGGATCATGGTCCTGCCCATGGCCGCGCTTCCGTTCGCGATCGTGGCGGCACTGATGGAATACCGGTTGTGGGACCTCGAACCCATCGCACGCGACGCGCTTTCGGCCACCTTGGTTCTGGTGATCGGCGGCTTTGCCTTCGCCATGACGAATCACCTGCTGGTCAACTACGCCGGGGGCTACGGGTCACTGCGCAACCTCTTTGCATTCGCCACCGGCGTGCTGCTCGTGGTTCTGCTCCAACCGATTCGAACGAGGGTCGGCCATTTTCTCGAACACTGGCTCTACCACGGCCGACGCCCCCCGCAGTGGCTCCTGACCCACGCAACCCGCGAGCTCGCCGAGGTCACCGATCCGCGCGAGCTCCTGAGTCGACTCGCCGACACCCTTCGCGACGGGCTCGATTTTGATGTCGTCGCGACCTATCTGCGGGTCGATGGCGGCACCTTTTCTCGCGTCAAGTCGAATGGGGATTACATCCCTGAAATCCTCTCCGACGCCGTCCTGAAGCATCATTTTCCGAGCGCGGAGGAGGAACCGCTGGCCGCCGCCGGCTTCACCCTGCGGCTGACCCTCGATCGCGTGGATACGGTGCATGGACTGCTCTATCTTGGTTTGCGTCGCGGTCTCTTCCCCCTCGGCAGCGAGGCGCAGGAGGTCGTCGGCGCCTTCACCACCCAGGCCGCGGTGGCGCTCGAGAGCGCGCGATATCTCGACGATCTTCGCCGGCAGGCGGAGGAGTACCGCATTCTGCACGCGAACACCCAGCGGATCATCGAGTCGTCGGCCGCCGCGATCCTGGTGTGCGACGCCGGTGGAAGGATCCTGTCGGCCAACAGCGAGGCGGCCGGTATCTTCGAGGTCAACGCCCGGGAACTGGTATCGGTGCCGTTGGACGCCCTGGTCGAGCTCCCCGAAGAGTGGCGGGATTCCCTGCCGCTTCAGGCGGCGAACGCCGAGGGACGGACCAAGGAGGAGCCCCGCCGGCGGGTGATCATGGCGGTCTCGGTGCTGGAGCTCGACAGCGGCAGTTTCAACGGGCGGGTGGTTGTTCTCCAGGATGTCACCGAGCTGCGCGATCTCCAGGATCGAATCAGGGATCAGGAGCGCATGGCCGCCCTCGGTCGTCTGGCGTCGGGGCTCGCCCACGAGATCAACACGCCACTCACCGGAATCTCATCCTTCGCCCAGATGCTGGGGGAGATGACCCCCGTCGAGGATCCGCGGGCGTTCCTGGTCTCCAAGCTCGTGGATCAGAGCTTCCGGGTCTCGCGAATTGTCGCGAACCTCAAGGAGGCGATCCGCGGCGGGCGGGAGGAGCTGACGGTCATCGACGTCGTCATGGTGACTCGGAATGCCGCTCTCGAGGCTGCCCGGTCTCTCGGTGCGACGCATCGACTCGAGATCTCGGACAGCGCTCCGGTGATGGCCGCGGGCTCACCCGGACCGGTGGAACTGGCGGTGAGCAACATGGTTCGAAACGCCATCGAGGCTTCGGACTCCGACTCCAAAGTCGTCGTCGCCGTCCATGTTGACGAGGAGTGGGCCGAGATCCGTGTGGAGGACGGCGGCCCGGGCGTGGCCGAGGAGGACCTCGAGCGGGTCTTCGAACCGTTTTTCTCGACCAAGACCGACCGTGGGGGGACGGGCATGGGGTTGGCCATCACTCGCGACATGATCGCCAACCTCGGCGGCCGGGTCAGCCTTGAGAATCTCCCGCACCGGGGCGCGCGTGCTACCGTGAGGCTGAAACGATGGAAGGAATCGGCAGCGTCCTCGTGATCGACGACGAGCCCGTCCTGCAGGACGTGCTCGGAACCCTGCTGTGCGGAGCCGGTTTTGAATACTACGGCGCGACCACGGCGGCGGACGGGCTGCGGCAGCTGCGCGAGGAGGACATCGACGTTGTTCTGCTCGATCTCATGCTTCCCGATCGCCCGGGTATCGAGCTCATCGCCGAGATCAAGAGCTATGACCCGCATCTCCCCGTGGTTGTGATCACCGCGTACTCATCGGTGGAATCCGCCATCGAAGCGATGCGGCTCGGTGCGTTCCACTATGTGCCCAAACCCTTCAAGAACGAAGAAGTGCTGCACCTGGTGCGACGGGCCTCGGAGCGGCGCCGGCTGCTGGTGGAAAACCTGCTCTTGAGAAGTCGGCTCGAGGGCATGGGCGAGATCGTCGGCACCAGCCGCCGGATGCAGGAGGTCTTCGAGCTCATCCGTCGGGCCGCGCCTGCCCGTTCGAATATCCTCATCACCGGCGAGAGCGGCACCGGCAAGGAGCTTGTGGCAAAGGCGATCCACCGGCTGAGCCCACGCAACAGCAAGCCGTTCGTCCCGGTCCACACGACGGCGATCCCGTCGGAACTCCTCGAGTCGTCCCTCTTCGGCCATGTCAAGGGCGCCTTCACCGGAGCTGTGTCAAGTCGGAAAGGGCTCTTCGAGGCCGCCCACGAGGGAACGCTCTTCCTCGACGAGGTCGGAACCATCAGCCCGGAAACCCAGACCAAGCTGCTCCGGGTGATCCAGGAGCGGGAGATCCGAAGGGTTGGCGGGGTCGAAGCCCGATCGGTGGATGTTCGGTTGGTGGCCGCGACCAACGTCGATCTCTGGGGAGAGGTCCAGGCCGGCCGATTTCGGGAGGATCTCTACTACCGCCTCAATGTCATCACCATCGAGCTTCCGCCGTTACGTGAACGGCGCGACGACATTCCGCTGCTGGTCTCGCACTTCCTGCGAGCCTACACCGAGGAGAACAACCGCCAGGTCTTGGGATTCTCCCCCGAAGCGATTGATGCGCTGACCGAGTACTCCTGGCCGGGGAACGTTCGCGAGCTCGAAAACGCGGTCGAGCGCGCTGTCGTGCTGAGCCGAGGCGAGACCATCGAGTTCGACGAGCTGCCGCAGGCTCTCCGAGCCGAGACCCAAGATGAACTGACCATCAGCGAAATCCCGCCCGGCGGGTTGGATTTCCGCCTCGCGGTCGCTGCCTTCCAGGCGCAGCTGATCCGCCAGTCGCTCAAGCAGACCGGCGGCGTCCAACGACAAGCGGCGCGGCTGCTCCAGCTCAGCCCGACGACGTTCAATGAGATGTTCCACCGATTCGAACTCGCTGACGATCCCGGCAAGAAAAAGAAATGACCTGCCGCAGGTGGGGCAACCGGGATGAAACCTTTTCAGGTTTTGCGACGTATTCTCCCTTGCATCGCAACCTCCTCCAGTTGGCGGCTCCGCACCCCCGCGGGGCCGTCAGCGTGTCTGGGCCCCATGGTGGGAAGCCCGCCACGCGGCCCGATACGGGACACTGGATGCCGGATCCATCGCAGCGACCCGCGAAGACATCGCAATTGAGGGTGGGTCATGCGTTGCGAGAGGGTTTTCTGACTGCGTGGTGACGCGGACTCGACCGCAAGGTGTCTGAAGGGCGGGCCTCCGGCCTGGCCGTCGGGTTCGTACCGGTTTGTCCTCAGCGATTGAATAGAACCGGGCGTTCGGGCAATGAACCATGCGCTGGCTGTCTGCGTTCATCTGCATGATCTGTGGTCTGTTACGCGACGCTCCCATCCAGCGGCCAGCATCGTCCCGCGCGTTATCCGATGGCCCCACCTCCGAGGCATTCATCGCCGTCGTAGAGCACGGCGTACTGACCCGAGGCGATCCCGGCTTCGGCTTCATCCATCACGACCATGAGGCCGCCGTCGGCGTGCCGATCCACCCGGCACCCCACGAGGCGCTCGCCGTGGCGGATCCTGAGCGTGAGGTCGCTGGTTTCGGGCTCCGAGGCGATCCAGTGGGGTGCCGGAATCCGGAATCGATCACGGAGGTGGGAGCCGAGCGAGTCGGCGTGGACCACGAGCAGTTCGTTCTTTTCCAGGTCCTTCCCCACCACATACCAGGGGCCGCCGGAGAGGCCGAGGCCACGGCGCTGGCCGATGGTGTGGTACCAGAATCCACGGTGCCGCCCGAGCTCGGTCCCGGTGCCGAGGTCCCGGATGACTCCGGGATTGTCACCGAGGTGATGTTCGACGAAAGCATCGTACGGGACCCGGCCGAGGAAACAGATGCCCTGCGAGTCCGGCCGGTCGCAATTCGGGAGGTTGAGCCGACGGGCCTCGGCGCGGACCTGAACCTTGGTCATCCCACCGATGGGGAAGAGACATCGGGCCACCTGCCGCTGATCCAGCTGGCTGAGGAAATAGGTCTGGTCCTTGACCGGATCGACTCCTTTGAGCAGCCGCGAAAGGGCTTCCGAGTGATCCGTTCGGGCGTGATGGCCGCTCGCGACGAAGTCGAAGGAGGCGTTGACCCGATCGACGAAGGCGCCGAACTTGACCAATCGATTGCAGAGCACATCCGGACTCGGGGTGCGGCCGGCCTCGAGCTCGCGCACCACCGTGGTGACGACGGACTGGTAGTACTCGCGTTGGAGGGGAACCACCTCGAGGGGGGTGTCGAATCGTCGACACACCTCGCGGACAAATCCGAGGTCGTCCTCCCACGGACAACTGCCGAGGAAGGCAAGCTCGTCCTCGAGCCAGATCTTCAGGTAGTACGCGGTGAGCTCGTGGCCACCCTCTTCGGCGAGCCGCGCCAACGCCACCGAGGAGTCCACACCACCGGACACGAGTACTGCAATTCGACTCATGGGAACAGGATAGGTGATCAGAAGCGGAAAGTTCGCGCTCGACCCGCGCGATTACCGCATGTACTTCCGGTGCACCATCCGCTCGAGGTACTGATCCCTGTGGACGCCGTGATCGGTGAGCATGCCCTCGGCGCTGACCACAAAGGTGGCTTCTTCCCCCGCAATCCGGGAGAAATAGACCCGGTGGCGCTCACCCTGTGAACTCATGTCGATGGCGCAGAGTTCGTCCGAGAGTTCGGACACGAGGCTGTGGTCGCAGACCGGGCAGCTGAAGTCCCACCGGGATCCCGGTTGCATGCCCTCACCGGGCGGAAGCTCGACTTCGTAGTTTCCCGGCTGCGGGTTCAACCCGACGAGCATTTTCTTCTCCCCGAAGTCGGCGCGAAGCACGATCGAGACATCGGGGTTCAACGCGGCATCGCAGTGGGGACAAGAATAGGTCCAGTCCATGGATTCCTCCACGCCCTCGCAGCACGATCCGCCGAAAACGGCGGACCCATGCAGAATATCGCAAGTCCCGAACCGCTGCGGCGAAACGGTCTCGTTCTCAGACCAACGCCAACCCGAGCGCGGCGAGTTGACCGGAGACGGCCTCGGCCCAACCCCGGTTGGCGGCGGGAGAGGCGGGGCTCGGGTGGAGAATGCGGCCGATTCGGGGCCCGTCCTCGCCGAGGACGGTTCGGGCCCGGTGTTCGGCGAAGGCGCCGACGCCGATCACGAACCGGGGCCGGAGGACTGCGACGCTTGACCGCAGCGCCCGGTCGCACGCCTCATAGAGGGGCTGCCGCTCGTCGGCCCTGAGTTTGTCCGGGGTGAGATTGCGGCCGCTCGCCTCGAGGAACTGGAGCGGGCAGTAGTTACCGACGAAGAATGTCTGGAAGAACCGCTCCGGGGTGATGAAGGTGTCTCTGGCCCAGCCCCAGAGCCGGCGACCGGAAACCTCGCTGCGGCGGCAGGCAAGGCCGAGGACCGGTCGTTTCGGGTGCTCGTCGACGGGCCGCCGCACCGCCCGCTCCAATCCGAGCCAGTCGCGGACCGCCGCGACCTCGCCGAAAGGCACACCGGTCTGGGCCATGCCCCAGGGTCCCGGGTTCATCCCGAGCAGCACCACCTCCCTGGCGCCGCCGCCGTAGCGCCGGAGGTATTCGGCGTGGACCTCCCAGGCGTAGTCCAACGGGTTATAGACATGGCTCACGGGAGGCCCGAAGCTCAGCTTCGAGACACTCGTCCTCAACTCCTCGGCAATCATCACGAGATCGGCGGCGGCCATCCCTGAGATAGTAACCCGCCCGGTTCTCCGCTCGCCTCGCGACCCGCCTCGACCGGCCGATCAGTTGACCGCGGTCGCGGCCCCGTCACCGCGCTGGCGTCTGGGTTTGCCGGGAACATAGTTGGTCCGGCGGCCGAAGCTGAGGAGGCTACCTTCGATCTTCTTTCGGCCGCGGTAGAGCCTCGACATGATGGTTCCAATGGGAACCTCGAGGGCGTCGGCGACCTCCTTGTAGCTGAGGCCCTGAAGATCGACCATCAGAACCACCATCCGGTAGTGGTGCGGCAGGGCCATCAGCGCCTCGGCGATCTCACCGTCGAGCTCGCGGCCGAGGAAGTCCGCCTCGGGATCCTGAGCCGAGGGAAGGCCTTCGTCGAAGCCGTCGCCGGAGTCGCGCAACTCGTCGAAATCGAGCATCTGCGGCCGATTCCGGGTCCGCCGATAGCCGTTGATGAAGGTGTTCTTGAGGATGCGGAACAGCCACGCCTTGAGGTTGGTCCCCTCGGTGAACTGGTGATAGTGGCGGAAAGCCTTGAGATAGGTCTCCTGCAGGAGATCCTCGCTCTCTTCGACCGATCGTGTGAGCCGAAGCGCGGTCTTGAAGAGCTGGTCACGGTAGGGCAGTTGCGCGGAGCTGAAATCCCAAGCGGTGGCGGTGCGTGTGTCGTTCATCTGTCCTCCCTGTCCAAGAATCTAGGTTATGTCTAGCATATTGTCAAGGTTTTTCTGGAAAAATTTTGATATTTCTAGATTTTCTCTTGATCTCAGTGCCGACAGGCGGATTCCCGGAACGGGTTCGGGCGGATCCGCGCCCCGGGAACCGCGTATGCCGAGAACGGTTCCGCGCCCGGATTTCCATCTCACGGCGGACCTGCGGGTGAGCTTGCCCTCATCGAACCGGGCGGTATAAAGTGAGGGTTGGCGCAGATCTGCGTCGATGCAGAAGGAGGAGCGCGTGGAACTCACGACCATCGAAGACATCCTTGACTACGCCATTTCAAATGAAGAAAAGGCGGCGAAGCTGTATTTCGAGCTCGCCGAGAACGTCGAGCGCCCCGGGATGCGGGAGGCCTTTCTCCATTTCGCCAAGGAGGAAGAAGGGCACAAGGCTCGGTTGCTCAAGATCAAGCAGGGACAGATCCCCGCGGTGATCGAGGAAAAGGTGGCCAGCCTCGGGATCGCGGAGATCATGGAAGAACCCGAGACCGCACCGAACATGACCTATCAGGAGGCGCTGCTCTTTGCCATGAAGGCCGAGAAAGCGGCCTTCGTACTCTACACAAAGCTCGCCGAGGCGACCTCCGACGCCGGTCTTCAGCGGGTCTTCCGCGGTCTCGCCCAGGAGGAAGCAAAGCACAAGCTCCGCTTCGAGATCGAGTACGACGATCACGTGCTCGAAGGCGTCTGATCGCAGCGAGCACCGGCGGACCGCCTCCGGCGACCGGGCGGCACCCGCCGCAAGGGGTGTGCGCTGCACATCCTGGGGTCGACCGATCGATGGAGGTGGAGATGCGACGAGGTACCCTGGTGTTCATGGCAGCGATTCTGATTTCCGGTCTGGCCGCCGCCGCAGACCGGCCCGAAGGCCGCTCCTTCGCCACCCGCTCGGTGGTCCACGCCAAGCACGGGAT
This sequence comes from Acidobacteriota bacterium, assembly GCA_024641545.1. GTDB lineage: Bacteria > Acidobacteriota > Thermoanaerobaculia > Thermoanaerobaculales > Sulfomarinibacteraceae > JAHECW01. The sequence continues at coordinate 53,681 of JAHECW010000004.1, forward strand.
GGTGGCCGCGGCGCACCCTCTCGCCGTGGAAATCGGTCTCTCCGTGCTCAAGGACGGCGGCAGCGCGGTCGATGCCGCGATCGCGGTCAACGCCGCGCTCGCCCTGATGGAGCCCGTCTCCTGCGGCCTCGGCGGCGACATCTTCGCCATGGTCTGGGATCCCGAGACCGAGAAACTCCACGGTCTCAACGGTTCCGGGCGCGCGCCGGCGGCGCTGCGACCGGAACTGGTGCCGGCGGAGGAAGACGGCACCATCCCGGTCTACTCGCCCTATGCGTGGACGGTCCCGGGGTGTGTCGACGGCTGGTTCGAGCTGCACGAGAAGTTCGGCCGCCTGCCCATGGCCCGGTTGCTCGAGCCTGCCATCGCCGCCGCCCGGGAAGGGGCGCCGGTGCCGCGGGTCATCGCCGGCAGCTGGGCCCGCGGTGCTGCCAGATTCAAGGACATGCCCGGATTCGCCGAAGTCTTCATGCCCGGCGGATCGACCCCGGCCGAGGGCGAGCTCTTCGCCAACCCGGCGTTGGCGGACACCCTTCAGCGGATCGCCGAGGGCGGCCGAGATGCCTTCTACGGAGGTCAGACCGCCGCAGCGATCGTCGCCTTTTCCGACAAGGTCGGCGGCTTCTTCTCGCTGGCTGATCTTGCCGACCATCGCAGCGAGTGGGTCGAGCCGGTCTCCACCACCTACCGCGGCCGGACCATGTGGGAGCTGCCTCCGAACGGCCAGGGAATCGCCGCACTCCAGATCCTCAACATCCTCGAGGGATTCGACATCGCGGCCATGGGGCGCGACAATCCGGACTTCTGGCATCTCCTCATCGAGGCCAAGAAGATCGCCTACGAAGATCGAGCCCGATTCTACGCCGATATGTCGTTCTCGGACGTGCCGGTGGATGAACTCATCAGCAAGAACTATGGCGCAAAGCGCGCCGAGCTCATCGACATGACCCGCGCGGCACCGCGGATCGAACCCGGCAACCCGAACCTCAGCCACGGCGACACCACTTTCCTCGTCGCCGCCGATCAGTGGGGCCAGATGGTCTCGCTCATCCAGTCCAACTACACCGGGTTCGGCTCGGGCTACGTGGTGCCCGAGCTCGGCTTCGGGATCCAGGACCGCGGCGCCCTGTTTTCTCTCCAAGCGGGCCACCCCAACGTCCTCGCACCGGGCAAGCGGCCGTTCCACACCATCATCCCGGCCTTTATGGGCGAAACCGGCGTGCCCGACACGGCCTTCGGCGTCATGGGCGGCGACATGCAGCCCCAGGGCCACATCCAGATCATGATCAACCTCGTCGATTTCGGAATGGATCTCCAGGAGGCGGGCGACGCCGCCCGGTTCCACCACACCGATTCATCCGAACCCACCGGGACCCTCATGTCCAGCGGTGGTGTGGTTCATCTGGAATCCGGGGTGTCGGCCGAGATCAAGCGCGAGCTCATGCGCCGCGGCCACCGGATCGAGGAGATCAACCCGGCGGTCTTCGGCGGCTACCAGGCGATCCGCCGCGATCCGGAGACGGGTATCTACGCAGGAGCCACCGAGTCGAGGAAGGACGGGATGGCGGCGGGCTACTAAGTAATGATGAGTTCTCAATTATGAATTTTGAATTTCATCGCGGTCCTCGCGGGTACCCTGAGATGGAATTCATAATTCAAAATTGAGAATTCAAGATTTGAAGTTTGAGCGCGTAAGCGCGCTAAACTCCTGATCATGCTTGACACCATCCTGACCCCGGAACACCAGGAGATCGTGCGCGAGGAGCGGGGCCTCCTCGGCGAGGTGGCTTCGGCCCTTGACCGGTCGGATGTCGCCCCGGACGAACGCGGGGCGTTGGCCGACTCGCTGCGCCAGCTCGACGAGCTCTTCCTGCTCGTGGTCGTCGGCGAGTTCAACGCCGGCAAATCGGCCTTCATCAACGCCCTTCTCGATCGTCAGCTCCTGGCCGAGGGCGTCACCCCGACCACGGCGAAGATTCATCTGCTGTCGTGGGGGGAAACCGAAGGCCACGGTGCCGTGGACGCCGTCACCGAGAGGGTGACCGCACCGGTCGAGATCCTGCGCCAGCTCAGCCTGGTCGATACCCCGGGAACCAACGCCCTCGACCGGAGTCACGAGGCGCTTACCACCCACTACGTGCCGCGCGCCGATCTGGTCTTCTTCGTGACCTCGGCCGATCGACCGTTTTCCGAGTCCGAACGCCTCTTTCTCGAGCGCATCCGCGAGTGGGGCAAGAAGGTGGTGGTGGCGGTCAACAAGATCGACATCCTGAGATCACCCGGTGAGATTTCCGAGGTCCTCAACTGGGTCCGATCCAACGGGATGCGGTTGCTCGGTGCGACTCCAGTGGTCTTTCCGGTTTCGGCGCTGAAGGCTCGTCAGGCCCAGGGCGCCGGCGATGCCGAGGCGTTGGCGGCCAGCGGTCTGCCCGAAATCGAGGCCTGGCTCCAAGCCACCCTCGATGATTCCGAACGTCTTCGGCTCAAGCTCGGCAACCCGCTCGGGGTCGCCGGCCGGTTGCTCGACATCGGGGTCGGCGCCGTCGACGGCGGACTCGCCCTGCTGCGCGACGATCTCGCCACCATCGCCGACATCGAAAACCAGACCACGACCTGGGCCGGCGATGTCGACCGCGAGTTCTCGCTCCGCCTTTCGGACATCGATAACGTGCTCCTCGGAATGGAGAAACGAGGCCTCGATTTCTTCGACGCCACCGTCCGCCTCGCCCGTCTCGCCAAGCTCTTCGACAAGGATGCGCTGGGCGCGCGGTTCTTGAGCGAGGTTGTCGCCGATGCGCCGAAGCAGGTGGAGATCAAGGTCGAGTCGCTCATCGACTGGTTGGTCGAAACGGATCTCCAGCAGTGGCAGTCGGTGGTCAACCACGTCAACCGCCGCGCCGCCGCCCACGCCGATCGGATGGTCGGAGAGGTGGGGGGCCGCTTCGAGGCCGATCGGGGCCGCCTGCTCGCCACCGTCGGCCGGGCGGCCGCCGATGGTCTCGCCGGCTACGACCGCGCCGCCGAGGCGGGCCGGATGGCCGATGACGTCTCGAAGGCGGTGACCAACACCGCGTTGGCCGGCTTCGGCGCGGTGGGGCTCGGCGCCACGGTCGCGCTGGTTGCGTCGAGCACAGCCGCCGATGTCACCGGTCTCCTCGCCGCGGGCCTGCTTTTCTCCCTCGGCCTCTTCATCCTGCCCCACCGCCGGCGCAAGGCCAAGGCCGAGTTCTCCGCCAAGATCTCGTCGCTGCGGACCACGATCATGACCGCGTTGAAGGCCCAGTTCGCAAGCGAGGCCGAACGCAGTCGGACCCGGCTGGCCAACACCATCGCACCCTACACCCGTTTTGTCCGCACCGAGAGCGACCGGTTGCAGGCCGAGAAGCGCGAACTCGAGGGCCTCGCCGGGAAGGTGGAGTCGTTGCAGGTGAGGGTCGCCGACCTGCTGTGAGGCCGCATCGACGGATGTTGGCCTCCCGGAGCTCCACGGCGCCTGGTTGGCCTTCCTACGGCGATGCCGGCAACGGCCTCCCCGGCGACCACGGCACGCGCGCCGCCTCCATCTTCGCTTCGAGCGCCGGCAGCTCGATCTCGAGAAGCTCGCGGAGTTCCGGTTTGATCGCCGCGAACTCGGCCGCCGCGATTTCATACGCCCGCCGGTGGGTTGCGGTAGGGCCGTAGTCCGACTGACCGTCGGTGACCGTCGCGACCCTGAGCCTGCGCCCCACGTTCGGCACCTGCGGGTGACCGAACGAGGCCAACGACCGGTTGCCGGCGAGCTTCTGGTCGACCTCGTAGAGCCGCTGTTTGATGGATTCGAGCTCGCTGTCCAGGGTGCCCGGATCGAAGGTCGACCGGTTGAGCGCACGGCCGAGAATCTCGACCGTCTTGAATGCCTCGCCAAGCGCTTCCGAGGCGCCCGTGACCTCACGCTGGAGCTCGGCGACCTCGCGCATGTAGCTGGCGGTCTCGGCGGGGGACGAGCCTTCGAGCACACCCTCGAAGACCCGGACGACCTCGAAGTCGAGGGGTTCGCTGAGAACCTCCACTTTGCCGCCAAGCCGTCTTGACAGGGTCACCGTGTAGCTCCCCGGAGGCGCCATGAAGCCGCTGTCCGTGTCTCGTTCCCACGGGTTGTCCCCGGTGCCGGCGGCCCGTTTGACGGCGCGGGTCGAGGGATAGCGGAGATCCCAGGCGACGCGGTGGAATCCTTTCTTGGCCGGCCCGGTAAGGGTTCTCACGATCTCGCCGGCAGTATTGCGGACGGTGAGAAGAATCTCGGGCTCGGGCTGTCGCCGTTCATCCTCCAGGGCGTCGTAGCCGACATAGGGCGTGTTCTTCCACTCCTTCTCCAGTTCGGTCTCGGCCTCGCGGCGCAGCGCCTCGAGGGTCTTGAGCTCCTCGGCGAGATGGTAGGTGAAGACGGCACCGAAAGGCGGATTGTCGGCGACGTAATAGGCACCGCCCATGGAGGCCTGGCCGTCCTCGCCGAGGGGTCGACGTTGGATGTACCACAACGCCGGACGGACCGGGAAGAGGAGCGCCTCGCTCGCGAGCGCCTCGGCGCTGATGTGACGCAGGGGGCTGTAGTCGTCGAAGATGAAAAATCCGCGCCCGAACGAGGCTCCCACGAGATCGTTCTCGCGCCGTTGAATACCGACATCGCGGAAGGAGATGGTGGGCACTCCGCCCGCGAGCTTGACCCAGTGCGAGCCGCCGTCGACGGTGAAGAAGAGACCGAACTCGGTGGCGGTGAAGAAGAGGTCCGGTTTGACGTGGTCCTGCACCAGCCGCCAGACAAGGTGGCGGTCGGGAAGATCGCCGGTCATGCGGCTCCAGGTCCTGCCGCGGTTTGCGGTCGTGAGGAGATATGGAGCGAAGTCGCCGTACTTGTGGTTGTCGAGGGCGACGTAGGCGGTGTCGGCATCGAAGAGATCGGCGACGATGTTGTTGACGAAGGCGGTGTCGGGGACGCCGGGGAGATCGCCGACGGGGATCGCCCGCCATGAACCGCCGCCGTCGGAACTCACCTGGATGAGCCCGTCATCGGTGCCGGCCCAGAGGATTCCCTCCGTGACCGGCGACTCGGCCAGCGAGGTGATGGTGTTGTAGGCCGACATGGCCTGGAAATCCCACGGCGCGGTCGAGCTCCATTGACGACCCATCAACGGCAAGAGCATCCGATCCTCGTTTTTGGTCAGATCAGGGCTCACGGGGCGCCAGCTGTCGCCGCGGTCATCCGACCGCCAGACGCGTTGCGAAGCGTAGTAGAGCCGGGTCGGCGAATGCGGGCTGACGAGGATGGGCGCGTCCCAGTTGAAGCGTTCGGGGGGGTCGCCGGGCTCGGGTTGGGGCTGGATGTAGACAATCCCGCCGGTGGTCCGGTCGGTGCGCACGAGGTTGCCCTCCTGCCACTCGGAGTAGACGATGTCGGGGTTGCCGGGTTCCACCGCCGGCTGGTGGCCGTCGGCGAAAAGGGTGAGAAACCAGTCGGCGTTGGTGATCCCGTTGACGTTGTCGGTGCGGCTCGGCCCACCCTGGGTGCTGTTGTCCTGGGTGCCGCCGTAGATCTTGTAAAAGGGCGCCGAATCGTCCAACGCGAGCTTGTAGAACTGGGTCACCGGGAGGTTGGCGACATAGCGCCAGCTCGCGGCGAGATCAAAGCTCTCATAGAGCCCGCCGTCGGTCCCCAAGAGGAGCCAGTTCGGGTCGTCGGGTCGAAACGCCAGGGCGTGATTATCCGGGTGTTTTGCTTTTTCTTCGAGCTCGCGGAAGGTCGTGCCGCCGTCGTCGGAGACCTGAACCCGGGAGTCCATGAGGTAGATCCGGTCAAAGGCGTGCGGGCTCGCGACCAGCTCCTGGTAGTAGTGGGGTCCGGTGGCGCCCGCCACCGCGTCGGATCGTTTTTCCCAGGTCGCGCCGCGGTTGGTCGATCGCCAGACGCCGCCCTTGGAATTGTCGAGCTCGACGGCGGCGTAGACCACGTCGGGCCGCTGCGGCGAGACGGCGAGGCCGATCTTGCCCAGGTTGCCCTTGGGCAGGCCCTCGGTGAGCCGGGCCCAGGTCGCGCCGCCGTCGACGCTGCGGTGAATCCCGCTCTCGGGACCTCCGTCGATCAACGCGGCCACCGTGCGTTGATGTTGCCAGGTCGCGGCGTAGAGGAGATCCGGGTCGCGCGGATCCATCACGACATCGGTGACCCCGGTCCACTCCCCCGCCGACAGGACGTTGGTCCAGGTCGCGCCGCCGTCGGTGGTCTTGTACAGTCCGCGCTCGCCGCCCCGAGACCACAGCGGGCCCTGGGCGGCAACAAAGAGGGTATTGGAATCCTCCGGGTGGATGACGATCTTCGAGATATGCTGGGTGCCCTCGAGCCCCCTGGCCTCCCAGTTGGCGCCGCCATCGGCGCTGCGGTAGATACCGTCGCCGAAACCGACGTGGCGGCCGCCGACATTTTCACCGGTACCCACCCAGACCACCTCCGGGTTGGCCGGGTCGACGGTGATGCAGCCGATGGAGTAGGAGCTCTCACCGTCGAAGACCGGGTCCCAGGTGGTGCCGGCGTTGATCGTTTTCCACACCCCCCCCGAACCCACCGCGACGTACCAGACGCTGGGGTCGGTCGGGTGGATGGCGATGTCGGCGATCCGACCCGACATGAGGGCCGGTCCGATGTTTCGGAGTTCGAGTCCCTTGAAGGCTTCGGCGGTCATTGCCGGGGCTGCGCCGTCTTCGGCGGCGGCGACGGGCAGGACGAGCGCGATGATGGTCAGCGCGACGGCGGCTCTTCTCATCTGAGTTCCTCCATGGCGGAATTCCGGCTCCGCGATCACTCAGCCTAACAAAACTGGAGCCCCGATGGGTGTCCGGTTGAGCCACCGAGACACGGAGAACCCATCGCAGTTGCGCCACGAAGAGGCAAGACACGCGAACTCGTCGCAAGAGCCGTCACACCTGGAACCCGGCGGTGCTCTCCTTGACGGCGGCTGACCCCGTGGCCGTGCACTCGTGATGCGGCGGAAGCTGAAGGACGGCCGCGATGGCGTATCATTTCCCGGAGCAACCCGAACGGAGGAACCATGGCCGCTTCGTCACCATCAGCGAACAAGAACTCATTCATCGGGTACTTCGAATGGTTCGTCCACTCCGAGGTCATCGGCAGCATCCTGCTGCTTGCATGCACGCTCGTCGCGCTGGCCTGGGCGAACTCGCCCTGGGCCGGAGTCTATGACAATCTGCTCCACACCTATCTCGGCGTCTCGTGGGGCGACGTTGCCTTCAAGCTCAACCTCCACCACTGGATCAACGACGGTCTGATGGTGATCTTCTTCTTTGTCGTCGGCCTCGAGATCAAACGCGAACTCGTCATCGGCGAGCTCTCGTCCTTCGACAAGGCGGCGCTGCCGGTGGCGGCGGCGCTCGGTGGGATGGTCGCGCCGGCACTGTTGTTCGTTGCTCTCAACCAGGGCGGCGCCGGCGCCCGCGGCTGGGGTATTCCCATGGCCACCGACATCGCCTTCGCCCTCGGGATACTCGCGATCTTCGGAAAACGGGTCCCCCTCGGACTCAAGGTCTTCCTCACCGCACTGGCCATCGCCGACGATCTCGGCGCGGTGGCGGTGATCGCTCTCTACTACACCGAGAAGATCCGGTTCGGCGCGCTCGTCGTGGCGGCGGTCCTGCTCGCGGTCCTCTTCTTCGCCATTCAACTCCGGGTCCGGAGGGTCGGCTTTCTCATCGCTCTGATGGTCGCGGTCTGGCTCGCGGTCTTCGCCTCGGGGGTGCACGCCACCGTTGCCGGAATCCTGCTCGCCATGGTGATACCCGTTCGCCCGGTCGTGAGCCCGAAGCAGTTCATCGTCGATGCCGAGGCCTTTCTCGACACGGCAAAGAACCGGATCCAATCGGGCACGTGCATCGTCAGCGACAGCGAACAGCTCGACGCGGTGGAGGCCATCCACGTTCGGGCCGGAGACGCCCTGCCCACCGGTCTCATGCTCGAGCATGCCCTGCACCCGCTTCAGGTGTGGCTCATTCTGCCGCTCTTCGCGCTCGCCAACGCCGGGGTGTCGTTGGGCGGCGACCTGCTCGAGGTCCTGGCAAACCCGCTCGCGCTGGGAATCATCGCCGGGCTGGTGGTGGGCAAACCGCTGGGAATCGCACTGCTGAGCTGGTTGGTCGTACGCACCGGTGCGGGGCGCCTGCCCGCGGGCGTCACCTGGTCCCAGGTGGTCGGCGCCGGCTGTCTCGCGGGGATCGGCTTCACCATGTCGCTCTTCGTCAGCGAACTCGCCTTCAGCGACGAAACCCTAATCGCCGCCGCCAAGATCGGGATTCTCGCGGCGTCCCTGGCGTCGGGGGTCATCGGCTACGTGACCTTGAGCCGGGTGCTGCCGAGGGTCGACTGACGCCGACGCTGAACCGGCCGTTGCTCGAGCACCGGCCTGAGCCTCCCGAATGACGCACATCGCCGTGCATGTGGGTTAATCTATCGGCAAGGATCGAAGGGAAGGTCATGGATTCGATGTGTTTGCGACCGCTGAACGTGTTCAAGAGGCAGCTTCTCGGGTTGCTGATCCCCGGTTTGCTGCTGCTGCCGGTGGCCTCCGCTCTCGCTCAGGGCGATCAACCGGCGGCGCCGTCTCCGACCCCGACCCCGACCCCGATCCCGGCGATCCAGATCCCGGCCCGAATCGGCGAGATCTCGACGTTGCTGCGGGAGATGGCGACGACCGCGCGGCCGCGCGAAAAGATGGCCGAAATCAGCACGGCTCTGCCGCCGACCAGGGCGACCATCGACTCGATCGAAAACGAGGTCCTTCCGCTGCTCGAGAATGATGGGCCGTCGCAGGCGCTCAAGGAAGCCGATACGGAGATCTCCCGGCTCGAGAAAAGGCTGACGGGCTGGCTCGACACGCTCAAGGGCCGAACCGCCGAGCTCGACCGCGACCTGGCGGAAATCCGGGCCCGCAGAGAGCTGTGGGACGTGACCCTCAGCGAATCCGCTGCCGCCGAGCTTCCGCCCGCGCTGGTTCAGCAGATTCGCGAGACCCTGAACGCCATCGTGGAAACCGAGCAGGTCATCAGCGGCCGTCGAGCCGAGCGTCTGACGCTGCAAGCGGAGATCACCGAACAGCAGGGCCGGCTGACGGCGCTGCGCGAGCGGATCCGAAGGGAGATCGAGTTTCGCCAGCAGCACCTGCTTCGGTTCGACAGCCCCCCCCTATGGAAAGCGCTCGGCCAATCCCGGGAAGGCAATCTGGCCGAGCAGGTGCTCGAATCCGCGAAGCGGAACATCGAAATTCTCAGGACCTTCACGCGGGAGAGCTCGCGGGAGCTCCTTCGCGATGCGTTGATCTACCTCGTGGTGCTCATCATCTTTGTCCGGCTCGGCCGCAAAGCCCAGCTCTGGGTTCAGACCGACGAATCGCTGCGGACCACCGCCACGCTCCTGCAGCAACCCGTTGCTGCAAGTCTGCTGGTCACCATCATGGTCCTCGGCAACCTGATTCACCCCACCGCGCCGATTCCTTTTCTCCATCTCCTCGGCTTCGTCCTGCTGTTGATCATGCTTCGCCTGTTGCCGCATCTGGTGCGGCCCGAAATCCGCCCGGCCATCGGTCTGCTGGTCGCCCTGGTCGCCCTCTATCTCCTGGTCGATCTGGTACCGAGCGTCTTTCTTCTCGACCGACTCGGCACGCTCGCGCTGGCCGTGCTGGGCGCCGCGACCTGCGCTTGGGTGGTTCGCCGTCAACGATCATTGGTCGATATCACGAAGGACATCTGGTATCGCAGCGCGGTCTGGCTCGCCACCACCGGCACCGTCCTGTTCGCGTTATCGGCGCTGACCAACATCGTCGGCGCCGTCGCCTTCGGTTCGCTCCTCGCCGCGGCCACCCTGGCGGCGATCAATGACGCCATCACGCTGTGGATCTTCGTCGCCGTGCTCTTCGGTGCGGTGACGGTGGCCCTGCGAACGACCACCTTGCGGAGATTCCTCGTCGTCCGTTATCACAGCGACCGGATCCGCGCCGTGGTCTTTCGGCTGATCAGATTCACCGCCGTCGTGGTCTGGGTCGGCACCACCTTGGACGATTTCGGCCTTCTCAGCTGGGCGGCGAACACGCTCAAATCCACCTTCCTCTACGAGTTTCACCTCGGCGAATTTTCTCTTTCGGTCTCCAGCGTGGTGGTCTTCATCGGGTTGATCTGGCTCTCGGTCAAGCTCTCACATCTCGTTCGTTTCATCCTCGACGTCGACGTCCTGCCGCGCCTCGATCTTCCCAAGGGCGTTCCGGCGACGATTTCCAAGACCTCGACCTACCTCGTGGTGACCATCGGTTCGGTGGTCGCCATCGGCGCCGCCGGGCTCGATCTCACCAAGTTCACGATCGTCGTCGGCGCTCTCGGCGTCGGGATCGGCTTCGGGCTCCAGAACGCCGTCAACAATTTCGTCTCCGGGTTGATCCTCCTCTTCGAAAGACCGATCAACGTCGGCGACAAGATCGAGATCGCGGATGTCTCCGGGATGGTCAAGGACATCGGCATCCGAGCGACGGTGGTGCAGACCTGGCAGGGGGCAGAGGTCATCGTGCCGAACGCGACCCTGATCTCGGAAAACCTCGTCAACTGGACCCTGAGCGATGTCCGGCGACGAATGGACATCCCGGTCGGCGTCGCCTACGGGTCACCGGCCGAGCGGGTGATCGAGCTCCTGACCGAGGTCGCCCGGAGCCACGTCGAGGTCCTCGACGATCCCGAGCCCGTCGCCATCTTCACCGGTTTCGGCGACAGCTCGCTGAATTTCGAGCTCCGCTCGTGGACGGTGGGCGACTTCGTCATCATTGCGAGCGATCTTCGAGTCGGCATCGATCGGATCCTGGCCGAACACGGGATCGAGATCCCCTTCCCGCAACGCGATCTCCACCTGCGGTCGGTGGCCGAGGGGGTGGCGGAGCGTCTCGCCGGGGACGGTTCGAGGACCCCGGCCGAACCGGCGGCGAGTGCTGACCCGACCGGGGCCAAGGCCTGATCGGCCCGACAGATCGAGTCTGTGCCATAATGCAGCGGAATCTAGCCTCGATGCGGGCGGACCCGCTCATCGAATGAGGAGTGAATCATGGAAGTAACCAGGCGACAGGTCGGCGGCGTTGTAATTCTCGATCTCGATGGCAAGCTGACCATCGGCAAGGGTGATGTGGTGCTGCGGGGCGCATTCGTCGACGAGCTCGACGTAGCTGAACGCAAGATCCTGGTCAACCTCGACAAGGTCAAGGTCATCGACTCGTCCGGCCTCGGCGAGCTCATCCGCTGCAAGGTGACCGCGGCCGAAAAGAAGGCCGATGTCAAGCTGCTGCACGTCAATCTGAAGGCGCGCAAGCTCCTGACGATGGCGCAGCTGGTCGGTGTCTTCGAGATGTTCGACGACGAGAAGATGGCCGTCGACTCGTTCTCCTAGCGGTCGAACCCGACCCGGGGAGCGAGTGCGCAGAGAACGTGGGCAGGGCTCAGGCCCTGCCCTTCGTGCGTCCGGTGGTGCTGATCGGACCCCCTCCGGGGTCCGACGCGCAGCCTACTTGGCGAGCGGCACGTCCTTGGCGATCTCCATCATCATGGCGGTCTCGAGCTTGTTTTCGGCTTGGAACAGCCGGGTGACCTTGTTCGGCGGCAGCACATCGTCGAATCTCTCCGCGTAGCTCATCTCGAGCTCGAGCATCTGCTTTTTGAGGGCGAAGCTCTGGTCGAGGAGGATCCGCGACATCTCCGGCGACATCTCGGCATAGCTGCCGAGGAAGATCTTGATGACGTCGATGCGCCGGTTCCAGAGCTCTCCCTTCTTCTTTCCGTACTCCTCGTAGAGCGGCCAGAAGGCCTTCGCCTCGGCTTCGCTGAGGTCGAGCACACCGCCGATGAGATTGGCCCACTCGGAGGTCAGCACATCGTAAGTGAGCTTGGTCTGGTCGCGCACCTGCTGCGCCGCCACCGGGTTGGAAAGGGCGACCGCCATGACGGCCACGACAGCTGTGAGAACGACCTTCTTCATCGTTGGATCCTCCAGATCTCGGAATCGACTCATTCTAACCCATGCCATTCGCCTGCGACGAATTGCCGGGTCCGACGCAGGAGTCCGCGAACCGCTTCCCGCGAGCCGGCGATCGACGAGTCGCGAGCGAACCGACACGCCGCTCAGCGCAGGTCGAGGACTGCGGTTTCTCCTTCTTTGGCGCCGACGTCCCCCTGCCGGGCGCCTGCGGCCATGGCGACGGTGATGCGGTAGTCGTCGGCCTTGAGCGGACCGATCCGGACCCCGTCGGGACCCGGCATCGGCGGGCTCACCATCATCAGCATGCTCGTCAGATCGATGCCGTCCGAGGTCATGACCCTGAGTGCCGGCAGCCGTTCCATGGGCCCGAGCAGCACCTCCACGACGCCGCCCCGACCGAGATCGAGGACCAGGTCGCGGCGGTCCCCGCGTTCGAGGACGATCTCGAGCCCGCAGCCGGCGGCGCCGCCGTAGGCCGCGGCGCACGGCCGGCAGCGGCCCGGCTCGACACCGGTGAAACCGGCGATCCCCTGGGCGTCGGTGAAGCCGGTGCTGGTCTCGGCGCCGACGAGGTAGACCGGGGCCCCGGACAGCGATCCCGATGCCGATCGAACGCTGAGCGTGATTTCGGCGCCGTCGGGGTTCTTGAGCTCGAGGCTGACCGGTCCGGCGCGGTCGCCGTCCCGGAGATCGATCTCGATCGGTTCGGCATCGCCGAACTCGCCGTGAATCGCCGCGACCCGGACCGCGCCGGGTTCCAGCCCGGTGAAGGCGAAGGCGCCGCCGCCGTCGCTGAAGCCGTTCGCGAGCGCGCGGCCGTTCGCGGATTGAACGAGCACTGCGGCGCCTGCGACCGGAACGCCATCGGGATCGACGACGCGGCCGTCGAGACCCGCGTCGGAGAACTGGATCAGACAGCGGTGGAGTTCGGTCGCGGGAACGACCAGCTCCCGGCCGACGGGAGAACCCCCTCCTCCCGGTGCGGTGTAGGAGGCGGTGTAGACGCCGGAGGAGATCCCGTCGGCGGCGAACCTCCCGCTCCCGTCGACGGCGATGGTGACCGGCGGCCGGTCGATCCCGAAGAACCGCCGTTGGTCGGTCTCACCCCGCACCATGACCACGACCCCGCCGCCGTGCGCGCCGTCGGTGGTCAGCACGAGATCGCCGCCCGACGCGGGGCGATCGCCGATCCAGATCTCCCCCTCGAGCCGGAGCCCGCCCAGCCGAAGCTCGACCGAGGCGGTTTCGTTCGCCCGACCGGTGACGGTGGCGCGGGCGGTCTGATCGCCGCGGCTTGCGCGAAGCACCCAGCTGCCGGCGGGCATGGTTTCGGCGCGAAACCAGCCGTCGTGATCGGTCCGCACGGTGGATTCGGCGAAATAGGCATAGGCCGCGTCCTCGGTGATCTCCACCGTGACCGCCGCCTGCGGCCGGTTGGAGCGGTCGAGAACCCGGCCGGCGATGGTCATGCCCCGGTCGAGCTCGACATCGCCGAGATCGGCGCCGGTATCATCGGGTTCGACGCCGTCGCGGCGCCAACCGGCGAAGCCGGGTGCGCGGATCACCGCCCGGCAGCGTCCCGGATCGAGACCTTCGAGGAGGAAGAGGCCATCGGCGTCGCTCAGGGTGGTCTGCGGGTGCTCGAGTTGCTGCGGTTTTCGGAACTGGTGCGGCGATCCCCCTTCGCAGCTCACCCTGGCACCGGGGACCGGCCGGGACGTCGCCGCGTCGAGAACCCGGCCGACGATGGCGAGGCCCCGGTCGGGCACCACGGCGGCGAGTCGGATCTCCTCACCCGGTCCAAGCTCGACGACCTCGCTGCGCAGCGTTGCGGCGCCGGGCAGTCGGACCTCGAGGCGGTGGGGCCCGGGTTCGAGCCCGTCGGCGCGGACGCGGCGCTGACCGGCGTCCCATTCGGCGGCGCCCTCCGCGATCTCGCGACCCCGGCTGTCGAGTCTCGACCAGCTCGTCACAACCTCGTCGGGCGACACCTCGCGATCGGTCAGGACGGGCCATTCGACGACACCACCTGAGGGGATGCGCAGAACCACTTCGGCTTGATCGGCATCCACCCGGCCGCGCCACGGTTGGAGACCGGCGCCGAAGACCTCGAGCTCGAAGCTCGCGCCGGGCTCGACGCCGTCGAAAATGAGGACTCCTTCTTCGTCGGTGCGGTGGCTGCGGTGGGCGGTGGTGTCGATGACCGTGGCACCGCCGGCGGGCCGCCCGTACTCGTCCCGGATGACCAGGCGGAGATCACGGCCGGGCGCCAGTCTGAAGACCGCGGGTTCGGTCGCGGCGCCGTCGGCGACGGCGACGGTCGTCTCGGAGCAGGCGTGATCGCGGGCGCAGGCCCGGATCGCGATCTCACCGGCCAGCAGCCCGGTGATTGAGAAACGACCCTCGGTGTCGGCCCGCCCCTCCTGGCGATAACGAAAACCGCCCAACGATTCGATGACGCCGGTGGCCTGGACCCGGGCGCCGACCAGCGCCGCGCCCCTTTCGTCCACCACCCGGCCGGACAGGCCGAGGCCCCGGTCGAGCCTCAGCTCGAGACGTCGCGGAAGACCCTGGAAATGACCCACGACCGGTGCGTGGCCGGGCGCCACCACCACGCCGTCGAACTCGGCCCGCGCATCGAGATCCGGCACCAGCACGACGCCGTCGTCGTCGATTTGGTGTTCGACCGCAGTCGAACGAAACGGTGAGATCACCGAGATCTCATCCCGGTCGGCGAGCCACAGCCGGCCGGCGGCCGGCGGCCGGAGCACGATCTCGAGATCGCCGTTCGGTTCGACGGGCACCGGCAACCGCCGATCCCCTGGTTGCAGGGACACGATCCGCGGCCGGTATCCGGCGACCGAAAGCTCCACCTGCTCGCCGCCGCGGCAGCCGAGATCGAGCCGCCCCCGGCCGTCCGACCAGGCGACGACCGCGATGGCATCCGGGATCCCGGCCCCCGGCCAGCGCAGCCGGCCGGATGGGATGGCTGCGCCGGTGGCGGCGTCGAGGATCAGGAGGCGGGCAACCGCGAGCTCGGGCAACCGCAGGTGGTCGTCGCCGTCGGGTGTCAGGAGCACCGGCAGATTGACGCCGTCGCGAACCCAGTACGAGCCCGCCTCGGCGATCACCGCCGCCCGGTCGACGACGCGGTCGTCGGGACCGATCACCCGGGGCGCCGCGCCCGCGAGGGACGCGACCAACAAGAGAACAACAGATCCGACCAGCCCACGCTGCATCGTGCCCTCCGAAAGGATGCGGTGCGTGACGCGCCGTCGGCGCGACGACTCAGTTTTCAAGGCCGGAAACGTCCACCATCCACGCCGTGGTCGCGGAGCCCGGCTCCCAGCTCGCCTGCCCGACCACGACGAGGCGGCCTTCTCCGGCATCGGCGACGACGATGCGACCCCCGGCAATCCCCGGCAGGTCGATTCCGGTCGCCAGCGGCGTTCCGTCCAAGCGGTAGAGATCGAGCTCGTGCCGCTGATTGAACTCTCCGTCGGGAATCCCGACCACGATCCCGACCAGGTTGTCGCCCAGGGTCACCGGTCGTTTGACCTGGGTTTGGGCCAGGCTCCACCGTGAAAAGGACTCCCGACCCGATACATCGTGAACCAATTCGTAGGCGGTGAAGTTCGGCGGTCGGAAGCGCGGGTTGGTTCCCCGCCAGGCCCGCACCAGCCGGTCGCGGGCGTCGAACACAAAGACCCCGTAGCTCCGCGGGTCGACGTAGATCCAGCCGCCGTCGGCGAGCCGGTCGACGCCGCCCGCAGTGGGTCCGCTGAAGTGGATCCGTTTGGCGATCTCGGGGATCGCCATTCCGCTCGGGTACTCCTGCAGCGGCACTACCGAGCCGTCGTCATACTGGACAAAGAGAAACGGGACACCGCCGCCGCTGATCCCGGGGCTGGCCGTGCCCGCCACCACCATCCGGTCGGCAAAGACCAGCGGCTGCGCGCCGGCGCCGGTCGTCATCCCGGAGACCTCGTCGATGAACTCGAAGGCCTCGTCGTAGTAGATCCATTGATAGCGATCGCCGAGAACCACGCACCGGCCGCCGCCGCAGCCGAGATGCTGCGGACCGGTGACCTGGCCGCGTTTGGAGCCCATGGGCAGCACCGACCGGAGATCCGACCCACTGCCGAGATCGATCTCGCGCAGGCCGTTGGTGTAGTCCGGGAGCAGGAGCCGATTGCCGCGGACCACGGCGTCCACCACCATGTAGGCCGGCTTTTCGATGGCCACCGACCGCACCTGACAACGGATGGACGAACCCGGATCCGCCGGCTCGAGCCCGCGGACGTGACCCGCGAGACAGATCGCTCCGGTCAGCCCGGCAACGACCGTGACAAAACGTCCCACGGTCGAATCATCAGTCTGGATCGAGATCGATGACGTAACAATCGTATGCCAGCGGCGCGCAACCGTTGGGGTGGTTGGGGGTGTAGACCATCCACCCGACCCGGACCACCTTAGCCTCCGCCGGCACCGGGGCGAGCACGGTCGTCAGCCCCAGTGCGAGCACCCACACCGCGACGACAAATAACGTCCACCGACGGTGAGAAATTTTCATGATTACGCCCTCCCAAGCGGTAATTTCCCTATTTGTCATCGTATGGTTCACCCTTGCCGGTGTCAAGAACCTCCCCCGAGAGCGTCCGTCGGCGGCGGGCGGCTGCTCGGCTCGCGCAGCGGGTGCAACCGGAACGACCGCCCTACTTCACCGGGGTCATCCGTTCGTCGAGCATCTCGAGCACGGTTTCGCCGCAGAGCGCGAACGAGAAGTCCTTCTCCATGTGCGAGGCGGTGACGACGCCACAGACCCGGCCGCGGTGGTCGAAGAGCGGACCGCCCGACGATCCCGAGTGCACGGTGGCGTCGGTCTGGATCATCGGCCACCGCAGCGCCGAGATCACACCCTTGGTGAAGCTGTGATCGAGACCGATGGGGCTGCCGAGGGCGAAGACCTCCTCCCCCACCGAGAGATCGCTGCACATCCGCAGCTCAACCGGCAGTCCCCAGCTGCCGAGACCGGGAGCGACGACGACGGCGAGATCGTGGTTCCGCGAGTAGAAATCGAGCACGGCGGGGAGCTGGATCCCGTTCTCGAGCTGGATCTCATAGCTCACCAGGTGGGGGTTCGCCACCTCGTGGTAGACCACGTGCCGGTTGGTGAGAACGTAGAGCTGACCACTGCGATCGCCGCCGAGCACCGCCCCGGAGCCGTGCCCGATGAGCGCCTGATCGACGAGGACGTTGATCTTGACCACCGAGTGCCGGACGGTTTCGAAAAGGGCCTCGGCGTCCATGGCTGCCGAACCCGCCGGCGCCTGACGGAGCAGGATCTCGGGGTGGCTGCCGAGTTCGATCGGCGGGAGCTGCGCCGCAGTGTGTGAAAACCGGGCGACGATCGCCACGGTGAGGATGCCGAACACCAGCAGCACCAGCCCATGACGCACGAGCTGCCGGACCGGAGTGGCCCGCCACACGGTGACCTCGTGGCCGACGAACGAGATGCCGCAGCGTCGCCGGAGCTGGGCCAGGAACCGAAGCTCGCCGCGGCGCAACCGACGATCGGCGGTCAGCACCGCGACACAGCGATCGTAGAGCCGGCTCTTGGCCCCGGCCTCGAGGCTGTCCACCTCGGCGAGAACCGAGCTGCGGCTGACGTCGTGCAGCGCGATCCGGCGGAGCTCGTGGCGCTCGGCCTCGGTCGATGAAACCCGGTCCATGAGGTGGCTGAGGTGGTCGCGTTCCGCGGCCGCCATCGAGCCGTCCGACCAGATCGCCGAGACGCAGACCTTGAACAGCAGGATGTCCTCCGCCGTGAGCGGTTGCGACGGCCGGGTCGACTCGTTGTCAAATGTATCCATCGCCTGCGATCGTAGCGCAGTCGGCGCCGGAAGCGTCAGTCCCGGTGGTGCAGGCTTGGGGAGAGGTTCCGGGCGCAGCTCCGGCGGCTCACAAGAGCGGCTTGAGATACCTGCCGGTGTGCGACGCCGCGCAGGCGGCGACCTGCTCCGGTGTTCCCTCGACGACCACCTCACCGCCGCCGTCGCCGCCCTCGGGTCCGAGATCGACGATCCAATCGGCGGTCTTGATGACATCGAGGTTGTGTTCGATGACGATGATCGTGTTGCCGCGATCGACCAGCGCGTGGAGCACCGCGAGCAGCTTCCGTACGTCATCGAAATGGAGACCGGTGGTCGGTTCGTCGAGAAGATAGAGGGTCCTGCCGGTGGCGCGCTTGGCGAGCTCGCGGGAGAGTTTGATCCGCTGCGCCTCGCCGCCGGAGAGCGTCGTCGCCGGTTGGCCGAGGTGGAGGTAGTCGAGACCGACGGAGACCAGGGTGTCGAGGACGCGGACGATCTTGGGCACCGAGGCGAAGAGTTCCTGTGCCTGGCGGATCGTGAGATCGAGGATCTCGGCGATGTCGAGACCCTTGTAGTGGACCTCGAGGGTCTCGCGGTTGTAGCGCCGGCCGTGACAGACATCGCAGGTGACGAAGACATCGGGCAGGAAGTGCATCTCGATGCGGATCTGGCCCGCTCCCTGGCACGCCTCGCACCGGCCACCCTTGACGTTGAAGGAGAACCGCCCCGGTTTGTAGCCGCGCGCCCGGGCGTCGGTGGTCGCGGCAAACAGGGTCCGGATCGGGTCGAAGACCTTGGTGTAGGTGGCGGGGTTGGAGCGCGGCGTCCGGCCGATGGGAGACTGGTCGATGGCGATCACCTTGTCGAGGTGTTCGTGGCCGTCGATGGATTGGTGCCGGCCCGGTCGGGTCAACGAGCCGAGGATCTTGCGGGCAACCGCCTTGTGCAGGACCTCGTTGACCAGGGTCGACTTGCCCGACCCGGAAACCCCGGTGACGCAGATCAACCGGCCGAGGGGAAACTGAACGTCGATGCCCTTGAGGTTGTGCTCCGCCGCGCCGCGGACCACCAGCCGATCGCCGTTGCCGTTGGCCCGCGCCTGGGGCACCGCGATCCGCTGGCGGCCGCTCAAGTAGGCGCCGGTCAGCGACGCGGTGGACTCGACGATGGCGGCGGGGGGTCCGGCGGCGACCACCTGGCCGCCGAGCCGGCCGGCGCCCGGGCCGAGGTCGATCACCCAATCGGCGTCGCGGATGGTCTCCTCGTCGTGCTCGACCACCACCACCGTGTTGCCGAGGTCGCGCATTCCCTTGAGGGTGTCGAGCAGCCGCCGGTTGTCGCGCTGGTGGAGACCGATGGACGGTTCGTCGAGGACGTAGAGCACCCCCATGAGCTTCGACCCGACCTGGGTGGCGAGCCGGATCCGCTGGCTCTCACCGCCGGACAGGCTCCCCGCCATGCGGTCGAGGGTGAGATAGTCGAGCCCCACCGAGACCAGGAATCCGAGCCGGTCGCGGACCTCGCGGAGCACCTTGGTGGCGATCCGGGCGTCGCGGTCGCCGAGGGCGAGACCGTCGAACCACTCCATCGCGGAACGTACCGGCAGCGCCGAGATCTCCGCCAGGCTCGCCCCGGCGACCTTGACCGCGAGGCTCTCGGGCCGCAACCGGGCGCCGTGACAGGTGTGGCAGGGCGCAAACGACATGTACCGTTCGAGCTCACGTCTGATCTGCTCGGACGAGGTCTCCTTGTAGCGCCGTTCGAGGCGCGGGACGACGCCCTCGAAGCGGTCGCGAAAACGATAGGCGCCCTTGCGCCCCTCCCAGACGAAGTCGTGTTCCTGCGACGATCCGAACATGATGAGCTCGCGGACCGCCTCCGGCAGCTGCCGCCACCTGGTGTGGAGATCGAAGCCGAGGTGGGTCCCGAGCTGCGCGAGCTGGCGTCCGACCCACGAGCCCGGTCCCTGGCCGACGGTGGCCAGGCAGCCCGCGGCGAGGGAGCGGTCCGGGTCGAGGACGAGCTTTTCGGGATCGACTTCGCGCAGGAAACCGAGCCCCGAGCACGCGGGGCACGCCCCCTGCGGCGAGTTGAAGCTGAACAGCCGCGGCGAGACCTCGCTCAGCGAGTAGCCGCAGCTCGGACAGGAGTGGCGCGCCGACAGGACGAGTTCGTCGCCATCGGTCACCGCCACCCGGACCAGTCCTTCGCCCACCCTGAGCGCGGTCTCGAGGGAGTCGGCGAGGCGGGAGGCAACCCCGTCGCGGATCGACAACCGGTCGACCACCACCTCGACCGAGTGGCGCCGGTTCTTGTCGAGCTCGGGCGGCGCGGCCGCATCGATGAGCTCGCCGTCGACCCGGGCGCGGACAAAGCCCTCGCGTACCATCTGGGTGAAAAGCTTGCGGTGCTCGCCCTTGCGCTCCTCGACCAGCGGCGCGAGGAGCATGAACCGGGTTCCGTCGCCGAGGGCGATGAGTTGGTCCGACATCTGTTCGACGGTCTGCGGTTGGATGGGGACCCTGCAATCGGGACAGAAGGGCACCCCGATGGAAGCCCACAACAGCCGCAGATAGTCGTGGACCTCGGTCACCGTCCCCACCGTCGAGCGCGGGTTGCGCGAGGTGGTCTTCTGTTCGATGGAGATCGCCGGCGACAGTCCTTCGATGGTGTCGACGTCCGGCTTCTCCATCTGGTCGAGGAAC
>JAHECW010000258.1 GCA_024641545.1 Acidobacteriota bacterium
GAATCGCTGACCGGGTTACTCCGCTTCGAGCCGGGCAGCTGTCATCTTTTCCTGTTCGCAGGCGTCCCTTTGAACAAAATCGCGGGGGTGGAGATCGAGGCATACCTGCCGAATATCCGAGAAGACGCCCTCATCGAGCATCTCGTTGTCCGGGTTGCGCGACGCCATCGCCGCCTGGCTCAGATACTGGACAGCCCGGCACGATTCGACCGCGCCGGCCCCCTTCGTCCGCTCGGGTTCACACCTCGCGGCGATGATGTCGTCGTCCGTCGGCGATTGCTCCTCGGGGGATGTTTCGGGGGCCGCCGCGGGCGGGGCCGCTGGCTTCTCGATGGTCACGAGCTCGGTCTTGGCCCGATCCAGGATCTGCCGACACCGGGTGACTTCGGTTTCGGCGTTCCTGAACATCACCCCACCCTGAGCAATCTCGCTTCGAACTCGGGCGCCGGCCGCGGTGCAGATCTCTTCGGCTTCGCGAGCGGTCTCGAGAACGGGTGCGAACTCCCGACCGAGACGCAGCAGGGAGACGGAATGGACCTCGGTCTCCAACTCAAAGGACGCTGATTCGATTCGCTTCGCCAACTCGATGTCGCGCTTGGCGGCCGGCAGGCGGGCCTCGGCGACGAGTTCGCCGAGCAGATCGGCCGCCGCCGAACAATCCGCCAACACGCTGCCGAGGAGATTCTCGTCGGCCTGCTTCGCAGCCCGCGGATCTTCGACCACGCCCTGCTTTTCGACAATTGCCTCGGGGTTCAACTTGATGGCGCCCGCGACATCGCCCAGGGTCTTGGTCTGGGACCAACCCACGGGGCAGACCAACAGCATGATGACGGTCAGAATCACAGTCCGGAAGCTCATGGCACCTCCCATTCGAGTCTCAAGGCGGCCTGGTTTCGATTGTATCACTTGCTCTTTGAGACAGTTGCGAACTTCGATTCGTCCTTCCGGCGAAGCGACGAACTGATCATCGGAAAATGTCAAAAACCAGTCACTTGTCCGCCCGCGGAAGGGTCCACGCTTGCCCCTACCCCAGCCGGGCCGTATCCTGAGATCGAGCTCGCGCCCTGAAGGGTCGAGTCGGAGGCACAGCCATGAACACCCGACAGCACAGATCTGTTTTCCTCGCCGCCCTGATCGCCGTCGTCGCCGGAGCGACCCTCGTTCCCAACCCGGTCGACGCCCAGGGCACCGTTCTTTCGCCGGTTCCAAAAGACCCGTGTTGTCTGACCAACTTCCGCTTTGCGGGAACCTGCCGGGTGGCGCCGCGCCAGGGCCAGCACTGCGAGAACATCCTCTCCTACCTCAACAACTTCAACAGCGCGGGCGAGGACTACTGCGCCTCGACCTATATCCGCGGCGGTTGGGCCCTGGTGAGCTGTGCATCCGGTGGGGCCGCCGGGCAGATCGGCCACATGGAAAAACAGTACATCGAGGTCGAGCAGCCGGCGGGCGCCGACGTCACGTCGCCATCGACAACACGCGGCTCCAAGCTTCCCGAGCAGAACAGTCCGCGCGCCATCGACTCGAATCAACTCAAGGCCGTGGACGCCAGCGTTATCCAAGTTCGCCTCGAACAGCCCCTCGACGGGAACAACGTGGTGGCAGGCCAGCAACTCACCGGTCGCCTCGAAGCTGATGTCCTGGGCCCGGACGGCGAGGTCATCGCCCCGGCGGGATCGATGATCAGCGCACGGGTTGGCGCCGAGGACGCGTGGGACAGTCCCGAACCGGGCAACCTCCAGATCCAGTTGGTGGGCACGACGACATCGGCTGCCGATCTCTTCGGCACCGCTGCAGTCAGCCGCACCGCGAGCCCCTCCGATGGTGCCTTGGTTCACCTGACCGGAGACCTGGTCGAGCTGTCGCCGGATTCGGTCCTCACCTTCCAGCTCAAGGACATTTCCGAGCAGCCCGCCGACATGCGGGTGCTCACCACCGCGACCTCGGTCTGGATGGAGGCGTTCAACACCGGAGACGCGATCACCATCGCCGGCCTGTCGTCGGAGAACGGCGCTCTCCTCCCGCCGAACGGCCGGGCGATCGTCGGCCGCGACGCGATCTACACCTACTGGAAGGACCTCCTTGCCGATTCCAACACAACGGTCGAGTTGGTCAACATCGAAACCGTGGTGGAAGGCGATCTCGGGTACAAGGCCGGACGTTTCGAGCTCCTCGATTCCATCAGCGGCGCGCCGATCGACGAAGGCAAGTACATCCAAATCTGGAAGCGGTCGGCCCAGGGCTACTGGGAGCTTCACCGGGATATGTGGAACAGCAGCATCGGCTCCGGCAGGTAGCCGCGAAACCTGGATTGAACCCGAGCGATCGCGGCGGGCGGCCGTCGCCCGGCGCCTTGGTTTGTTGTCATCGCTGGTCTGCGGCGTCGCGCATCGCCGCCTCGAACGCGGGTGGAACGGGGACCGCGGATCAGCTCAACCCGACGCCGCGAGGTCGAGTTCGAGCGCATCCTCGCCGAGTTCGGACCCTGGTTCGTCATCGGCGGCAGCCTCGACGTCCTCGGTCCAAGCTTCGACCGACCCGCGCCGGGCCATGGCGATGACGAGTTCGGTGGTCAGGGGGATCGACTCCGGCTCCGGCTCGACATCCACGAACTCGATCTCAATCACCTCGGGCTGGAAACGAACGCCGAAGTCCTGATCGAACGGGTGGCGGTGGTCGTGACGGTTCGTCGCAATGGCTTCCGGGATGCCGTTCGGGTACGCCCTGCAGCGACGGCCGTCGGCGTATCGATGACGACACCACACACACTGGGAGATTCCGAGTTCGCCGCCGCTGTAGTGCACATCGCCTCTCAGTGTCCGGTTCATCGCTCGCCTTCCCCGCCCTCCGGGTCGAGTATGGGCGACCCACGCCGCCGACTCGCTGCCGGGTATCTTTGCAAACCCGATGCCTGATTCCGGGCGGGGGGGCCGTCCGCAGGAGTGCTCTCGACGTTTCACATCGGGACAGGCGGGATCGTGGCGAGAGCCAACCAGCTCTTTCCCGAGACCGATTCTCCCATCGTTACTGGCCGGGAGAGCTCCCCTTGACATTGTCTGGTTTCGAAATCGCACTCCAGTGGAGCGTGCCTGAAGTTCAGACAGTGTTCAGGACGGCACGTCCCTTCGACACCACTCACTTCGGCATCGGGGAGAGATCGCGGGAGCGATCCCCGAGATTGTTCCCTACGGTCGTCGACCCTGGACCGATCGTGGAGATGGCGGTTGGACGGTCTCGCATCTGGACGTCGTGCGGAGCTCGACGTCGTCCAGCCACCAACCGACCCGGGCGTCGGCCCGATCACAACCGAGGCGCCAACGGAACTGCACCGTCAGACCGACAAAATCGGCGAGATCGATCACCGTTTCGGTCCAACCGTTGTCGAAACCGGTCCACGCCCTCTCGCCACCGAACGGGTGGCCGGTGCCGACGCTGACGAACCCGGTGTACGGGCCTTTCAGAAACCGCTCCGGGTTGTCCCCCACCGTCGCGCCGTCACCGAGCAGAATATCGTGCCAGGTCGATCCGCCGTCGGTGCTGTATTCCAGCCTGCCGCCGTCCCAGAACGGCTCGAGATCGTAGAAATGGAAAAAGCTCAAGACCGTGCTCTCGTCGTCGATGGCGAATGGTGCGACAAGACCGAGCACCTGGTCCTTGACCCGAGGCTCGTTGCTGCAGAACCACGATCGACTCCCGCCGTGAGTGAAGTCCTCGACCACCTTCCAGGGCTCGGTGCCGCTGTCCTGGCTCGACCCGCGACCCGTCCGCCACGCATCGAGATCACCCTCCGCTGAATCGCTGAAGTGAACCTCGTCAGGGCCGGTCGTCCACCCGGAGTGGATCACCGGATTGCCGTCCTCCGCGAGGCTCGCACCGTCGACCGCCCGCACCCGATAGTGATAGAGCACGCCATCGACCACCGAAAGATCGCGGTACCGCGGCCCGGCCACATGGTCCGCGATGAGCGTCGCCGGGCCCGGTTGGAATCCCGGCGACTCCGAACGGTAGACGCGGTGGCGGGTGGTCGCCCCCGCACACCCCGGCGTCGCCGGCCGCCACTGGAGATCCATGGCGCAGCCGGTGTCTCGCGGATCGTGGACCGCGTCGAGACCCCAGAAACCCGGCGGCATCGTGCACGGCCCACCCGCGGTTACGGTCGAACCGGCCGAGTTGTCGGATCGGCACTCATCGTTCGCGGCTGCGTAGACATAGGTGTAGGTCGTTCCGCCCGACGCCGAGGTGTCGTGGTAACTCGTTTCGGGAGCATTGACCACCGCGATCGTTTCGAATGGACCTTCGATCTCCAATGCCCGAGAGATCAAATACCGATCGCCGCCCCACAGCGTGTCCCACTCGAGCATCACCCCTTGATCGGTGGCCTCGGCGGCCAGTCCCGAGGGCCGATCGGCGACCGGGCACGGCCGGCACTCGTGCTCCTGGACCACCCTGATCCCGTCGAGCCACCACCCCGAACCGGTGCCGGGGGTTTCGTCGCAGCCCAGGCGCCAACGGAACAGAATCCGGCGCCCGACGAAGTCGGCGAGATCGACGCGCGAGTGGATCCAGCCCCGCGAATCCCCGGTCCAGGCGTCCGCGAGGAAGAGCGGATTCGACGGCGCCCCGATGGAGTCGGAATACCCGCCCGTCAGCCACCGCTGCGGATCGGCGGGAACGGTCTGGCCGTCGCCCTCGAGGATGTCCACCCAGTCGAGCCCGCCGTTGGTCGAGTACTCCAACCGGCCCCCGTCACGGCGATTGTGCAGGCGGTACCGGTGATGGAACTCCAGGACCGGCTCGGCCCCGTCAGGAAACGTGATGGGTCGAGCTCTCAGCAGCACCTGATCCTTGACCCGGTCTTCGTCGCCGACGAACCACGCCCGGTCCCCGGCCCAGACGTCATCCTCCGTCACCGTCCAGGGCTCGGTCCCCGAGTCGGCTCCGGAACCCGGTTCCAGGATCCAACCATCCACCGCTCCCTCGACATCCTCGTCGAGATAGATGTCGAGCGGACCGACCGGCCGACCGCGGACGACGACCGTGTTGCCGTCGTCAAAGTCCTGCCCGTAGTGGCTCGCGCGCACCACGTAGAAGTAGTCCCGCCCCCATTCCAGACGCTGATCCAACCACCCGGAGCTGACCACGGTTTCCACCAAACGGTTGTCGGGCCCGGGTTCGAAGTCCGGCTCGTCCCCTCGGTAGACCGAGTATGCAGTGACACCCGGGCACAGGGACTCCACCCGCTCCCACCCCAGTTCCAGGGCGCAACTCGCGCCGGCCGGCGACTCCACGGATGCGAGCCCGGCAAAGACCGGCGGCAATCGACATGCACCGACGGCCGTCGCCGACGCCTCGGTCGAATAG
>JAHECW010000083.1:0-4106 GCA_024641545.1 Acidobacteriota bacterium
GTCAGCGGCCGTCGCCCGAGGCGACAAAGGGGGCCCACGAGGCGGGGTGGACACCGGCGCCGCGGCTGCGGCGTGCGGCCAGGACTTGGAGGCTCGCCTGTCGCACCGCCTCGGCGGTGGCCAAACCGTCGACGAGGTGCGCCCGGTAGAGCGCCGTCATCCACTCTCGCGCGGCCTCGTCGTCGACCGGCCACAGGCTCATGATGACGGTCTCGGCGCCGGCGATCCGGAAGGCGCGGCGAAGCCCGAAGACCCCCTCGCGGACGCTCACCTCGCCGACCCCGGAATCGCAGGCCGAGAGCACCGCCCACTCGACGCCGGAGAGATCGAGGGCCGCGATCTCCTCGGCGGAGAGGATGCCGTCCTCGCCGGTGGAGGCATCGCGGCGGTTGGCGCCGGCGAGGGCGAGGCCCGAGAGCTGGAGCGGGTCGCCCGGCGGACTCTCGGTCGCCGCCGGGTCGGCGGCGACGAGGGCCCCGACGCCGCGGCCGGAAGCGGCCGGCGGCCGGGTGTCGGCGCCAAGGAAGAAACCGTGGGTCGCGAGGTGGAGGATGCGAAAGTCCGGCGCGAGGGTCTTGAAGGCCTCCTCCGACGCCTCACGCCCGGTGAGCCGCACCGCCTCGACTCGACGGTCGGCCCCGGTCCACAGCGCGATGACGGCAGCGGTCTCGGCGGCGGTTCCGGGCAGCGGGTCGAAGCGGACACCGACAAAACCGCCGCGAGCTGCCGGGACCGACCGGGCGTTCTGATCCGACGACCGTGGAGAGCCCGCGGCCGACACGTCGGGCGCGGCGTTGAAATCGGGATCGCCGAAGGCGAGCAGACAGGGCCCAGACTCGGCTTCCCACGGGTCTGGAATCAGGTCGCGTTCCTGACCGACCATGACCAGCAGGGGTCCGTCCTCGACCAGGAAAGTGCTCGCTCCGGTTGGCAGGGCGGCAAAATTGAGGAGACCGAGCTCCCCGTCGGGGACCAGCACGACTCTCTCCGCCTCGGCGAGCAGACCGGAGATCGGGTCCCAGATGACCGACCTGAGATCCTCTCCCGCCCGCCGTGCGATTGCCTCGCCCCCGGCCGGCCGGCCGGCCGCAGAGCGCCACTCGAGGACCAGGGGATCGACGATCGACGCGGCGGCCAGGGGCAGCACCGTGATCGCTCCGGAGGGGGTGCGGACGAAGGCGAGGTACCAGGGCTCGGGGGGCGAGAGCCGGCGCGCCGGATCCTGGGTAAAGCGGCGGTTGAACCGCGCGTACCCGACCAGGGCCGATCCCGCCGGCAGGCTGGAAACCACCTCGTCGAGCCCGAGGCCGGCGCGCGCCCGGCTGCGCGCTAAGGACGGATTCGCCTCACCGATGGCCTGCTCGGCGCGCTCGAGCTCCAACCGGGCCTCCCGGATCTCTTCGTCGGACGCGGACCCCCTCCCCCCGACGAGATGGCCGGAGAGGTGGCTCGCGGCCTTCCGCAGGGTTGCCGCCAGCGGGGCGACCGCGGGGTCGCCGGTCGCGATGAGGCGGCGCCCGGCCATCTCGTCGAGCACAATGCCTCGGGCGCGGACCAGGGCGTCCCAGGCGGCGCCCACGAGGGTGGGGTCATCGAGTTGCGGTTCCACCGCGAGGCTGAGAACGAGGTCGAGCGTCTCAGCCTGCTTTTCGGCGTACTCGAGGGCCTCCCGTTGCGACATCCCGGCGGCGGTGAGCTGGAGGTGCTCGCCGCCGAGCCGCGCCGACTCCAGCGCCAGGCCGAAGGCGAGGTCGAGCTCACCGCGGATGGCGGCGGCCTTGGCCTGGTTCACGATCACCGATGCGGTCTTCGGGTTGCTGTGGCCTCGTGTCTCCTCGAAGATCTCCCGCGCCCGGGCGAGGGCGGCGGCCGCTTCCTCGGCGCGACCGGTTTGGAGGAGAACCAGGGCGAGGTTGTTGAGGGCGTCAGCGAGCTCCGAACCGCTGTTCGGGTCCTTCTCCAGAATCGCCACCGCGCGTTCGAGCACCGGTTGCGCCCGCGCCAGGTCGTGGCTCTCGTCGAGCGCCCATCCCAGGTTGAGGACGGTCAGGCCCACCTCCCTCGCCTCGGGTCCGAGCGTTGCCTCGCGGATGGCCAGGGCGCGCTCGAGGAGGGGAACAGCCTGGCCAGGGTTCTTCTCGTACACCGCAATGGCGCCCAGGTTGGAAAGACTCTGGGCGACCTCGGCCGATTTCGGTCCCAGAGACTTCTCTCGGATGGCCAGGGCGCGTTCGTGTGCCTGCCTGGCCGCCGCCAGATCGCCCAGATCCATCCGGATATCTGCGAGGTTGTTGAGCGTTCCCCCGACGTAGGGGTGGTCCGGTCCCCAGGTGAGCTCGAAAATGGCGAGGGCCCGCTCGGTCAACCGGAGAGCCTCGAGGTAGGCCCCCTGCCGCCGGACCACCCTGGCCAGGTTGTTGACGACGGTTCCTGTCCGAAAATCGTCGGGTCCGAAGACCCGCTCGCGGATCTCGATGGACCGGCGGCACAGGTCTTCCGCAGCCTCCAGGTTTCCTGAGCCGAGTTCGACCATGGCCAGTCGGTGCAGAACGTCCGCCACCGTGGGGTCCTCGGCACCGCGGGACGCGACCCGTTGGTCGAGGAGCTGTTGATAGCAGCGTCCGGCGGTCGCAAGGTCGCGCAGGGCGTACGAGCTGTTCCCGAGTCCAAGCAGTGCGGTGTCCCTTTCAGCGTCAACCGGGTCGGCCGCGCTCTCGAGCGCGGCCAGAGCGGCGGCATAGAGTCGCGCCGCCTCGGGGCGGTTCTTCTCCGCTTGACGGGCCGCCGCCAAACGGTTGAGGACCAGGCCATAGACGTTCTCGGCGCCCGCGACCCCGTTCACCAGCGCCTCGGCCTCGGTCAACGCGACCACCGCGGCCTCCAGATCGCCGGCCGCCGTCAGCGCCTCCCCGACTCGGGCCAGGCTCGACGCGAGGAGGGCGGGTTCTCCGCCGGCGGCCCGGCGCAGGCTCAGCGCGCGGCCGGCGAGCTCGAGGGTCTCCGGTTCCGCGGCCCGGTCGGCGGCGACGAGCACGTCGACGAGCGCATCCAGCGCGTCCGCCAGCATCGGGCCGC
The DNA here is from genome assembly GCA_024641545.1 of Acidobacteriota bacterium. Classification (GTDB taxonomy): domain Bacteria; phylum Acidobacteriota; class Thermoanaerobaculia; order Thermoanaerobaculales; family Sulfomarinibacteraceae; genus JAHECW01. The sequence goes on from JAHECW010000083.1 coordinate 3,076, forward strand.
CGGTGTCCTCGAGGGCCCTGACCGCGGCCGGGTTTCGGCGCCCGCAGCCCACACCAATCCCGCCGAGAGAACGACGATGACCGAAAGTGTACGGAATCTTACCAGCTGACACACAGGTATCCACTCTACACCCGGAGCTGAGAAAACCGAACCAGACACGAGCCCCGCGATCCACTCCCATCCGACCGAGAGGGCTTGAGGCGAGACCTCAGCGGACGGCCGAAAGGGAGTCGTTCATCCGCGTGCCGACCTCGACTCGAGGCCGGCGCCCTCGCCGGCGCTCCGGCCTATGGGTTGACGAGCTCGAGCTGCCGCACCCAGACCGAACCGTCCCGTTGGCGGTCGGCGTCGAGGTGTTCGACGAGGGTGTCGAGGGCGTCACGGCGACCGCCCCCGGCCGGCGGCGCGGGTGCGATCCCGCCGACGCCACGGTGGACGCCGGCCGTCTCGGAGCCCGCAGCCGTCAACTCGGCGAGCTCTCTTTCAAGCTCGGGGAGGGGGTGGCGCGAGGCGATCACCAGGAAGCGCTCGCGGCCGCCGGCGCTGGTCACCTGCCAGTACTGCGGCACGCCGCCGATCCGGCCGGGGAGCCGGTGACTCCGGTCGCCGGGCAGCGGATTTGCGAGTTCGAGTCCGGCGATCGGGAAGAGCAGGAAGACATTGCCGTCGAGATCTTCGTTGACCACCCAGGCGTGCACCGGCTCGGCGGCCTCGAACTCCAGCGAGAGCCGGTCGCCGGGGCGGATTCGGGAGCCTTCGGCCAACTCCTCAGCGCCGTTCTCGCCGGGCCGGAACATGGCCGCCCGGACCTCGAGGGCGCGCGACGCAGGCGCGGCAATCGAGGTTTCGACACCCACCTCAACGGTCGGCGGGTCGACACTGAAGTCTGCATCGCCGGCCGGCTCCGCAACCGCGATCCGCGTGTTTTCCGGCGCCGGCGGCGCGGCCGGGCGGGTTGGGTTCCAGATCGCCAGCGCTGCGACCGCGGCCACGACCAGGACGGCCGCCGTTGCGGCGATCGTTCTCGCTCT
>JAHECW010000083.1:4116-20646 GCA_024641545.1 Acidobacteriota bacterium
TCTCGACCCGTCGAAAGCGGTGGCCTTGTCGATGGCGGCGGGGGCCGAGCGGCCGGCACTCCCCAAGGCCTGCTCGAAGACACCCGCCGAGGAGAAGCGGCGTTCCGGATCGGGGTCGGCGGCGCGCTCCACGACCTCGATGACCGCAGACGGCAGGTCGGGCCGAAGATCGCGAAGGGTGGTCCGGCCGGCCTCGGGGTTGGCCGCGTCGCCCGGGAAACGACCCGAGAGCAGCCGGAACAGAAGCACCCCGAGGCTGTAGAGGTCTGCGCTCGCGGTCGCGGGACCTCCGGTGAGGACCTCCGGGGCCAGGGTGGCCGGGCTGCCGGTGACCGGCCTCGCACCTGCCTCGGTGGCCGATCCGAGATCGGTGAGGACGATCCGGCCGCCGCGATCGCGGAGGACGTTGGCGGTCTTGACATCGCCGTGGACGAGACCGGCGGCGTGGACCGCGGCGAGCGCGCGGCACAGATCGAGACCGATCGAGATCGCCTCACCCGCTCCGAGCGGGCCGTCGGCCTGGAGGCGTTGCTCGAGGTTCGGCCCTTCGATGAGCTCGGTCCAGATCCCGATCCGGCCGTCGCAGAGGTCGGCGCCGTAGACCGCGACCACGTTCGGGTGGCGGATTCGGGCCAGCTTGCGCGCCTCATCGAGCAGACGCCGGCCGGCGCTGTCGTCCGGACCCGGACCGGCGTGGCGCAGCTTGAGCGCGACTTCGCGGTCGAGGTTGGGGTCGCGGGCGCGCACGACCTCGCCGAACGCACCCTCGCCGAGGGTGGCCAGGATTTCGAGCTGGCCCCACCGGGCTCGAGTGCGGCCGGGTTCAGCCCGGTCGCCGAGCGTCTGACTGGCGGCGAAGGCCTCGGCCAGGGCCTGGACCCGCTTGAGCCCGTGGACCACCGGTTCGACCTCCCCGGCCATCGATCGGACCTCGTCCCAGGGGACCGGACTCCGGTCGCCGATCGCCTCGGCCAGGCGGAGGAGGCGGGGTTCGGAATCAGTGATCACCGAGCACCTCGCCGATCCGGAGCAGCGCCCTCGACACCTCCATCCGGGCGGCGTTGGAAGACGGCCGGCCGAGCGCTTCGGCGATCTCGGGGTAGGTGTAGCCGAACTCGATTCGCATGATCACCGCCTCCCGCTGCGCTTCGGGCAGCGTGGCGAGAGCCTCCTCGTAGGCTTCCACAAGCTCGCGGCCGATGGCTTGCTCGACCAGCGACGGCCCCGGCTGGGGCAGCGAGTCGCCGAGATCGGTCCTGAACGGTCGCCGTCCCGTCCGTCGCAGCTCGTCGCGCACCGCGTTGAGGACGATCCGCCGCAGATAGGCGAGAAAGGCGCCCTCGTGCCGCGGCTCGAAGTCCTGCAGGCGGTCCAACGCCCGCATGAGCGCGACCTGCACGAGGTCGTCGGTGTCGGAGATGTCGCGGGCGTTCTGCGGGAGGCGGCCGTGCGCCCAGCGGCGGAGGCGCGGCAGCAAGCGACGGACGAGCTCGTCGCGGGCGACACCATCCCCGTGCCGGGCCCGGTCGAGGAGCACGGTGGTCGACTGGCCGTCGCCGTCTCTTTTCGGCGCATCGAGTGCGCTGGGATGTTCAGAAACCAATGTCGATCGTCATTCCCCCGTGCCGGGCGCCTCCGTTCCCACTCTAACGCAACGCGATCCGGCGGTCGAGTGGCGCACGGGATGACAGGGCCCGTCGATGCCGGCCGGCGTTCGACAGCGTCTCGAAGAGGGACCATGAATACCGCTCTCATTTCACTGAGGGTTTCCCGGCGGGAGGTAGCCGCTCTCGAAGGTCGCGACGGTGAGTTCGCCGGCGCCGGCGAGCTCGACCGAACCGATGTCGCAGACCGCGGTCGGGTCGCCGCCGGCGTCGCGCGGCCGCGAAATGCTGCGCTGATCCTCGGTCGGGCAGTTCGGCCCCGCCAGCGGGTGGTCGACGATCGGGCTGCCGGGGAGGGGCCGCAACACCGGGGTCGCGCCCCCGTGCCAGTCCAGGGCCGACAACATCGGGTCGGCGACATTGACGATGTCGAACCCGCCGAAACCGCAGCTGTCGCCGGGACTTTCGAGGTTGCCGCCGGCCGTGATCGGGATGACCACCCAACATCCGCCCGCGATCAGGTTGTTGGCAAGAATGGGTTGGTGGCCGAACGGTGCGCCGAGCTCTGCACCCATGTTTCCGGCGAGGGTGCATCCGGTCAGTGTCACGGCGCTCCCTGTGATGACGGCCCCGCCTGTCGAACCGGAGGCCACGTTCAGGGCGATGGTGGAATTCGACAGGGTTGAGAGAGTGCCTGCGCACACCCCGCCGTCGCCGACGGTCGACGTGTTTTCGCTCACCGTGGAGCGATCGAGGTGGAGATTCGATGAAACGGACACGCCGCTGCACTCGGCCGCGTGGTTGCCGGCGATCCAGCTGTCCACTATGGTCACATCCACCGACGAGCTGGCGGCGGAGATCCCTCCTCCGCCCCCAATGGTCGAGATGTTGTCGAGGATGAAGCAGGTCTCCACCCGGAGCCAGCCGTCCGACACCTTGATGCCGGCGCCGCTGTCGCCCGGGGCTGACGCGCCGCCGGGCACACCGCCCTTGATCGTGACCCCACGCACCGTCACCGTTGACCCGGACGCGAGCACGTGCAGCACGCGGTCGATCCCCGCGGCGTCGATGATGGTCCGGTCCGGTCCGTCGCCTACGATCAACAGATCGCCGGTGACGTCGAGATCGCCGGTTTGACAGGAGTCCTCGTAGGTGCCTGCAATGGACAGGGTGTAGGTGCCGGTGTGGAGCCGGACGATGTCATCACCGGCGTGGTTGTTGGCGGCGATGATCGCGCCGCGCAGGGCGCAGTCGTCGAACGACAATTGGCTGCAGGTGTTCACGGTGCTGTCGTCGAAACGGTCGACGTTGTAGGTCGCGGCTCCGACCCGGCCGGCGAACACCAATGTGAGGACACTGATTGTCCAGACCAGGCGATGTTTGGCTCGCAGTTTCACGGTGGTTTCCTTTGCCTTCTTGGTTGATTCATTGAATGACCTGCGTCTCGTTTCCCGTCGCGGCCGGACGACACAGCTCGGAGGTTCCGGGGCAAATGCAGATCGGGTTGGTGTGTCCATCAGAACTCCGGGGAAAATCCCTTCTCTCACAATCCAACGTCGTTGGGGCGGGAGACCGCAGATCCGGCGACCGGCGGATCGAGGCGTGGCCCCGCGAAGGGTGAAGCCCGTCTCCTGCAACCAACCTGAACAGCTCATCCCCTACCGCACCACATCGGACCACGGGGCGAGGAAGCCGCTCTCGAAGGTCTCGACGAAGACCTCCCCGGCGCCGGCGAGTTCGACCGCACCGATGTCGCAGATTGCGCCGCCGTCGCCATCACCGTCCCGTGGTCGCGACAAGCCGCGCTGGTCGAACACTGGGCAGCTCGGGGCGGCGACCGGGGCATCGAGGGCCGGGCTTCCGGCCAGGGGCCGGTAGACCGGCGCCGGGCCGCCGCAGAATTCAAGCGTGGAAATCCCGGGATCGGCGACCCAGTCGAGATCACCGGCGCCGAGCTGGCAGTTGCCCCCCGGACTCTCGAGGTTGCCGCCGAGCGTGGTCAGCTGGCCGGTCCCGGTGCACCAGCCCCTAATCAGGGTGTTGCTCATGGTGGCGCTCGCGCCGGCCGCAACGGACAGCGTCGGTCCGCCCTGGTTGGCGAGCGTGCAGCCTTCGATCTCGGCGCCGGTGGTCCGGATCACCACCGCGATGCTCCCGGAAGGCCCCGTGTTCTCGCCAAAGGTGCTGTTGAGCAGCAGGCTGCCTGCGCCGTAGAGATCCACCGCGCCTCCGACCGTTGTCCGCGTGTTGCCGCTCACCGTCGAGCGTTCGATCCGGGCGGTGCGCAGGGTCAGGGCTCCGGCCGGTCCGGTGTTGCCGGTGATCCAGCTGTCGACGATCTCGGTCAGGTCGCCGGGAGCGTCCGACATCGAGTAGATCGCCACGCCCGGGGTCGCGATCGGAAGCTCGTTGCCGCTGACCAGGCAGGTCTCGAGGCGCAGAGAGCCCGAGAGGGCGCGAATCCCACCGCCCAACTCGGTGTCGGGAGATCCGCCGGTGACCGTCAGGCCGCGGAGCGTCAGCCGCAACCCGGCGATATGCATATCGAAGACGCGGTCGTTGATGCCGCCGTCCCCGCCGGCGTCGATGACCGTATGCTCCGGGCCCCGGCCCTCGATGAGGACCGTGTCGAGAACGTCGAGATCGCCGGTCTGACAGAGGTTCTCGTAGGCGCCTGGGATGGAAAGGGCGTAGGTGCCGGCGTCGAGTCGGACGATGTCGTCGCCCGAGGAGCCGTTCGCAGCGATGATGGCGCCGCGCAGGGCGCAGTCATCGGGCTGGGAGGTACACGAGCCGACGGTGCTGTCGTCGAAGCGGTCGACGACGTAGATGGCGGCCCAGGCCGGACCGGCGAGAGCGAGCGCCAGGACGGCAATCGCCCGGATCAGAAAAGGCCCGAGGTTCAGTTTCAAAGAAACCTCCTGTTGCGGATCCCGTGAGTGCTGTCGGCCGGCGGTTCCGGCCGCGGAGGACGTGCGGTTTGGGTCATCGGCTCGGTGTCGCCGTCTCACGGCTGCACCGCCGACCAGGCCAGGTCGCCGAGGGCCTCGAAACCGTCCTCGAAGAGAACCTCGCGGCAGTCGTCAAAGACGGCGAGACCTGCGTTGTAATCAGCCAGAACCACGGTGCCGTTGGCCAGCGCGATGGCCGTGGCGTCGCCGGCCGGGTCGTGCGAGCCGACGACCACGGGCGTGGCCGGGTCGCTGATGTCGAGCACGAGCACGCCGTTCCCGCGGTTCGCCACGTACGCCCGGTTCCCTGCGACCGAGACGTCCTCCGATCCGGTTGAAGAGTAGGCGAAGCCGATCTGCTGCGGCGCGGTCGGCACCGAGACGTCGATGACCCAGACACCCAAGTCCCCGGCAGCGATGACGTGGTCGCCGGTAGCCGCGATCCCGAAAGCGGAACCGGAGAGGGCAAGGGAGCCGACCTCGGTCGGCGATCCCGGCGTGCTGACGTCGATCACCCGCAATCCCCCGCCTTCGTCGGCGACGTAGGCGAAGCCGCCGCTCACCGCCACCGCGTAGGCCGCGCCCGGGGTGTCGACGGAGGCCACCTCGATGGGCGACCCCGGCGATCCGACGTCGATGATCCGCAAACCGGATGACCCGTCGGCCACATACATCAGGTCCCCGACCAGCGCCAACCCGCGCGCCGTGCCCGGTGTGTCGAGGAGTCCGATCTGGGCGGGCGCCAGAGGGTTGCCGAGATCGAAGACCTGAAGTCCTTCGTTCCCCACCGCGGCAAAGGCGTGCCAGCCCGAGACGATCACGTCGAGAACACCATTGGCGGCCCCGACGGATCCGACCTCGACCGGCGCCGACGGCGCACTCACATCCATCACCCGCAGCGCCGGAGGCCAGACCCCCACATAGGCGAGGCCCGGCGCCGCCGCCACGGAAAGGGAGTAGCCGGCGGTCTGGTGGGACCCGATGACGGTGGGGTTGCTCGGAGTGGCGGCATCGACGATCACGAGTCCGCCGGTGTCGTCGGCCACATAGGTGATCCCAGCCGCGACCACGACCGAGAGAGTCTGACTCCCGGTGTCGAGAGAGCCGACCTCGACCGGCGCCGAGGGCGCGGCCACGTTGATCAGCCGCAGGCCCGGGTAGCCGTCAGCAACCAACGCTGTGCTACCGGAGACGGCGACGTCCTTCGCATTTCCGGGGGTGTCGAAAGAGCCCACCGCGACCGGAGAGGAGGGGTTGGCGACCGAGATCACGCGCAGACCGGCGGTGTCGTCCGCGACGTAGGCGAAGGACCCCGCCACCGCCACCCCCAGCGCCCAGCCCGGAGTGTCGACCGATCCGACCTCCACCGGCGCTGCCGGGTTCGCGATCGAGATCACCCCCAACCCCTGCCCCGAGTCGGCGACGTAGGCATAGTTTCCCGCCACCGCAACGTCGTTGATTCCACCGGTCGTGTTGACCGATCCCACCTCGCTCGGCGAGAAGGGGTTCGCGATCGAGATCACCCTCAGACCGGAGGTGGATCCGTCCGCGACATAGGCGTAGCTCCCCGCGACGGCCACGCCCGAGGCCCAGCCCGGGGTGTCGACGAAGCCGACCTCGACCGGCGCCGACGGCGCGCTCACGTCCACCACCCGCAGACCGGCGGCGTCGTCGGCGACGTAGGCGTAACCGCCCGCCACGGCGATCTCGAACACCACCTCGGGCAGCTCCACCCCCCCGAGCACCTGCGGCGAGGCGGGGGTCGAGACATCGACCACAAGCAGCATCGTGCCGCTACCGACATATGCGGTCGAACCCGCAACCGCCACGCCGCGGGCCGGGCCGTACGGCCAACGGCCGAGCAGCTCGGGGCAGCCCTGGGCCGCCGCCGGCCGAGCACACAGGACGAGGACGGCGCTCACCACCAGGACCGGGACACGAGCGAGGCGGACCGGGTTCTTCATTTTCTCCTCCGGGAGTTCGAATTCACTCTGTCCTGCCAAACGACGGCGACCGGAGAAAGCGCACGGACTTCCTGCTGTCCCAAAGAAGGGGGATCAGTTCCAGGCGGCCCCGGTCGCGACCCAACGGCCATCCAGCTGAACCAGGGTGATCTCACCCGTCACGGTTTCGCCGTCCATTTCACCCTTCACCTGCACGATCGCGGTCTCGCCGTCGCTCGATCCGCCGACGACCTCTACACCGGTCGGCGTCATCATCTGCAGGAACTCGACGTTCTCCCGGGCATCGTCACCAGCGAGCATTTCGGCGCGCTCGGGGGGCATGAGGGTCCTGAGCCGTTCGAGATCGCCGGCGTGGATCGCATCGACCAACGCCAGGTACGCCGCCCCGGGTTCGCCGCCGTTCTCGGGGAGGAGCTCGCCGATGGGTCCGAACGGGTCGGAGATCGGGACGCTGAAGCTGAAGTCGTACTGGAAGGTGTCGTCGAAGAACTCGACCGGTTCGGTGTGATAGACGCGGCCTTTCAAGGATTCGGGTCCGACGACGGCAAGCTCGAGCTGCGGGTAGGTCCCACCGGAGACGTTGCCGGCCGCGTCGGCGGAGAATCGGATGTCCTGTGAAAAGACCTGGAGCTCGGGCTGGTCACCGAACTCGGCGGTCCGGGTGATGCCGATGCGGACGTACGCCGCATCCCAGATGTGGTCGTCGAGGCTGCGCTCGTCGATGGGGTGGCCGACGAAGAGCAGGGTCCAGGTCGGGTCCGTCTCGTCGTAGAAGCCCGTCTTCTGGGCATAGGCGTAGGCGTACGGGAGCTCGACGGTGGTTCCGTTGACCACCAGGGCGCCCTTGACCGAGGCCGCGGTCTCCTCTGCGCCGGCAGCCGCGGTCCAGACGGCGAGACCGAGACAGGCTGTGACGGTGAACAGAATGATGAGACGGTTGTTCGACATGTTTTGATCTCCGTTTTCTTCGGTCGCCGCTGCGGGCGCCGAGGTGGGTGAGCACGCACGACAGGGAGCCGGATTCGACACCTCGGCAGGCTCCGCTCTGATGGTCTCGAAGCGCGGACAGAGCCACCCGGGCGCCGCCCGGGAGCCCCGCGACCGTCGCGAGTCGGAAACCTGCCCCCAGCATGAACTCCAACGAGAAAACCTCATTCTCAAAGTGAAACGTCAAACCGATGGCAAAGCGCACACCCTGCGTCGCCGAGGTTGATGAAGGGCGCGCCGCTGATGCCGGGAAAGTGCTGAGCATCCGCCGGGCCCGACGGCTCGGCCGCCCACCCGGACGTCGCCGGCGCGGACGTCTTCGCGGCGGAGTACGGGATGATTGCCGCAATCCTCTCCGGGAGCGGCTTCACGATGCGCATCTCGGGGTCCAGCATACGAGGCGGGAACTTCGGGTTTGAACCCTGCAGCGCGAACGGCGCCACCGTGATCGTCGAGGTGACGGACTCCGCCCTGGGGGGATCATTCGCTGCCGCCTGGGCGAGCCCGCACGGCCCGATCGCCCGGATCGGCGGCTCCATGCTGTCGGGCGGCCCGGTCGTCGGCAACTCCACCTGCGCCGGGGTCTGGGACGAGAACTTCGTCTTCTACTTGAGTTCATGCCCCTGAACCGGCAATCCCGGCGGTCCCGCGGGGGCCGCCGGGTTGGCTCCGCCGGGTCCGGTCCTTTTCGAGGGCCCCCATGACGATCCAGTCGAGATCGCCCTTGAGCTCGCGCCAGGTTGGCGACATTGGTTCGGCGACGGTCGATCGGAAGCCCCCGCCTCCTTGAGGCGGGCGACGATCTCGCTGACCTCTGATTCGCGATCCTGAGCCATGGTCTTCTCCAGCGGAGTCTCACCGGCCATTGTGGCACCAAGGAACCAAGCCTGGGCGGTCTCGAAGTATGCTGGTGGCCAGCCGAATCGACCCTCGAGTCGAACCCGGCTCCAAGAGACGATATGCAGGAACCGGAAGAAAGGTGCACTCATGCGAACCACGATCCCGATCTTGGGCGCGATGATCGCCCTCGCGGCGACCCCGGCCGGGGCGACCTGGTCCATCGTCGCCGCCGACTCCGAGACCCAGGAGGTCGTCGTTGCCTCGGCCACCTGCCTCACCGGCTTCGATCTCGAGCAGTACCTGCCGGTCATCGTGGTCGGCAAGGGAGGAGGCGCGGCGCAGTCCTACGTCGATTCCACCGGTCAGCGACGCACCATCATCTGGAACGGCCTGCACAACGGCTCGACGGCTCAGGAAATCGTTGATGAACTGCTCCAGGTCACCAACTCCCACCTCCACCAGCACGGGGTGGCCGAGGCGACCGTGGCCACTTCCGCGACCCAGACCGGCTCGGGCAACGGCGCCTACGCCTCGGGAACGACGGGGTCCTTCGGATCGGTGCACTACGCCATCCAGGGCAACGTCCTCACCGGCAGTCCGGTGATCACCGCCGCCGAAAACGCGTTTGTCGGTACCGCAGGCGACCTCCCGGCCAGGACCATGGCGGCGATGGAGGCGGCCCGGTCCATGGGCGGCGACGGCCGGTGTTCGTGCAGCCCGAGCAACCCCACCGGGTGCGGCTCCCCGCCCCCGAGCTTCGTCAAGGCCGCCGATGTCGGGTTCTTCATCATTTCCCGATACGGCGACACCGATGATCCCGTCTGCAACAGCAGCGGCTGCGCCGACGGCGACTACTTCGTCGACTTCAACATCGCCTTCCAGTCGACGTCGGACCCGGATCCCGTCTACCAGCTGCAGGCTCTTTTCAACAGCGAACGGGCGGCGCTCATCGGGCGACCGGACGCCATCGCCTCCGATATCGCGTTTTCCCGAGTTTCGGGTTCCGCCGGCGAGTGGCAGCTGCGGGTCGAACTCCGTGACTGGCAGGGGAACCTCCTCGGCGCCGGCGTCACCGGCTTCAGCGTCGAGCACGCACCCGAAAGCGATCAGTTCACGACGATCGGCGCGATCACCAATCTCGGGGACGGGAGCTATGAGATCGCCCTCACCGAGACCGGGCCGCCGGGGGTCGACGTCTTCCTGATCACCGCCGATGACGGGATTCGACCGGTGGTCCTCCCGCCCCGACGCGCCACCCTCGATCTGCTGCCGCTCTTTGCCGACGGCTTCGAGTCCGGCGACACAACCGGCTGGTCGGGAGTCGTTCCGTAGAGCGCGGAATCGCCGCCCGGCGTTCGGTCGCGGCTGAGCGTCATGGAGCGGCGTTTCACCACGCCGGACCGTTTTCAGCCGGTGTTCCGCGGTCACCGACCATGGCGTCGCGCGAGCCCGGAGCGACGGCGGATATGCGATCCTGGCAGCGCTCGAGAAAGCAACGGCGGTGGAGGAGCCAGATGCGGATGACGGTTCTGATCGAAAACGACGCACCCTCCGGATGCGCCGAGCTCACGGCCGAGTTCGGCCTCTCCCTGCTCTTCGAGCTTGCCGGAACCCGGATCCTCTTCGACACCGGCGCAAGCGGGTTCTTCGCCGACAACGCGGCCCGTCTCGGAGTCGAGATTGCGGGCGTCGACCTGGCGGTGCTCTCACACCAGCACTTCGATCACGGCGGCGGATTGGCGCGCTTTCTCGAGCTCAACGACCACGCGCCGGTCTACCTGCGCCGGGCGGAGCACGCGGATCGATACTCGAGCTTCCCCGGAAGCACCCGCCCCATCGGCATCGATCTCGGGCTGCTGGACCGTTCTTCCGAACGCTTTGTCGAACTCGAGAAAACCACCGAAGTCACCCCGGGAGTCACCCTGGTGACGGAGGCCGGCTCCCGCCACCGCCGGCCCCCGGGCAACGACCGCCTTCTCGTCGAGCGGGGCGGGCGCCTGGTGGCCGACGAGTTCGATCACGAGCTGACCATGGTGCTCCACGACGACGACGGCATGGTGGTGGTCACCGGGTGCTCGCACGGCGGCGTGCTCAACATGATCGACGCCGCTGCCGATCGGTTCCCGGACCGGCCGCTGAAGGCCGTGGTCGGCGGATTCCACCTCATCGGCCTTCCTGCCGCCGATTCCATGGCTCTGAGTCGACCCGAGGTCGAGGACATCGGCCGTGCGATACGATCGCGCTGCGACGGCCCGGTCTTCACCGGTCACTGCACCGGCCACACGGCCTTCGGTGTGCTTCGAGGAGTCCTCGGGGACCAACTCCGCCACCTTTCGATCGGCACCACGACCGAGCTCTGAATCGTTCCGATCGCAGGCGACCGGCGAGATCCGCGGGTAGCCACGATCCGAGCCGCCAAAAAAAGGGCGGCCGCGCACCGAAGCGCACGGCCGCCCTGAAGAGGCCGGGAAGGACTATCGGACTCTGATGTCCGGTTGGCCGTGGGGATCGAGGACAAAATCGGCCGTCGTGGTCTGGCCCTCCAGCACCTCGACATCGGCCCCGGTGCGCATGAACCCGCGGGCGAGGACGATCATCCGATAGACGCCGGCGGGGATCTCGTCGAACCGGTAGAAGCCGTTCTCGTCGGTCCGGGCGATCCACCACCCGCCGTGTTCGCCGATGCCCTGCATCCAGTTCGGGAGGATGACCACGAGGGCCCGCTCGACGGGCTCGCCGTTCGCGGCGTCGGTCACGGTCCCCTCGACGCCGCCGTAGACCAGAGGGCTCAGAGCCAGGTCCGCGACGGTGGTCTGTCCGTCCAGCACCTCGATCTCCGCCTCGCCCTGAGCGTATGCGTTGGCGGAGGCGGTCACCCGGTATGCCGCCGTCTCGACAGCGTCAAACCGGTAGAAACCGTTCTCATCGGTCACGGTGTGGTGCCAACCCCAGTCGCTCTGATCTCCCGACCCGTCTCCCATCCAGTTCCGGGACAGCGAGACATACGCTCCATCGATGGGTTCGCCGGTGACCGCATCGGTCACGGTTCCCTCGACGCTGCCGAAGGCGACAGGATCGAGCGCGAGATCCACCGTGCTGGTCACCCCGTCACTCACGGTCACGAGCACCGGCTCGCTCCGGAGATATCCGAATGCCATGGCGGTTGCCTCGTACTCGCCCGCAAGCACGTTGTCGATGACGTACGTTCCGTCGGCGCCGGTGACCGCACCCAGCCAATGCCGGGCGCCGCCCTCGCCCGCCTCGTGGACCGGACGCAGCATCACGCCCGCTCCGACAATCGGCAGACCGGTCGCCGCATCGGTGACCGTGCCGTCCACCGAGCCGAAGGTCAACGGCTCGAGGGCGATGTCCTGAACCGTTGTCTGACCCTCGACCACCACGACGGGCAACGCGGTCTGAAGATAGCCGGCGGCGCCGCACCTGAGCGTGTACTCACCCGCCTCGACGTCTTCGATCAGGTAGGCGCCGTCCTGGTCGGTGAACACCGGATGGTAGCCGTGGTGGCTGCCCGGACCGCCGTCGAAGCTCGCACGCACCATCACCATCGCGCCTTCGATGGCCTCACTCGAAACGGCATCGCTGACCGTGCCCTCGATGGCGCCGGTCTGGGCCGAGGCGTTACCGACAAGGAAACCGAGGGAGACGACCATCACCGAGGCGGCGATGAGTCCCTTCAGCAGTCCGTTCATTGGTCCTGATCTCGACATCTGACGTTCCCCTTTCTGGGTTCGTTTCCGTCACTCCGAATTCCCACCCTCGAGTGGGGCCCTCCGTACCACCTGGAACCATACCGAGAAACGACTGCCGCATGGTTGAGAAAGCTGCGGTGATCACCGCGCCGGGTGCCCCGGATCACAAAACCCACGGCGCACGGGATTCCAGACCGGGGATTCGAGGGAGAAACGGAGCTGCCGGCCGGACCTGCGCGGGCGCCCTATCCGTCGATCACGGCACCCGGGCGACGCCCACCCTCCCACCGGCCCGTCTCGGCGGGGGCGGGACGGCGGGCGTTTTCGCCGCGATGTAGTCCTCGATCAACCGCTCGAGGAGGGGAAGCGGGAGGCAGTTGTGGAGCAGCACGGCGCGGTGGAACTCTTTGATGTCGAAGAGATCGCCGAGCTCATCCTGCGCGTGTTGACGAAGCTCGAGGATCTTCATCTCCCCGGTCTTGTAGGCCGTGAAGTAGCCGACCCAATAGAGATAGAGATCGATCTGCTGGGCGGCCGACGCCTCGGTGGCGCCCACCGCGTCGATGTAGTAGTCGATGGCCTGTTGCCGGCTCCACCGTTTCGAATGGAGACCGGTGTCGACCACCAGACGGGCGGCCCTCAGGAGCTCCCACTGCAGCCGTCCGAGCTCGCTGTAGACATCGTCGTCATACCATCCCAGCTCCATGGCCAGGTACTCCGCATAGAGCGCCCACCCCTCGACAAACGCGGTGTAGAACCCGCCGCCCTTGGTGAACAGCGGCACGTCCAGCTCGTTGCCGATGGCGATCTGGAAATGGTGGCCGGGGACCGTTTCGTGGTAGGCGATGGTCCGCATCCAATACCGGTAACTGTCGGTCTGGTTGCCGATGTAGTATGCGCCGGGCCTCGAACCGTCCAACGATCCAGGGACATAGAATCCGCCCGCCCGGATACCGATGACGATCACCTCGGTCTCGGGTGCGATGTCGAAGACCTCGGTGATGTCCTCCTGGGCCTGTCTGATGAAGCCCTCGTTGAGAGCCACGATTTGGTCGGCCGGAACGATCCCAGAGTCGACGGCGACCCGATCAAAGAGCTCGGCGAAGGTCGCGCTGCTCGGATACCCGAGGCTGTCGAAGTGGCCGCGAATCTCAGCGCGGATCCTCGCGACCTCGTCGAGACCGGTCTGGTGGATCTCATCGGGCGTCAGATCGGTGGTGGTGTGGTGACGCACCCGGGCGCGGTAGAAATCGTCGCCGTCGGGCAGCTGCCAGACCCCGTTCATCGCCGGCGCGCGCGGAATCTGTTCATCCAAAGCGACGACCAGGGACTGGTACGCCGGGATCACCGACGAGTTGACGGCGTTTCGCGCTTGTTCGAGCAGGGCGAGTCGATCGGCCGGGCTGATTTCCGCGATCTCCTCGATCTTGGTCGCGAAGGTCGTGTAGAAGGACAGATCGGTCGCGGTCCCCGGAACGATCGCCCGGATCCCGCCGGCCGCGCGCTGGAGCATCTGTGCCGGGGCGATGATTCCCCGGGCTTCGCTTTCTCCCATGTTTCCAATGAGACACGCGAACTGGTCGTCGACGAGTCTGAGACGCCGAATGTAGTCTCTGGCGTTCTGCAGCGTCTCCATGGGGTGCTCGTCCTCGAAGAACCGGAAGAGGTCGTTCTGCCGGCTGAAGCCGTGGGTGACCGGGTAGAAGTGGTACATGTACTCGTGTTCGACGGCCCACCCGGCGAGGATCCACGAGTACGAGTCATAGCTGATCTGCTGCTCGTAGGAGAGCCGCGAACGATCGTAGGTATTCAACAAGATCGCCTGGATCCCGGCCTCGAGCTCGAATGTCTCCCCGACGTACGAATAGCAGATGTCGTCGAGCTGGTCGTCTCTGGTTCCCAATGTCTGAGACAGACCTAGCGAGGTCACCAGTTGAGGGCTTCTCAGGAGCACCTGCTTGTACGAGGCGTCGACGAACTCGTCGAACGGCAGACCCTGCAGATCGTCGAGGATGTCCTGGATTCCGACGTCCGCCATCGACGTGCCCGAGGCTGTCGGGACGGACAGAAAAAAGCCGATCAGCAGAAAAGCTGCGGCTGCGGCCAGATGCGGGATGCTGCGCGCCATCGGAGCCTCCGGTTGTCGTCGACGAGCTTTGATTCCATGATCTCAGAGATCCACCGGGTTTCCCAGGGGTATTCAGGTGCGGCTTCGACCCCACTCGCATCGCTGGCGCCCCGACACCTCCGAGATCCCGATTTCACCACCGTCCGCGTCCGAAACGACCACCACATCAGGCGCCGACGACAGCGCCCGTTGAAATGCTCTCTATTCAGAATGATACGGATGAGAGGCCCGCTGGTTTCCTGCCGCGGATGCTATGTTGAGGCATGGATGATCAGAACGATCGCCGGCATCGAAAGCACCGCAGCCGGTTGGAATCTGAGGCGCGGACCGTCCGCCCATCAACGGTCAAGCTGCCCGAGCGGCCGCCGCACGGCGAAGCGACGATATTCGAGTTCTTTCTCGAGCGCTTCCCGAGGGTTTCCCGCACCGTCTGGCTGGAGCGATTCGCAACCGGAAAGGTCTGGGCGACCGAGACGCTGATCGATGACCAGACGCCCTACCGGCCGCTCCTCGAGGTCCACTACCGGCGCGAGGTCGAACGCGAGCCGCCGGTCCGGGAGGACTTCCGGATCGTGTGGTCGGATCGAGATCTCATGGTCGTCGACAAACCGCCTCACCTCCCGGTCATCCCGGGCGGACGCTGGGTGCGCGGGTGTCTCCTCCACCTCCTCCTCGAGGCCACCGGAAATGACCGGATCGCGCCGCTGCACCGCCTCGACCGGCTGACATCCGGTCTGGTGCTCCTCTCCCTCGACCCCGCGACACGACCGCACTTCGCCCGGCTGTTCCAGCCCCGCCCGATGGTGGAGAAGGACTACACCGCCGTCTGCGAGCTGCGGAGAGACCCGCCGCCCGAGCGATTCACCCTCGCCCACCACATCGCCCGCAGCGAGACCGAGTACTGGCGCCAGGTGGTGCGGCCAGGGCTGCCGCCGAACGCGAAGTGTGAGGTCGAGGTCGTGGCACTCGAGAACGAACTCGTCCTGGTTCGGGTGCGCCCGCTCACCGGCCGCAAACACCAGATCCGCGTCCAGCTCGCCCACGCGGGCCTGCCGATCCTCGGCGATCCGCTCTACGGCACCAACCCGTCGCACGACCCCGAGGATCTCTCCCAGCGCCTTTGGCTCGACGCCCACCGGCTCGCTGTCAACGATTTTCCCTGTCCAGACGGCGCCGAATCACTGACCGCCGAGTGGATCTCTTCACGACCGTCCGACGAATTCTTCCGGCGCGCCGCGCGCTGAGAGTCGCGGCTCACCTACGAAGCGGGGAACCTCGCCCGCCGCGACTCGCGCCACGCCCGCCAGGCGACGCGCGAGGAGATCAGCAACCCGGCGCCGACGGCGATGTAGAGCACGCCCAACAGGCTCCGCGCCACCTCCGAGCCGCGCACCAGGCGCCCGGCGATCACCATCACCACCACCAGCGTCCACGAACTCACCGACAGGAAACCGCCGATACACCGGCCGTCGCCGCGTTGGCTGATCCTGCCGACGATCCTGCGCGCAGCGCGGTCGAGAACAAAGCGAGCCTTGAGCGCGCCGATGGCAACCGCCAGCGCCGCCAGCCAGGGCGCGGCCTCGGTCACGGACCGCCACAGCCACCGGCCGCCGACGGCCGCCAGCGCCGTACCGACCACCGTCCACATCAACCCAGCGAGGAACAGATGGACGTGCGCCGCTGCCGCCGGTTTGTGAGATTCAACCCAGCCCATCGCCGCCCTTTCCGACCCGAGTGTACGCCCGCTGTGAACCGTCATGCATCACGAGACGGCCCGGTTCTGATCGGGTTTCACCGCCGGGACGGAAGAGGGGGCCAAGGACCGCAGCGATGGGCCTGCAAGCACCGGGAATAGTGACGTGCCGTGGAATCGACAGGGTCGGAGTGGCGTGGCGGAATGATGCGCCGAGCCGGGCCTGGACTTGTTGAGGCACTTATTGGGGATTGAGTCTTCGAGGATCAACTGAAAACCTCCTTGAACAGCGTCTTCAACCACTCCCAGAAACCACCTTCCTCCTTCCCCTCGGCGACGACCAGCATGATCTCGGCTCTCGGCTCCACGAAAGCGGCCGGCGAACCCTGCACGAGAGGGGGCGTCGGCTGCCCGCTGTCGAGCTTCGCAACCAGGCGGATTTCCTTGCCAACCTGAAGGGAGTTTGGAATGCGGACCTCGTACTCAGCAAGAAACGAACTGCCGCCGGCGATTCCGGGCACCATCGTAGTCGTCCTGATGATCCCGGGGTCCGGGTAATAAACGGCATCCCAGTTGCCAGGAGCGCTTTCTTCGTTTCGAAACAACCGAATCGCGAGTGCGCCCTTTTCGTCCATCGAACCGGAATTCGCCAC
>JAHECW010000084.1 GCA_024641545.1 Acidobacteriota bacterium
TCGACCGCCCGCGACGATCGCTGCGCCGTTGTAGGGGGATGCTTTCCAGCATGCCCTTCAGTAATGAGTCGGCGTTTCGGGTTTTTCCTGTGTTCAGAAATACCCCCGTTTCGCGTGGCTGACTCTCGATTGCGATGCCTCTGGATCTCTGTGCCTCTGTGGTGAAAAGCCGCGGTGTTTCCGGCGGATTTTCGCGCTCCCGGGCTACCGGCGGTGGGAGCCTCGACCCATCCGGGTCGGCATCCGGCGCAGCCGGGTCACCTCTTCGGTGATGCGGGCGGCCGCGCGGTCGACGTCCTCCTCGGTGGTCCATCGTCCGATGCTGAGCCTGAGGGACGAGGACGCGAGTTCGTCTGACACCCCCATGGCGCGGAGGACCGGCGATGGTTCGGGATGGGCCGAGGTGCATGCCGACCCCGTGTTCACGGCGAGATCCGGCAGCGAGGCGAGCAGGGCGTTGACCTCGATTCCGGCCACCGAGAGATTGCTCGTGTTGGGTAGTCGGTTGTGGGCATCACCGTTGGGCCACGACCCATCGAGCGCCTCGAGTATCGATGATTCGAGCCGGTCACGGAGTACGGCCAGCCGCGCTCTCTCCGCGTCGCCCTGACTCGCCGCGATCTCGAGAGCGCGCGCCATCCCGACCGCCCCCGGGACGTTGGGGGTTCCGGACCGCAGGCCCGCCTCCTGGCCGCCGCCGAAGTTCACCGGCATGAGTCGGATCCGCGGCCGCCGGTGGCGGATCCACAGCACGCCGATTCCCTTCGGTCCATAGAACTTGTGCGCCGAAGCGGTGAGGAGATCGACATCGAGTTCGGCGACATCCACCGGAATCTTGCCGACGGCCTGAGCAGCGTCGCAGTGCACGAGGGCGCCGCGCGACCGGGCCAGCGCGGCCGCTTCGGCCAGCGGTTGAATGGTGCCCGTTTCATTGTTGGCGAGCATCAGCGAGATCAGGGTCGTGTCGTCGCGGATCGCGGACTCGAGGGCATCGAGGTCGATCCGGCCGATCTCGTCGACTCCGACCAGGGTGATCTCCCAGCCGCGACGTTGGAGGGCGGCCAGGGGTTCGAGGACCGAGGCGTGTTCGGTGCGTTGACTGACGATGTGCCGGCCGCGGTCCGCGAGCGCGTCGGCGGCGCCCATGAGCGCGAGGTTGTTGCCCTCGGTCGCGCCGGCGGTGAAGACGACCTCGCTCGCCGCCCGTCCGCCGAGCAGCCGGTCGACAGTTGCCCGGGCCCGTTCCAACGCACAGGCGGCGTCGCGACCGGGCCGGTGGTTGCGGGTGGTCGGGTTGGCGTAGGTCTCGGTCATCAACGGCAGCATGGCCTCGACCACCCGCGGATCGCAGGCGGTGGTGGCGTTGTGATCGAGGTAGATGACGGGCTCGGCCATTGCGGCGATCATCTTACTCGTGTTCGGTTAGGATGGATCCGTGACCACCCCAATCAGTCGTGATCTCGGCCACGGGGTCAGGGTGATGCCGAGCGATGGCGGCGGGATTGTCGTTCTGAGCGCGGAAATCGATCTCGGTTGGCGGCCGCGCGCCGGCGGTCGCCGCGGGGCCGCGGTGATGTGGGAGGGATCGGGCTTCGAGGTGGTGGAGCGTGAGCCGTGGCGTCGCGGCGCCCGTTGGACACTCGAGCCCTGGCTGGGCGAGGATGTCATGCGGGTGGTGTCGCCCCTCGACCGCGCAACGGTGGATGGCGCAGCTCAGGCGGCGCGGGCGGCGGCTCGCGCCTCCGGGCTCCGGCCCTGGTTCTGGCTTCTCTCGCCCCTTCTGGGGTTCGCACCCGCCTCCCGACAGCTCCGGTGGCGTGATGACATGGGATTCCCGGCGACCCTTGCAACCTCCCTGTCCGCAGTCCTCGAAATCGTCGTCGGCGCCGCGTGCGTCGTCGAGCTCTTGGTCTCGATGCTCGGCGACGATTCGCTCTTCCCCTGGATCCCCAGGCCGGTGATCTTTTTCGGCTTGGTTCTCTTTGTCGAGGGCGCGGTTCGCCTGGCGCAGGCAGTCTCCGACTGTGAACCTGTCGGATCGCTTTTCGGTTTCCCGGTTTCGCTCCTCGAGCGTCGGCGAACGCCGCCTTTGGAACCGATCCCGGCGCCGGCGGTGCAGGCCTACGACGCGTCCACCGGCGTTCTCGAGTTGCTGTCGATGATCCACCGCCGCGATTGGGAGGAGCCTGGAGTCCTGCCGTATCGAGGCGAGAACTTCTTGCTGGTGTCGACCGACAGGTTGGGCGAAGGCTGGGTCTATGTCTTTGATCGGGTCGAGGAGACGCCCGCCGGGTCGGCAACACGGCTTCGGCTGCTGCCGCCCCGATCGAGGACCGAGGGACGGTCCTTCGCGGACCAGGCCAGCGCCTTCGAAACGGTGCTGCTCACCATCGCCGCGACCCTGGCGCCGAGGCGATTTCAGGAACGGTGGGCCCGGGAACTCGGCGTGCGGCCGCTCTGGTTCACGATGATCGGCGCCTCGGCCGAACTCATCGGGGGACTCGCCAACCTGGGCGGGTCGGGGAACCGGTCGGAGCTGACGGTGCTGCTCAACCTCTTTTTCTGCGCCGAGGCCATGGTCCGCTTCTCCACTTTGGTCTTGAGGGGCCGCCCCTTGGGCAGCATCCTCGGCCTGCCGCTTGCCGCCATTCTGGAACGCCGTCTGCCGGACCGCGGAGGATCGATCTAGCTGCGATCCGAGGTCCGGGGAAGGCCCCGCTCGATAACATGTTAAGCTCCGCGTATGCGGGGACGTTACGCCCTTTCCGGTGGTCTTGTCTGTCTCGGGCTCGCACTCGGTTGCGGGACCGATGAAGACGTACTCGCCACGGTTGGAACCCACTCCATCGAGGTTGCGGTGTTCCAGGAACACCTTGCGGCGGCGACCGGCGAGGCCTGGCAGGGCGTGACCGATACGGTGGCGTCACGGCTGCTCGACCAGTTCATCGACCAGGAGGTCGTGGTGGCGGCGGCCGGCCGCGGCGGCGACGTGGTGGTCTCCGCCGAACCGGGTGCGCGGTCGGCTCGGGTCAGGACGCTGCTCGACGGCCTCTGCGGTCCACCGCCGGCGCCCGCGGAGGAGATCGTCAAGACCGAGATCGAGACGGCCCAGACCGTGTCGCGTCCGGCTCGAGCTGCGGTTCGTCAGATGCTCCTCGACACCCGGGAGGCCGCCGAGACGGCCCGTCGACAGCTCGATGAAGGGATGGATTTCATCGAGCTTTCAAGGCAGGTCAGTCGCGCGCCCAACGCCGATGGCGGCGGTGAGCTCGGGTTCCTCACCCAGGGCGGTCTCTCGGAGAACCTCGACGAAGTCATTTTTGCCCTCAAGGCAGGTGAGATTTCCGCCCCCGTGCCCGGCCCGTCGGGTTACCATATCTTCCAGGTCCTCGAGGTCGTGGCGGCCGGACCGCCGCCGCGCGAGGAAATCGAGCCCGAGGTTCGTCGCCGGCTCGGAGAGATCGCGGCGCGGGAGCACTCCGCCGCATGCGTGCAACGGCTTGCCAATGAGGTCGGCGTGAAGGTGAACCTCAATCGTTTGTGGTTCAGCTACCAGGGCCGATATGCAGAGGAGATTCATGCGAGTTAAATTGATTGTTGTCACGGCCGTCCTGACCATCGTGATCTCGGCGGCCATGGCAGCCGCCGAGCGGGAGGTCATCGAGACCATCCTGGTCCGAGTCAACGATCGGATCGTGACCGTCAACGACTTCAAGATCCGTTTGCGGCAGGAGCTCGCCCAGGTCAGCCCCATGCCCACGGGCAAGGACCTTCGTGACTACACCGAAGGTCTCTTCCAAACCCTGGTTGACGAGATGGTCCTGCTCGAACGGGCCGAGGAGCGGCGGGTTCAGGTCGATGACCAGTCGGTGGATGCGGCCATCCACGGTCTGAGGGAGCAGAACGACCTCCTCGACGATGCTGCTTGGGAGGCGGCTCTCGAGAGTTCAAACATGTCCCTCGACGATCTCCGCGAGAGGTACCGCCAGACCATCCTCCTGTCGCGGACGGTCCAGTCCGAGATCCGGCCCACCGAGATCACCGAGGAGGAGGTCCGGATCCGCTATGAGAAGGAGAAGGATCTCTACAAGGTCCCGGCCAAGGTCAAGCTCGAACAGCTCTTCTTTCCCATCGCCGAGAACGGTTCCAACCAGGCCGAGGTGACCAGGATCGCCCGCGGCCTGGTCCAGCGGGTCTCGGAAGGGTCGGACCTTCGTGCCGAGGCCACCCTCGCCGGAGTCGAGGTCCAGGAACTCGGGTCGATCCCCATCGCGGACCTCAGAGGTGATCTCCGCGCCGCGCTCGATGGCGTTGCCGGCGGCGGCTTCACCGAGCCTCTCGAAACCGCCGGCGGGATCCAGGTGATCCACCTGGTCGAGAGAATCCCCGAAAGCTATCAGACCTTTGAAGAGGTCGAAGAGGACATCAAGCGGCGGATGTCGGCGAACTCCTATCAGGAGCAGTCGCGAGGCCTCGTCAATCGTCTCAGGCAGGAGTATCTGGTGACTATCGATCAGAAGCAGCTCGACTTCATTCTCGGTGTTGTCGAGACCTTGTGATTTTGGCTGCAGGCGGGAGTAACGGCGTGACATCCGAGACCAAGCGGACGTGGATCAGCGAACTGCAGCCCGGGACCGAGATCGACGAGAGCTACGTCGTTCGTTCCAAGGATGTGCGCCAGCGGCGTGGGGGAGGACCCTTTCTGGCGGGGACCGTCGGCGACAGGACCGGCGAGGTCGCGGTGCTGGTTTGGGAGAACGTGGAACAGCTCGGCAAGATCCTCGACGTGGGAGCGGTGGTGACGGTCAAGGGCCAGGTTCAGCGCTATAACAACCGGCTCCAGGTCGTCATCCGTCGCGCGACAAGGGTCCCGGCGGACGAGATCGACGAGACCCTCTACGTGCGTTCGTCATCGGTGGATGTCGATCTTCTCTGGCAACGACTCACCGCCCTCATCGAAGGGGTCGAGAACCAGCATCTCAAGCAACTCCTTTTTCGGGTGGTCTCTGAACCCGAGGTGGCCGACCGGCTTCGATTTTCACCCGCGGCGCGGGGGATGCACCACGCGTTCCGTTCGGGGCTCCTCGAGCACACCGTCTCGATGGCGGCCATGGGCCTTGAACTGGCGCGTCACTACTCCCTCAACGCCGACCTCGTGGTGGCCGGTTGTGTACTTCACGATCTCGGCAAGATATGGGAGCTCGACATCTCTTCATCCATCGAGTACACCGACGACGGTCGGTTGCTGGGGCACCTGACCATGGAGGTGCTCTTTGTCGATCGGCTCATCTCCGAGATGGGAGCGTTCCCGGATGAGACCCGTCGCCAGTTGCTCCACATCCTTCTCTCGCACCACGGCCGCTACGAGTACGGTTCACCGCGCCGCCCCAAGACCCCCGAAGCCCTGCTGGTCCACATCGTCGACAACCTCGACTCCAAGATGGCCGGGATGATGGAAGCCATCAACGCCGACGGGGACCCGGAAGCCTCGTGGTCGCCGTACTCGAAGATCCTCGACCGGTTCATCTACCGGCGGAGGATTGACGACGAGTGAGAATGCAGGAGTGAAGCGCCAGAGGTCAGAAGTTGGAACCAAGTCAACGTCCGACATCTCACATCCAACCTCTGACTTCTAACTCTCAACCCCTCCGTCACAGCTCCCTGATCGCCTTCACGACCTCACCCGGATCGGGAAACCGGCCCATTTTCCGTTTCGAGAAGACCAGCTGCCCGTCGACCTCGACTTCGAAGACCCCGTCCTTGCCCTTGATGAGGCGTGTGTCCGCTCCGAATTCGTTGCTCAACTCGTCCGCCAGCCCGGCGGCACGTGGTTGGTAGTTTCAAACGACGCAATACTCGATGGTGATGTCCATGTCTGGCTCCTGTCGCGGCGACGCCGGGGTCACCAGTATCGTTCCACGAAGATGGAACCCGGCGTTGTCCTCGTGTGTTCGGTGAATCCGCTTTCCGAAAGCAGCTCGACCATGTCGTCGATCATGGCCGGATTGCCGCAGAGAAAGACCCGTGAGTTCTTCGGGGTCGGTGTCCTTTTCCACTCCGCGTCGAGCTCTCCGCTGAGCCACAGATCGAGCACGTAGCCGGCGCGGCCGGGCCACGGTACGGGCTCCTCCGCCGGGCGGGAGATGATCGGGAGGTAGGTGAAGTCCTTGCAGAGTTGTTCCATGGCGACGAGTTCGGCGTGGTAGCCCAGGTCCCATGAGTGTCGTGCGCCGAGCAATACCGCGAAACGTCGTCCTTGCGAAGCCGCGAGCTCGCTGCGGAGCATGCTCATGTAGGGCGCGAGACCGGTGCCGGTCGCGACGAGGATGACATCCTTGTCGGTGGGCGCCAGATCGAGAGTGAAGGTCCCGGTGATCTTCGGCCCGAGCCAGACCCGTCCCCCCGGTTGAAGGTTGAAGAGGCGGGGGCTCAGCGCGCCCGAGTGGACCAGGGTGACGTAGAACTCGAGATAGTGGCGCGCCTTTGACGACGAGGCGATCGAGTAGGCGCGGCGGATGAGCTTCCCCGGTTTGACGGGTGCCTCCTCGGTGTCGGCGTGAATCGACCGATCCGCTTCGGGGGGGAGGCCGAGGACGGCAAACTGTCCGGGTTCGAACTCGGGCAGATCCCAGCCGTCCGGGACCACGCGGATCACCATCAGGCCGGGCGCGACTTCCATTTTGGTGGTCACGACCGCGTTGAGTTCGGGGGTGGGCATCGTACGGCGCTTCCTCTCGGGGCGAAATCATAACACCCGGGAGGGTGCGAACATCGACGGTGCCACGGACATTCCTGATCGAAGGGCTCGAGGTCGAAGTAAACTCCCCGTTACTGTGGGTGTCGCAACCGTTTTCGGATCGCCGTGGGGATTCGTCGCCGTCTGCCTCGTGCTCGTGGCGGCCGAAGCGATCTATGTTCTCCTGGGCTTCGGCGCCGGGTTGGTGGCCGTCGGCGCCCTCGCCCTCCTGCTGCCCGATCTTCGCGATGGGGTGGTTCTTCTGCTCCTCGTCAATCTCCCGGCCGAGCTCTTCGTGGTCGTTTCGTCGCGGCGTGACATCGCCTGGCGCGGGGTGGCGGTGCTCATGGTGGGGGTCGGTGTCGGAATTCCCATCGGGGCGTGGCTGCTCGGGTGGGGGGACCCGAGGTTCCTGTTGGTCCTGCTCGGCGGCGTCCTCGTGATTGTCGGTTTCGTGTTTCTCATGTCGCCCGCGGGTCGGGACCGGCGATGCCCGAGGTGGATCGTCGGTCCGGTCGGGCTGGCATCGGGGCTCCTCACCGGACTTTTCGGCACCGGAGGACCGCCGCTGGTGCTCTACTACCAGTTCGCCGGCGTCGACAAGGCTGCTTTTCGCGGCAACCTGATGGCCGTCTTTCTTCTGATGACGCTGGTTCGGGTGCCGTCCTACGCCGCGATGGGGTTGATCACGCTCGAGCGACTGTGGTCGAGTCTTCTGGTGCTCCCGGCCGTGATCGCCGGCGCGTGGTTGGGCAACCGTCTCCACCTCCGCGTCGAGGAGACCGCTTTCCGGCGACTCGTCGCGGGCGCGCTGGTCGTCCTGGGAGCGCTGCTGTTGCTGGGCAGGGTCTAAGAGCCTCCAGTGGGCTGTACTCGAGGAATTCGCAGCGGCGGGTTTCAGACCGGCCCTCGCCCAACGATGGATGCCCTCAGGAGGCTGGCCGCTTGCCTACGGGTTCGCCACCCCGTCGACCTTCTCGAAAACCTGGGTGTCGACCCCCATCTCGTCGCCGATGAACTCCATGGCTTCGCGAAGATCATCGACCGCCAGACGCGGTGGGACGACGACCTCGGCCGACATGGTGAAGAGCGGCGTGCCGCTCATGGGCGCTGCCGATACCTCGGTGTGGATGCTCTCGAGGTTGATTCCCTGTTCGGCGAGATACTGCGCGATCTGGTTGATGATCCCCATGTGGTCGGCGCCGAGCACGGTGATGGTGCAACGGCTGACCTGGGGATCTTCGACCTCGTCCTCGACCTCGCTGAGCCTGGTCAGGACATCGAACTTGGTGAAATGGAGGTCGTCCACCGCGCGGCGCAGCTCGTAGACGCGATCCTCGGGCGCACTGACGAAGATAAGCATGGCGAAGTCGCCACCGAGGCGGACCATCCGACTCGCTTCGATGTTGCCGTCGTAGTGGAGGATGAGCTTGGTGAACTCCTCCACGATTCCGGACCTGTCCCTGCCCACCGCTGTCAGCACCATCTGCTTGCGCATCTTGGGTACCTCACCTCGTTCGGGGATACCCATCCATGTTACCTCACATTATTTCGACAGACAGAAAACCCCGGGCGCCGAGAGCCCGGGGTCCTCTGTTTTTCGGGCCGATCGTCAGTTGGTGCGGAGCTTGACGCTCCCGGAAAAGCTCTCGATGGAGATCCTCGCGCCTCCCGAGCCGGCGGTGAAACGGAGCTCTCTGCCGGGGCCGTAGTCATCGGTCCGCTTGGGCGACGGTCCGATGTCGTTCTTGATGGATCCCGAATAGGTCTCGATGGAGAATTCGGCGTTGATTCCCGGCGCCACCACCATCTCGATCGTGCCGCTCATGGTCTCGATGGTGAATCTCCCGCGATCGGTCGGACCCGCGGCACAGAAGATCGAGCCCGATACCGTCTCACCGTCAAAGCTGTCGAGCGCGCCGCCCTCGATCTCGATGTTGCCGCTGACCACCGAGGCGTCGAGCCGTCCTGAAGCATGACGCACGATGATGTTGCCGCTCACTGATTCGAGTTCCGAGCTTCCTGCGGTCGAGGTCGCGATGACGTCGCCGCTGACCGACGATGCCTCCACCGTTCGGGCTTCACCGGAAATCTCCACCTGACCGCTCACCGACTCGAGGTCGAGCTCTCCCAGGACGCCGTCCACCGAGATGTTCGCGCTCACCGTCTCGATGTCGAGGCTTGCGGCCTTCGGCACCTTGATCGTCAGATAGGCGCTGCCGCCGTTCCGCGTCCGGCGTTCGAGCTCGACCTCGATGCTGAGGTGGTTGCCGCCGGAGGAAATGGTGAGTTCTTCGACACCATCCTCGAGCAAGCCGGTGATGGCCACGCCGTCGCCGGACCAGCCGATGACCTTGACCTCGCCGGAGATATTG
Source organism: Acidobacteriota bacterium (assembly GCA_024641545.1). Taxonomy (GTDB): domain Bacteria; phylum Acidobacteriota; class Thermoanaerobaculia; order Thermoanaerobaculales; family Sulfomarinibacteraceae; genus JAHECW01. The sequence continues at coordinate 9,112 of JAHECW010000084.1, forward strand.
CTGACTTCGACTCTTCCATCGGCCGCCAACGGCCGGGTTTCGTTCACCGTCCGGTCGGCACGGGTGACCCCTGCCACCGCCAGTGCCATCAGGAACACGAGAGCTGTCTTTTTCATACTGACCTCCGCTGCCTCGTTCTTCATGTGTTGTCTCAGACCTCAGCGGGCAGCCGGGTCGCCCGTTGAAGCAAGTTGATCTGTTGGCGGTAGGCCGTGGCCAGCTGGCGGTTGAGCCGTCCGTCGTTCGGATTGTCCGCCATGGCGGTCTCGATCCGCGCGATGGCGTTGTCGATCACCAGCAGGTTCTCCATCACCACCGACCAGGTTTCGGGCGACAGCTCGTCCCGCCGATCGTCGAGACTGCTGCGCAGCTGATCTCGAGCCGACTCCAGCCCGGTCCCGGGGCCGCCGTACGCCGCCCTGACGTAGAAGGACTCCACCGGCGCCGTCGCGGCGGTTTGGGGCCACCCTCGCTCGAGCCCGGCCCGGTAGGCAAGGCTGACCGAGACGACCAGAATCGCGGCCGCCGCAGCCGCCATCCACCAGCGCCGCGGCCGCACGGCGGGCGGTCGCTCGAACTCACCACGCACCACCCGTCGATCCTCGATGCGATGGGCGATTCCCGGCCAGAGATCTCGTTCCGGTTCGGTGGAGCGGGGCAGCGACCTGGTTGCGGCCTGGAGCCTCGTGGCGGCCTGGAACTCGGCCCGGCAGCTCGGGCACGCCTCCAAATGGGACCGCGCTGAGGTCCGGTCGTGCTCATCCAGTGCTTCATCGACAAGATCGTCGATCATCGACAGCACCTGATCACAGTCGAACGTCTTCATGATGCCAAAGCCTTTCGCAGCAGTTGCCGGGCGCGGCTCAGCTGTGCTTTCGAGGTGCCCACCGCCATCCCGGCGACCCGGGCGATCTCCGTGTGCTTGTAGCCCTCCACGTCGTGGAGGACGAATACCGTCCGTGCGCCTTTGGGCAGCCCGGCGATGGCTCGTTCGAGATCCATCGACACTCCGGGGCGTTCCTGGGTGGCGCCGCCCTCGCTGTACCATTCCTCGCCGGCCGCCGTCTCTCGGTTCTGCCGGCGTCCGGCGCTGCGCCGGTGACCGAGGACCACGTTGACGGTCAGCCGGTGCATCCAGGTCGAGAATGCACTGTCGCCGCGGAAGGACGGGAGCTTCTGCCAGGCTCTGACAAACGCCTCCTGGGTCAGTTCCTCGGCCAATGAGCGATCGCCGCACATCCGCAGGCAGAGACCGTGGACCCGGCCCACCGATTGTCGGTACAGCGCCTCGAAGGCGTCCACGTCGCCGGCGATCGCCCGATCGACGAGTCCGGCCGAGTCGACGTCGGAGTGATGCGTCATGGGCCCCGCCATGGCGGGCCGGCGATTCGAACCGAGAGGGATGACCATTTCCACATCCTCTGAGATACCGCCGGGTGCTCGATGGTTGCATTCATTGGCTTGCTCTTGGGAAAGATACAGGAAAACCGGCAGGAGGCTCACTCTTTCGTCGCATCCGGCGACGAAGCCCGGGAATCGCGCACCATCCTCCGCGGTTGGCTCCAGGGGAGCGAAGGGGGAGGAGCGAATGAACACATCTGAGGCAACGACTCGGGGAGTCAGGGTGGAGGTCCGGTCACACTACCTCCGTGAAAAGTCGAATCCTGCCCAACACCAGTGGTTCTTCGCCTACGACATCCGGATCAGCAACGTCGGCTCCGATATCGTTCAACTCCTCAACCGCCACTGGATCATCACCGACGCCAACGGACACGTGGAAGAGGTCAGAGGTCCGGGGGTGGTCGGCGACCAACCCGTTCTCGCTCCCGGCGAATCCTACGAGTACACCTCGTTCTGCCCTTTGGCGACGCCCTTCGGAACCATGGAGGGAAGCTACCAGATGGTGACCGACGGCGGAGCGTCGTTTCTCGCCACCATCGCCCAGTTCGCCCTCAGCGAGCCGATGACGGTGAACTAGCCTCAGATCAATCCTCGGACCTCGAGCGACCGGATGATCAATTCGACGCAACCATCGGCGCCGAGGGTGCCGGCATTGAGGACGAGATCGTAGAGCGAGGCATCGGTGACATCGCTGCGAAAGTTGCGCCGGATGAAACCGGCGCGATCGGCGTCGGTGACGTCCAGTTTCTTCTCGGCAGAAGGCAGGTCCAGCCCTTCGGTCCGGGAGATCGCCTCAATCCGCGACCTTCGGGGAGCGGTGATTCGGACACGAAGACCGCTCTCGGCCGGAAGGATGAGGTGGGCGCCCCGCCCGACGATGACCACCGATTCCGACGCCGCGGCCAGAGCGATGACCTTGCCGAGCAGGTCGACGTAGGCCTGTTGGGCGACGAGACGCGAGTTGAAGAGGTTGAGCAGCGTTTCCGAAAACCAGTTGGAGCGGGTTTCGTCCATGAGTTTGAGGGCCCGCGGTTCCAGTTCGAGGTCGTCCGCGAGTCGTTCGACCAGCTCTTTGTCGAGCACCGCCCACCCAAGTCGTGCGCCGACTCGCCGCGAAACCTCGGCGCCCCCCGAACCTGCCTCCCGAGAGACGGCGAGAAACGGCCTCAAGGCATGCCGATTCTCGAACTCGGCCGCGGGTTGGGCCCCGGCTCGGGCGATGATCTCCCGGAACCTCATTTGATACTCGACCTGGGTGGTCGCAACACCACCGGACCGGCGTTCCTCGGTTGAGGTCGTCATGGGATCCCCCCGATCTTCCGACAGCTCGCAGCTTCTAAGATATGGCCCGGCGAGCGAAGGTGCCAGACGCAACTTTCGAAAAACCCGTTCTCAGGCTTCGATTTTCCGGTTTCAAGAAATTGATGGCGCGGTTTCCAGGATCCAGGTCAGTCGTCGCTCACCCATGTCGCAGTCTCTTCGAGGATCCGGGCCGCGTCGCCGGGTTCGATCCAGGTCATCGGCGTCCCACGCCGTTCCATTCCCCTGAACCAGGTTTCCTGCCTTTTGGCGAACCGGCCGATGGCGGTGGCGAGGTCGTCGACCATCTGGCGGCGGGTCTTGCGTCCGGCGAGGTAGGCGCCGACTTCGCGGTACTCGAGCCCGAGCCGGTCGAGGCGATGGTGCGTCAGGCCGGCGTCGAGGAGCCCGCGAACCTCGTCGATCATTCCACCCGCCAGGCGAGTTTCGAGCCGCGAGCGAATCCGCCGGCGCAGGGTCGGGCGATCGATAGTGATCGCGTAGACCCTGGAGTCGAGCTCGAACCCAAGCGGGGTCGATTTCGGCACGGGACCCCGATTCGCGGCGGCGGCGATCTCGAGCGCCCGGATCACCCGCTCGCGGTTGCAGCCATCGGTGCGGGCGGCGAGCCGAGCGTCGGCGTCGAGGAGCCGGGCAACCAGGTCTTTTAGAGGCCGGTGACGGAGCTCGCGACGGAGCGCGAGGTCCTCGGGGACATCGTCGATGCGGTAGTCCCTGACAATCGACTCGACGTAGAGCCCGCTGCCCCCCGCCATGATCAGCGGCACCGATCCCGATCGGAACCTCTCATCCCCGACCAGCCGACGGATGACCCGGTAGCAGTCCTGCTGGTATCGGAACAGGGTGTAGATCTCCTGTGGGTCGGCGATGTCGATGAGGTGGTGGGGAACGGGAGGATCGACGGCGGCGTACTCGTCGAGGTCTTTGCCGGTTCCCAGGTCGAGTCCGCGATAGACCTGGCGTGAGTCGGCGGAGAGGATCTCCGAACCCAGCTCGTGGGCGATCTCCACAGCGAGTCGGGTCTTGCCCGCCGCGGTCGGCCCGACGACGACCAGCAGACGCGCGGTCATCTCTCGAACCGCTCGCGAAAACGGCGGTCGAGGGCAAAGACCTCGTCGCGGTCGTGTCCGAGAAAGAGGACGGCCGCCTTGGCGACCGGTCGGCGTCGGGAACCGAGCCAGAGCGGCGCCGTCAGTAACGCTCCGGAGCCGCGGCCGACGGCGTACGCATCGCAACCCAGCCCAGTCTCGATCTCGACGTAGGTGTCAGGAAGGCGGAGCTTGCGGTGGGTGAAGAACCGCCAGTAGGCGGCGCCGCGGCCGCCCAGACGGCGCCACAGGCTGGATGCCCCGGCCGAAATCTCGCGTCGGGCGTTGAGATCGACCAGGGGACGAAGCCGGGGTTGTCCTCGGTCGTCCCAGACGAAGGCGTCGATGCAGGCCGGGCCGGTATAGCCGGCCGCGGCGAGCCGTCCCGCCACCGCCTCCGCCGCCTCCGCCATCGGCGAGCGCCACCGGGCGAGCGGCGCCGGGTCCTCCTCGAAGAGATCGCCGATCAGCGCGCCGTCGGCGGTGTTGACCACCTCGTGCAGGCCGAGCCGATCGGCTCCGCCGGAGGCCGTGACGATCAGGGTCGAGCACAGGTCGCGAAGCCGGGTTCGCCACCGTTCGAGGATCACCACGTCATCCTCCTCGAACATCCGGCGCACGGTCTTGAGATCTCCGGCGCTGAGGGTTCTCGTACGCAGGCGGCGGTTGCCGAGACCGGCGTTGCCGTGCTCGGCCTTGAGAATCCAGCCTCCGGGCGTGCCGGGCAGGTTCTCGAGTTGCTCGCGCAGTCGGGATTCATCCTCGATCTCGGCGATAACGTGACCGCCGCCGAGGATCGCGTCTTCGATCCGGGCGCAGAAACGGCGGCCGTTGACCCGCGCCACCGCTTCGAGGGTGGGGTGGTCGGCCGGTCTGCGGTACCGCTCGTTGCGGCAAGCGGCGTCGGCGTTCCAACCCGAAGGCGAGAGGCGCTTCTCGGCACGGTGGGAGGGTTCCACCGTCAGGATCGGCATCGGGATCCGGCAGCGGTGAAGATACTCGACGAAATCCTCCGGGACCTCCTCGGGGACCACGACCGAGTCGTTGTCCTCGGCGAGGAAGAGCGCATGCCAGGCAAGATCGGTGATCCGCCGCCTCGCGGCCTCGCCGTCCGGGCGACGCCAGCGTGGTCGAAGGCTCAGATCGAAGTCGGCGTTGAGGAAATGCTCGAGGCTCATCGTGCTCCGACGATGGTACATGGTGACCGAGGCGGACATGTCAACCGGTTCGCGATCGCGTTCGTCCCACCTTCGAACGAGCGAGTCCGGTCGCGGCAGCGGGTGTCACCGCAGCAACGAGACGCCGCCCGGCGTCGTCACTTCGACCGCCACCGGTCGAGGTCCCCACGCTGTCCGGCCGGGCTTTGCTCGGTCCTGGTCGCGGTCAGGCCGGGGCCGCGGATTCACGCCACCGGTTCGAGTCCGCGCCGAACCGCAGGCCGGGCGGCGATCGCGTCGAGCCAGCGCCCGAGGTTGTGCAGCCTGTCAATATCGATGCCGAGCCTTTCGTGGCGGGCGAGCCAGGGGAAGCTCGAGATATCGGCGATGGAGTACGAGCCCGCCAGGTAGTCGCGGCCTTCGAGTCGAGTGTCGACCACCCCGGCCAGGCGTTGAGCTTCTTTGGAGAAGCGTTCGACGGCGTACGGTACGGATTCCGATGCGGCGTAGAGAAAGTGACCGAGTTGACCCAGCGTCGGGCCGATGGCGCTCATCTGGAACATCAACCACTGCAGGACCATCCATTGTCCGGGTTGGTCTCTCGGCATCAGCCGGCCGGTCTTTTCGGCGAGATAGAGCAGGATGGCGCCGGACTCGAAGATCGAGATCGGGTGACCGTCGGGGCCCTCGGGGTCGACGATGGCGGGGATCTTGTTGTTCGGGCTGATGGCGAGGAACTCGGGTGCGTACTGCTCGCCGGCCGAGATGTCGACCGGGTGAACGCGGTACTCGAGATTGCACTCCTCGAGCATGATTCGGATCTTGTGGCCGTTGGGAGTGTCCCAGCTGTAGAAGTCGATCATGGTGCCTCCGGAATCATCAACCCTCGAAAGCCCTTCTCCGTTCCCTCTCCCTCTCCCTTTCCCTCTCCCTCTCCCCCTCCCGGGCCCGCGTCCGCGTCCGAGTCCGTGCCCGATCCGTGCTATAGCTGCCCCGGACGCTGCCGCCGCCGCGGTTTCCCGGGGGGCCTTCGGCGGCCCGGCGTCGCGCATTGTGGTGCGGGCGTCTCGCCCGCAGGACGGCGTTGTGTCTCGGCACCATCGGGAATCGGCGCGGCACCTGGTTTCTTCGGCTCCGGCCTTCTGGGTCGCCTCCGGCGGCCCAGCGTCGCACGGGCAGCGCGGTCACGAGAGGCGGAAGGAAGAGCGGTGACCGCGCTGCCCGCGCGCCGGCGGCCTCTTTCGTGGCCGGGAGAAATGCACCGGGTCGCTTTCGCCGTGGGTTGCCCGGCGCCGGCATTGTGCGGGGCGTGATGGGCTGCCGGAAGGATGGTGCGGGCACAATGCCGCGCCCGGCACGCCCCGGTGAGCGGTAGGCCTGGGATTCCCGGGGGTCCGCTGCCACGGCCACTGTCACGGATTCGGTCACGGAAACGGAGACGGACGCGGGCACGGACGCGGACGCGGGAGAGGGAGAGGGAAGGGCTACAATCACCTGCGGGAAACGGGTGAATTGGAGGTCGGAGATGGCAAAAAAGCGAGTCGGAGTCATCCTGTCGGGCTGCGGCGTCTATGACGGCGCCGAGATCCACGAGTCGGTCATCACCATGCTGGCGCTCGATCGCGCCGGCGCCGAGATGGTGATCTGCGCCCCCGATGTCGAACAGATGCACGTGATCAACCACCACACAGGTGAGGTGGCGGCCGGCGAGAAACGCAACGTGCGGATTGAAGCGGCGCGGATTGCCCGAGGCCCGGTAGCCGATGTCGCCGATGTCGATGCCGACGCCCTCGACGCCCTGATCCTGCCCGGCGGATTCGGCGCCGCCAAGAATCTCTGCAACTTTGCCGTCGCCGGGGCCGACTGCGACGTCAATCCCGATGTCGCCGCCCTGGTCCGAAAGGTCCATGCGCAGGGCAAACCCGTCGCCGCGGTCTGCATCGCCCCGGCGCTGCTGGCCAAGGTCCTCGGTGGTGAGGGTCCGGAGCTGACCATCGGCAACGACGCCGGAACCGCGGGCGCGCTGGAAGCTCTCGGCGCGAAGCACGTCGCGTGTCCGGTCACCGAGTTCGTCATCGATCGCGAGCGCAGGCTCATCACGAGCCCGGCCTACATGCTCGCGAAGAGCATTTCCGAAGCGGCCGAGGGGATCGAGAAGACCGTCGCGGCGCTCATGGAGATGGCTTAGGGTAAATGGAGTTAGGAGTTAGGAGTTAGGAGTTAGGACCTAGGCAAAAAGCCGAGCTCACTCCTTACTCCTCACACCTCACTTCTCCTCAGTACGCGAACGGATCATTCCCCTCGGGCACCGGCTTCGGCTTCGGCGCCTCTTCGGCCTTGGGTTTCCGCGTTCGCCGCGGCCGTCGTCGGGTCTTCGGCGGTGTCGGCGCGGCCTCCTCGGGTGCTTCGTCCTTGCCCGGTCCGGCATCGGGTGCGGCGTGATCACCGCCGTCATCCGCTCCGGCCCCGCCGTCACCGGCGTCATCCGATTGAGCGGTTTTCTTGCGCCGTCGTCGAGGGCGGCGTCGTTTGCGGGCGGGCTTGTCCTTCCCGGCCTCGCCGCTGTCGTCGCCGTCGTCGCCGTGGTCTTCGCTGTCGGGAACTCCGTCGCCGTCGGCGGCGGTCGGTGCGCCGAGAGGCTCGGTTGGGGCGGTCGTCTCGAGGCTCTGCGTTCCGGCGCCGGCCGGTTTTTTCCGTTTGCGGCCGCCGCGGCGCCGTTTGCGGGCGGGTTTGTCCTTCCCGGCCTCGCCGCTGTCGTCGCCGTCGTCGTCGGCACTCGGCGCCTCGGCAGGTTCGGGTGGCGCCGCTGCCTCGTGGCTCTCCTCGGCGGCGCCGGCCGGTTTCTTCCGTTTACGGCCGCCGCGGCGTCGCTTGCGTGCCGGTTTATCCGTCGCCGACTCCGGCTCGTCGTCGTCCTCGACCTCGGGCTCGGGCTTCCGGGACGAGCCCGAGTGGGCCCCGTTGGCGAGATCGGCGGCGGTGACCGCGGCGGTTGCGATCACCTGACTGGGACGGGCGGCCGATCGCTCGGTCCACTCGATTTTCTCCTCCGAGCGGTGCAGGCTGGTCGCGGCGACGATCTCGACGCGGATATCGAACTCGCGCTCGAGATCCGCGAGCTCCCGCCGGAGATCGTTCTGGATGGCGTCGGCCAGCTCGGGGTGAAGCGAGACCCGGACGTGCTCGATCCGGCCGGTGACGGCGCGGGTTTCGATGCGGCGCAGGATGCTCAGCGCGACCAGCTCGGGGCTGGCGATGGTTCCGGCGCCGCCGCAGGTCGGGCAGGGGCGGTGGGTTCTCAGCTGGAGCGCCTTCTTGAGTCGTTGGCGATTGATCTCGAGCAGCCCGTTGTCCGACAACCGGCTGGTGGTGTGCTTTGCCTTGTCGTCCTTCATCGCGTCGCGCATCGCCTTTTCGACGTTGCGGCGGTGCTTCGCGCTCCGCATGTCGATGAAGTCGACGACCACCAGACCGCCGATGTCGCGCATCCGCAGCTGGCGGGCGACCTCGACGGACGCTTCCATGTTGGTGGCGTGGGCGGTCTCCTCCTGGCTGCCGGCGCGGTTGGCGCGGCCGGAGTTGACATCGATGGCCGTGAGGGCCTCGGTGCCGTCGATGACGATGGAACCACCGGAGTGGAGGTCGACCTTGCGGAGATAGATCTTCTCGATCTGGCTTTCGAGCTCGTACTTGCTGAACAGGGGGAGCCGTTCCTTGTAGGGAATCAGCTTGGCCCGCGACCGCGGCATGAAGGTCTGCATGAAGCCCTGCGCCTTGGCGAAGGCGGCTTCGTCGTCGACGATGATCTCCTCGATCGAGCTGTCGACGAGGTCGCGGAGGGCCTGGACGATCAGGTCCTGATCGCTGTAGAGCAGGCGCGGACCCTTGCCGATGGTGGCTTCCTGCTGGACCTCCTTCCACAGACGCAGGAGGGCGTTGGCATCGCGGTTGAGGGATCGTTGCGGCTGATCGGCGGCGTTGGTCCGCGCGATCACCCCGCAACCCGCGGGAAGCTCCAGCCGCTCGAGCCGCTCGCGGATGGTGCTGCGGTCGGTTTCGCTCTCCAGCTTGCGCGAGACCCCGCGGACGTCGTCGAGGGGCATCAGGACGAGGTGGCGGCCGGCGATGCTCAGGTTCGAGGTGACGAGCGCGCCCTTGTGGCCGACGGAGTCGCGAACGACCTGGACCAGGATCTCCTTACCGCGTTCGAGGATCCGATCGATGCGCGGGTGTTTGGCGTCGCCGTCGATCTTTCGATGGTAGGCGCTTGCGACGACGTCATCGGCTCGCAGGAGGCCGTCCTTCTGGACGCCGAAATCGACAAACGCCGCATCGAGGGACGGCTGGAGGTTGGCAACGTAGCCGCGATAGATGTTGCCGCGGCAGAGGCCGGAGTCGGTGGCCGAGACCTCGTAGCTGTCGAGAGTGGTGCCGTTGACGATGGCGATACGCACCTCGTCGGCACGCAGGGCGTTGATGAGCATTCTTCGGGTCAAGGTATCTCCGGATCGACGGCGGGCCCGGGGTGAATCAGTGGTCCGCTATGTCTCTGTGATCGAGTAGGTTTCTTCACTCGTGCCAAGGGTAGCACCTATTGGGCGGGAGGGGCAAAGGGTTGAAGGCTGTGGACTTTGAATGATGATGTCTCAACGGTGAATCGGGAACCGGGAGCCCCGGCTGGTGGCAACGGAGTTCAGCACCGGTAAAGGATGGCGCCCCAGTTGAGCCCGCTGCCGAGACCGACGAAGCAGACCAGGTCGCCGGGTTTGGCGCGACCCTGCTCGAGGGCCTCGTGGAATGCGATGGGAATGGTGGCGGCGGTGGTGTTGCCGTACTTCTGAATGTTGTTGAAAACCTTGTCGTCGGGCAGGTCGAGCCGCTTCTGCACGCCCTCGTTGATCCGCAGGTTGGCCTGGTGCATGATCACGAGATCGACGTCGTCGAGGGTGAGCCCGTTGCGCTCGAGGATCTCGAGGGTGACCTTGGGCATGAAGGTGACCGCCAGGGCGTAGACCTTGCGGCCCTCGACGACGGGGACACAGTCGCCCGAGGTGAACATGTCGGGGTGGAAGTAGGGTCGGAAGGCCGAGCCGCCGGCCTTTGTCCAGAGTCGTTCGGCCTCGTTGCCGTTGGTGTGGAGGAGACAGTCGATGATGCCCCGGCTGTCGTCATCCGATGCTTCGACCACCACCGCACCGGCGCCGTCTCCGAAGAGCACGACCCGGTCACGGGTCGTGGTGTTCTTGTCGAACTCCTCGGCTGAAAGAGGGTCCTTGTTCTCACCGGTGGCAACCGCCCAGCTCTCCTTGCTCCACGGAACGAGCGAGGCGTGCGCTTCGGCGCCGACGACCAGGACCCGGCGGCTCTGGCCGGAGCGGATGAGCGCGTCGGCAAGCTGTAGGGCGTAGACGAATCCGGCGCACTGCTGGCGGATGTCGAGGCAGGGGATCTCCCCGAGCCCGAGCTTTCGTTGGATGAACGGCGCCGAACCGGGGAAATAATAGTCGGGCGTCATGGTGGCGACCACGAGGTAGTCGATGTCGGAAGGCTCGAGGCCGGCGGCGGCAATGGCCTTCCTGGCCGCTGGAGTCGCGAGGTCGGAGGTCGCCTCGTCGGGGGCGGCGTAGTGGCGTTGTTCGATCCCGGTGCGGACCCTGATCCACTCGTCGGATGTGTCCATGATCTTGGCCATGGTGTCGTTGTCCACCCGCATTTCGGGGATGTGCATTCCGGTTCCGGTGATCACTGCACGCATGGAGGCCTCCTCGTGCGCGTACTATATCTCAGCGGTTCCGACCTTTCTTTTCCGGAGGCGCCGCGCGCATTACTCCCGATTGCGCATCCGCCGGAGCTGGCGTGCCGACTCGACCGCCGTCGCCGCGAGGGCTGCGGCCCCGAAGGCCACCACCGCCACCGTCACCGCCGTCGGCAGGCCCCGGCCGAGGGCGTCCGTCACCACCCACCCGAAATAGACCGCCAGGGCCGCGAGGAACGCGAGCCCCTCGCGCCGCGAAACCTCGAATCCGGTGAAGAAGACCGGCACGCACACCATGGCGGAGACGACCATCACCGGCAGGTCGACGCGCAGCGCCTGGCCGGCCACGACGACGCCGTTGGGCGACGCGGTCGCGGCAATGCCGAGGACCGCGGTGAGGTTGAACAGGTTCGAACCGACGACATTGCCGACCGCGATGTCGCGCTGACCACGGGCGGCGGCCACGATCGAGGTGGCGAGCTCGGGCAGCGAGGTGCCGACCGCCACCAGGGTCAGCCCGATCACGCGGTCGGACACCCCCAGCGCCGACGCGACCGCCGTCGCCCCGTCC
>JAHECW010000085.1 GCA_024641545.1 Acidobacteriota bacterium
CCCGCCGCCGCAGCAGCCGTGGTGGCGGCTGCGGCCGCGAACGCGCCGCCGCCGTCCGCGCCCGCACCGGCGGTCGCCGCCGCACCCGACTTCGAGCTCGTCGGCGCGCTCTCGCACGAGGCGGTTGATCAGACCTGGGTCGATGTCATGGGAGTGGTCGCCAACCACACCGGGACCGGCTACAAGCTCGCCACCTTCGATCTCAGCTTCTTCTCAGCCGACGGCGCACTCATCTGCGTCGACACGATCTCGGTGAGCGTCCTCAAGATCGGCCAGGAACGCGCCTTCCGCGACTCGATCCGATGCCCCGGGTATGCCGCCGGAGAGGTCGCCGAGACCAGGCTCCAGTTTGCCGGGGGTTTCTAGCCCGCATCGCCTATCGAGGCGACCTGTCGGCCGCAGCGCCGCTCCGGCCGACGATGTCGACCAACCTGGAGAACAGACCGGGGAAGGCCGCGAAGGTCCGGATGGTGAGCCGGCGGAGGCGCGGGCGATGCTCGGCGATGAGCAGGAGATCGGTGAGGCGCCGCGGCAGCCGCATGATCCGCCGATGGTCGGCGGCATAGTCGGCGAGGGCCCCACGGCTGATCGCCCGCACCAGCGCCGCCGCCTGTGACAGAGCGACGGACACGCCTTCGCCGGTGATCGGATCGAGACTGCCCGAAGCATCGCCGATCAGCGCCAGCCGATCCCGGACGATCGCCTCGGGGCGGTGCCCGAAGGGGCCGGCGCCGCGATCACGCGAGACGACCGGCGCGCCGTCAAGACGACGCGCCAGCTCGGGGAAATGCCGGAGTTCGCGGTCGAAGTCGAGGGGCCGGACGCGCGACAGCAGGGCGACCCCGATCATCCCGGACCCCACCGGCGTCACATAGGCCTCACCTTCGTCGGCCCAGAAAACCTCGACGGTCCCGGCCCACGGCGCCAGTTGGTAGTGCCGCCGAACCCCGAATCGCTTTCGCGCCGGAATCGAGGTGGCGATCCCTGCCATCTCGCGCAACCGGGACAGCCGCCCGTCGGCGGCGACGATGAAGCGTCCGGCGAACCGCCCTCGATCGGTCTCGACCGCGGCGCCGTCGATCGCCCTTACCGTTGTCCCCCAGCGAAAGTCGACACCGAGCTCCTCGCCGCGGACGACCAGCGCTCGATGCAGCACCGTTCGCCGAACACCCAGCCCTCGGCCGACGGTGAACCGGGCCTCCGCAGCGAGATCCCCATCGACGTAGCGGACGCCGTGGAAGACGCCGGCCTCGGATCCCGGAATCCTGACCCCGAGCTCGCGCAGCCGGGCCGCGCCGCCGGGCATCAGCCCCTCGCCGCAGGCGACGTCAACCGGTGGACGGCGGCGCTCGATGACCGTGGCCTCGAGCCCGGCGAGACGCGCCTCGATCGCGGTGGCGAGCCCGGCGGGGCCACCCCCGACGATGAGCAGATCGGGCGCCTCAGCCCGCACTCGGGCCTCGTGCAGGCGCGCTTCCCGGTCGAGGTTTCGCGGTCTGCGGAGTCTCGCGAGCGAGTCCTCCGCGCCACGATGGACCGAGTGCTGCAGTGCCGCCGACGTTCCGCCCGAGCCGAACCAGGCTAGCCACGCCCGCGGTTCTTCCGGTTGAGCCGCGCCACCTCGAGACTTCCCTTGACCGCGGCGCCGGCGAGCCGCCACGGGGTCATCTTCTCGGGCGGCACCAACTCGCCCGCCAGGTAGAGCTCGAGACTGGCCGCACGGCGGAGCTTGCCCGACGAGGTCCGCGGCAGCGTCCCCGGTTCGAGCACCTCCACCACATCGACCTCGAGCCCGGCCGCCACCCGCACCGCCTTCCGGCAGGCTTCGATCAGCTCGTCATCGTCGGACCGCCCGGCGCCGCGGTTGGCCTCGACGAGCAGCAGCAGCACCTCTCCGTCGGCGCCTTCCGGCAGCCAGGTCACGGCCACCGAGCATCCGAGACGAACGCCGTCGACTTCGTCCACCGCGGCTTCGACCTCGGTCGGCGAGTGGTTGCGGCCGCGCAGGATCAGCACGTCCTTCTTCCGCCCGGTCAGATAAAGCTCACCATCGTGCATGAACCCGAGGTCGCCGGTGTCGAGCCAGCCGTCGCGCAGCACCTCGTCGGTGGCCTCGGGTCGACCGAGGTAGCCATCCATGATCGACGGCCCCCGGGCCCAGACGCCGCCGACCCGGCCGGGAGGGAGCTCACGGCCCTCACCGTCCCTGACCCGGACGTCGATCCCGGCGAGGGGTCGACCCACCGAGACCAACTCGAGACCATCTGCGGCCGGTACGGCTCGGCCCTCGGCACTCAGACGATCGCGGTCGAAATGACGGCTGGCGAAGGGGGCCCCGAGCTCGGAGAACGTCACGGCCAGGGTCGCCTCGGACAGACCGTAGACCGGAGTCAAGGACTCGGGGCGGAAGCCCCAGCCGGCAAACCGCTCGACAAAACGACGCAGCACCCGAGGAACCACCGGTTCGGCGCCGCACAGGGCGATCCGCCAACCCGAGAGATCGACGCCGACGAGATCCTCGTCGGCGATCTTCGCGACACTCACGCCGTAGGCGAAGTTCGGCGCCACCGAGATGGTCGCGCCGTAGGAAGAGATCGCGCGCAGCCACACCCCCGGCCGGGCGAGGAAGAGCTCCGGGGGAATCAGGGTCAAGGTCCCCGGCCGCTCGAGCGCGGTGAAGATGCAGCCGATGAGGCCCATGTCGTGGTAGAGCGGAAGCCAGCTCACTCCGCTGTTGACGACTCCGTCGATGTCCGGCCAGTGGGCGTTGAGCGCCACCGCCTGCGCCGTCACCGCGCGGTGGCTCAGCGCCACCGGCTTGGGTTCCACCGTGGTCCCCGACGAAAACTGAACCATCGCAAGGTCATCCGGCGTTCGTGCAACCGGCTTCGCCGGGCCCGGTTTCAGCTCTCCCGGGGTGCGGCACCCGAGCGACGGCTCGGCAGCGGCCACCGCCGGCCCCAGGATCGGGCGCAACCGGGCGTCGGCCAGCACCATCCGCGCCGACACCGCGCGCAGCATGCGCGCGGTCCGCGCGCTGTACTCGTCGAGGCGGTGGAGCCGCACCGGTGGGTAGAGCGGCACCGGAACCGCCCCCGCGAGGACGGCGCCGAAGAAGGCGTCGATGAACTCGATCGAGGTCGGAAAGACGAGGGCGACGCGATCACCTTTTCGGACGCCGGCGCGCTGCAGCAGGCCGCAGGTGGCGACCACGCGCTGCCGGATTTCGGACCACGGATACCAGGTCGCCCGCTCGCTGCGGTCGAGAAGCCTCAGCCCGACATCCGACCGCCGGGACGCCCGCTCGAGCCAGGAGCCGAGAGACTCAGTCGTCACGGTCCGCCAGCAGCTGGCCGACGGCGTTGACGAGATCACCCACGGTCTCGATCGTCGCTTCGAGGGCGGGATCGAGACAGATGCGGAATCGATTCTCGACCTCCAACGCCAGGGTCAGGGCCTTGAGGGAATCGAGCTCGAGGTCCTCGACCATCCGCATCTCCGGTCGCAGGCTGCCGGTGAATCCGATGTGGACGCGGGCCACCTCTTCGATGGCGGCGAGGATCTCTGCAGGTGTCATTTCGCCCCCGGGATCAACCGCGGCCGATCGCCCATGACCGACAGATAGTCGGAGGACCGGGCGAGCGCCTGCTCCTCGGTCCTGATCCGTCGACACAGGACCATCGCGTTGGCCATGCTGAAGATCCCCGCCGTGAGCCACGCCGTGTGCACCATGGGCAACGCGGCGAACTCCACCACCACCGCGAGGTAGTTCGGGTGGCGCAGCCGACGGAAGGGCCCGCCGGTGATCGGCGCGGTCTCCGGCAGGATCATCACCCTCGTGCTCCAGCGCGGACCGAGAGTCGCCATCACCCACAGACGCAGGGCGGCGGCGCCGACGAGAAGCGCAATACAGAACGCGGCCAGTTGGGGGATCAAGCGGCGATCGAGAAACCAGACCTCGGCGGCGCAGGCGAGCAGAAACGTGGCGTGAACGGCGACCATCCAAGGGTAGAGGGACCGGCCGACCTCGACGGCGCCGCGCGCCTCGAGGCGAACGACGTTGCGCCGGGAGATGACGAGCTCGACGAGACGCATGAAAGCAACCAGGGCCACCAGCCCAGTGTAGAGCACCCGCGAGTCCTGCCAATCCGCCACGGTGTCACCTCTCCACCGCTCGTCGAGACACGCCGCCATCATGGCGGGTTGCTACCACTGAAGCAAGACGAGCTCGGAACAGAAACCCGGTCCCATCGCGACCATCAGACCGAAGCTCCCCGGCTCCGGCGATCGCGCCCGCAGGGTCTCCTCCAGGACGAGCAGGACCGATGTCGAGGACAGATTCCCGACCTCGCGCAGGCTTCGCCAGGCGATCTCGAGGGCATCGTCGGAGACCTCGAGCGCCGCCTGCACGGCCTCCAGGACCCGTGGACCGCCCGGGTGGGAGATCCAGGTCGCGATCTCGCCCCGGCTCAAACCGTGATCGGCAAGAAAGGCATCGACATCGCCGCGCAGGTGGCGGCGAACGACCTCCGGGACCTCGGCGGAGAGAACGATCTTGAAACCGTTCTCGCTGATGTCCCAGCCCATCACGCGTTCCGAATCCGGGTAGAAGATCGACCGGCTGGCAACGATCCTCGGCCCCGCCGCCCGGCGGTTCTCGCCGACCACCACCGCCGCCGCGGCGCCGTCGCCGAAGAGTCCGGACGCGATCAGATTCGCGATTGAAAGGTCTTCGCGCTGCAGCGTCAACGAGCACAGCTCCACCGAAAGCAGGACCGCAACCTCGTCGGGAAACGCGCGCACATAGTCGGCCGCCCGGGCGATCCCCGCGGTGCCGGCGACGCAGCCGAGACCGAAGATCGGGATCCGCTTGACCCCCGGCTTCAGCCCGAGCCGGTTCATCAACCGCGCATCGATGGACGGCGTCGCCACCCCGGTGACCGTGACGAAGATCAGGCAGTCGACATCGGAGACCGTGAGACCCGCCCGGTCGAGCGCCTGGAGGACCGCGCGCCCGCCGACCTCCTCAGCGACCCGGATCCAGGCGTCGTTGGCCTTGCCCCAGCTCGTCAGCTCGTCGTACTCCTCGATCGGCAGCGCCAGGTGCCGCCCGCCGACCAGGACGTTGCGGTGGAGCTGCTCCAGCCGGTCCAGGTTGAAGTGACGCTCGGCCCAGTGCTTTCTGAACGCCTCGATGAGCGCGTCCTGATCGTAAATGTGGGGCGGCAGCGCCGACCCTACCGCCGCAATCCGCATGAGCTCACCTCCGAATTCTCTCCAACTGCAACAGTCTGCGGGCCGGGTCATTTCC
The DNA here is from genome assembly GCA_024641545.1 of Acidobacteriota bacterium. GTDB lineage: Bacteria > Acidobacteriota > Thermoanaerobaculia > Thermoanaerobaculales > Sulfomarinibacteraceae > JAHECW01. The sequence continues at coordinate 5,312 of JAHECW010000085.1, forward strand.
ACCGCGCCGGCGATCCCGGCTTCAACTCCACCCATTCGGAGAACCGAGGATTCGGCACAAACCCACCCAATCAAGGCCCGGCCCGCCCACCGCAAGAGTCGTGGTTCGAGCTCGAATCAGCCACTTCACGAACAAAAAACCCGCGTGTCGGTGAAACACTGACTGAAATTGTGTCTCATTCAACGAATAATCGACACAGAACATCAGGAGGTCGAGAAATGAAGACACCCACGCAACTCATCCTCGTCATCGCTTTTTCCACGGCCATGGCCATCGCGGCGCCCACGGTGGCACAGACGACCTGGTTCTCCGCCACCCTCGCCGGCGACCGCGTCGCCGGCGACCCGGGAGACGGTGACGGTTGGGGCGTGGCCGCGATCGGGATCGACGGCGGTACGACCCGGTACTACATCTGGGTGACCGACATCTCGATGCCCACGGCCGCTCATGTCCACGCCGGGTCTGCCGGCGCCGGCGGCGCGGTCGCCATCGATCTCGAGGCGGGTTTCTCCGAGGTCGCCGCCAACACCTTCGTCGCCCAAGGCGAGGTCGCCAACGGGTCGACGGCGGCGCTGCTCGAAAACCCGGGATCGTTCTACGTCAACGTCCACAACGGCGATCATCCGGCCGGCGCCGTTCGCGGCCAGGTGCTCGGCGACGGCGCCGCCCGACGATCGTCGGCGGGCACCCTGCGTGGATTCCGCGAACTGGAGTCAGCCGGCGATCCCGACGGCGAGGGTTTCGCGGTCGTCACCTTCGACCGCAGCGCCGCCCACTTCTACTTCAACGTCGGGAACATCGCGACACCGTCCGCCGCCCACATCCACATGGGCACCGCCGCCGAGAACGGACCCGTGGTCGTCGATGCCATGGCGTCCTTCACCGGCAGTGTTTCGGTGACCGCCGTCGATATCGACGAGGATCTGGTCGCTCGAATCCTCGCCTCGCCCGACAGCTACTACTTCAACGTCCACAATGCCGACCACCCGTCCGGCGCCGTCCGCGGCCAACTCCGGGCCACCGAGACCGTGTCCTTCTTCCCGGTGATCTCGCGCGCGGTCGGTCAGGCGGGCAGCCGGTGGACCACCGGACTGCGCCTGATCGGTCTCGTCGACGAGACCTCCACCGCCTACGCCGACTGGTTCCGATCGAGCACGCCGGGCAGCTCGGGTCCGGCCGCGACCGAGAGGATCGCGCTCCATCCGGGCGAGCTGGCCGTCTTCGACGACGCCGTCGCGACCCTCTTTGCCGACAACGGCAACGGAGCCGTCAAGATCGCGTCTTCGGAACCGTTTCGCGGCGCCGCCCGGATCTTCAACGATCAGCGCGACAATCCGGAGATCGGGGGCACCTTCGGCCAGGCCGCACCGGCCTACGCCGAGGCCGATGTGCTGGTTGCGGGGGTGCTGTTGCTGGGATCGAACCGGCCGGCCGCCGATGCGGAAGGCCTGCGGACCAACGTCGGCTACTTCAACCCGTGGCCCGACACGGTGACCGTCGAAATCGAAGTCCGCAACGCTTCAGGCACGGTCCTCGGCGCCGACAGCCTGAGCCTACCGCCGCTCGCCAACCGGATTCGCGGTGTCTTCGACCTGGTGCCTTCGGTGCCGGCCGCCGACCGCCGACAGGACGACATGCTGATCACCTTCTCGGCTTCGAAACCCGTACTCATGTATCTGTCGGCGGTGGACAACGCCACCAACGACGCCATCTTCGTCAAGGCCGAGCCGGCGCCTGCCATCGCCTCCTCGACCCTCAACTCGCCGCCCAACGGGACCATCGTCACACCCGCGACCGATGTCACCATCCAGGAGGGTGGAACGGTGAGCTTTGCGGGCAGCGCCACCGACCCGGACGGCGACGGAATGACCTATCACTGGGATTTCGGCGACAGCCTCAGCTCGACCGGTCTGACGCCCGGCGATCACACGTATGACCAGTCGGGTACCTACACGGTCACTTTCACGGTGACCGACGCCCGCGGCGCGGTGGACCCGACCCCGGACCGGCGAACCATCACCGTCGACGGCGGCGGCGGTGAGCTCGCGACCTTCACCGCGGTCCAGACCCGGATCTTCGACGCCAGCTGCGCGTTCTCCGGCTGCCACGGTGGATCGTCGCCGGCGATGGGCCTGGACCTGTCGTCCGGTACGGCCTACAGCAATATCGTCAACATCGCATCGAGCCAACAGCCATCGGTCGACCGGATCGAACCCAATCAGCCTGACAGCAGCTACCTCTATCTCAAGGTTATCGACGATCCCTCGATCACCGGGAGCCGGATGCCGCGCGGTGCGCCGGCGCTGGCCCAGGAGCTCATCGACCTGCTGCGCGACTGGATCGAACGCGGCGCGCCCAACGACTGACCGGTGTGAACCACCGGCCGGCGGTTCCTCGGAGCCGCCGGCCCCGCGCTTCCCGAAAGGACACTCCGTGGAATCAATGAAGTCCGACACCAGCCGCACCCTCATCCTCACGGTGGTGATCGCAATCCTCACCGTTGCCGGGCCGGTCCGCGCCCAGGTCATCGACGACGTTGAAGAACTCGACTGGAACCGACCCGAAGCCTGGGCGATGAAGTTCTTCAACTCGGTCAGCCTGATGACCGGGATGGGCGCCCCCGAGGAGCGCCGGACGTGGTCCTTCGAGATCGGGCTCGAGCTCGACAGCATCCCCCAGCTCAGCGAAGACCAGCGCCGCATCGGTTTCAACGGCGCCAAGGTCGAGGATCTCAACCGGCTGCCGGTCTTCTTCCGACCGCGACTCACCATCGGGATGCCCGCCAAGCTCTCCCTCGACATCGCCTGGGTGCCGCCGGTGAAACTGCAGAGCGTGACCACGAATCTCTTCGCCGTCGGACTCGAGCGGCCGTTCTACACGGCCGGAGGGTTGGTGCTGGGCGGGCGGATCTATGGTCAGATCGGCACGATAAACGGCGACTTCACCTGCACCGAGGAGGAGGCCTCCCACCCGCCGGGTTCGCCCGACAACATCTGGGGCTGCGAGGCGCCGTCGGACGACGAGCTGACCCTCAACTACGTCGGGCTCGCCTTCACCGGCGGTTACCGCGTCAAGAAGACGATGTTCCACTGGGGGCTCGCCGCCAACTACATGGACATGGAGTTCCAGGTCAACGCCCTCACCGACGGGCTCCTCGATCACACGCGCCTGCTCGCCGACGGCTGGACCTGGTCGGTCAACGGCGGCGCTTCGTGGGATCTGAGCAAACGCTTCTCGATCGCGGCCGAAGTCTTCTTCAGCCCGTTCGAGGTGATCCGGCCGCCGTCCACACGCTCCGAGAACGATCCGCTGCTCAACCTGCGAACCATGCTCCGGATCCGTCTCTGACCGACCGCTGACCCAGAGGAGGGTCCCATGCGCCGACTGTTCGTCAGTATCCTGTTCGTGACGGCGTTCTTCGCCCACCCGGCGGCCGCAGCTGAAATCCAGGTCCGCCTGCCGCCCGACTCGACCGCCGTCGACTTCGAGCTCAAGGCGACCATGCACACGGTGCACGGTACCGCGAGGCTCGAAAGCGGCGACTTCACCATCGACACGGTCAGCGGCGCGGCCTCGGGTGAGGCGGTGGTCGCGGCCGCCAGCGCCGACACCGGTAACAAGAAACGGGACAGCAAGATGCACTCCAAGGTCCTGCTCTCGTCGGAACAACCGCGGATCGCGATCCGCGCGGAGCGCATCGAAGGGCGGCTTGACCTCCAGGGCACGAGCGAGGTCGTCCTGGTTGGCGTGATGGAGCTCATCGGCGCCGACCACCCCATCCGCGTTCCGATGACGGTCACCGTGGATGGGCCCAGGGCCACCGTCGACGCCGCCTTCTCGGTGCCCTACGTCGAGTGGGGCCTCACTGACCCCAGCACCTTCGTCCTGCGAGTCGGTAAGGAGATCCCGGTGACGATCCATGCCGAGGACGTCACGCTGAGTTACCTCGGATCGCCTTGATCTGATATACCGTCTCTGTTCGGTCGGGCACGAAACTCGGCCGTCGCCGAATGGAGAGGGAACTGATGGTGCACGAACACCACTTCGGTCAGGCCGAGCCGCGGGCGGGCGAACCGCGGACCGGGCTGGTCGTGATCCTGACCGCGGCGACCATGGCGATCGAGATCGTCGCAGGGCTCGTTTTCGGCTCGATGGCGCTGCTCGCCGACGGTCTCCACATGGCGTCGCACGCCTCGGCCCTGGGTCTCGCCTGGATCGCTTATGTCTACGCCCGGCGGCACGCTCACGACACCGGCTTCAGCTTCGGCACCGGCAAGGTGAACACCCTGGCGGGGTTCACCAGTGCGGTGGTGCTGGCCCTTTTCGCCCTGATGATGGCCGGCGAAAGCATCCACCGCTTCCTCGCGCCGGTCCCCATCGCGTTCGACCGCGCCATCGCCGTCGCCGTGCTCGGGCTCGTGGTCAACGGCGCCAGCGTGCTCATCCTGCGGGAACGGCACGGCCACGGGCACAACGATCACCACGACGACCACCACCACGACCACAACCTGCGCGCGGCCCACCTCCACGTCCTCGCGGACACCTTGACCTCGATCCTCGCGATCGTCGCGCTCCTCGGCGCCAAGCTCTACGGCGCGGTCTGGATGGACCCGGCCATGGGTGTCGTCGGCGGCGGGTTGGTTGCGATCTGGGCCTGGGGGCTGGCCCGGGACACCGGCGCCGTGCTCCTCGACCGGCAGGCGCCCGGCGAGGCCGCCGCGGCGCTCAAGGACGCGATCGAGTCCGGCGGCCGGCTGCGGGTGGTCGATCTCCACCTGTGGTCCATCGGGCCCGGCTACCGGGCGGCGATCATCTCCGTCAGATCGCCCGATCCCTGCAACCGCCGCGACATCGAGGCGCTGATCCCCGACGCTCTCGGGATCGCCCACCTGACGATCGAGATCAACCCACCGGAAGGCACGGGCTGACCTCTCCGCCCGGGCGACGCATCTCGGCCCGGAACACCCTCGACTCGGCGGCCGAGAGGCGCTTCCCGCTCAGTGCCGGTGGATGTCCTTGTGCATGAGGTCGCGGGTGGCCACGAGCCGCTCCTCGGCGGGCAGCCGCGCGAAATCGCGGTTGAGCTTCTCGTCGTCTTCGGCGTTGAGCAGGTCGATCTGGTAGTCGATGACGCTGGTCGGGAAGACCCCGGCCTCCTCGTACATCGCCCGCCGTTCGGCGAGCAGGCGAGCGCACTGGACGCAGCTCGCGGGCAGCGGTTCGAGGCGCTGCATGACCTCCTTGTCCGAGAAGACGTTGCCCTCGACGTTGGTCGCCTCGGCGCGCTCGAGCATGCCCTCGGTGGTGAGGCCGTACTCGGCCGCGGTGGTGATCCCGGCGAGCAGGAGGTGGAACGAGGCGGAGCCGTCCGGCGACCGCAGCTCCACCGTCTGCCGGCCGCGGGCATCAACGTAATCATCGGTGTCGGCGGGGTTGACCACCTTTGCGAGGTGACTCTGCTTCGACCACCCGAGGGGCACCCGGATGAGCGCCGAGCGGTTGTTGTGGCTCCAGCAGATCCGGGTCGGCGCCTCCTGGTTGGGCACCAGCCGGAGGAAGGACGAGGCCACGGTGTTGCCGAATGCCGAAAGCGTCGAGGCGTAGTCGACCAACCCGCCGATGAGCTTGCGCGCATCCAGCGACAACGCGCCGTCGCCGTCCGACATGATGTTCTGACCGTTTCTGATCAGCTCCATGTGGAAGTGGAGCCCGTTGCCGGCGACCCCCTCCTCGATCTTGGGTGCGAAGGTGGCGAGCATCCCGTTGCGGTGGGCCACGTTGCGGATGATCCAGCGCGCGAGCCCGATGAGATCGCCCATCTCCTCGATGGGGCGGGTCAGCAGCTCGATCTCGTGCTGCTCGGCGCGGCGACCCGCGAGCAGCGGGAGATCAGACCGAACCGAGTCGATGTAGCCGACCTCGGCGTGGGCGTACTTGACCGCGCCGGTGATCTGGGTGAGATAGCGGACCATCTCGTTGACCACGTCGCCGCCCTTGAAGAACGGTGACGAGGCGTGGTAGCCGATCTGGCGGTGGGCGGAGAAGTTCTCCGGCCCGCCCTGGCGGATGAGAAAGAACTCGAGCTCTCCGAGGGCGTGGAGCTCGCAACCGGTGCGCTGCTTGAAGCGCTCGTGGGCGATGGCGAGGATGTTGTCCGGGGTGAAGGGCGCGGGCCGGCCGTCGCGATCGAGAAAACGGCAGATGAAGTTGAGGCTCACCGGGTCGAAGGGACTCAGAAACGCGGTCCGATAGCTCGGCACGACGTAGAGGTCCGAGGCCGCGGCGTTCACCAGCCCGGCGAAGAGCGACGAGCCGTCCACCCGCTCGCCCGAGGCGAGAATCCGTTCGGCCTGGGTGAAGTCCGAAAACGGCAGCTTGAGCTCGCGGAGCTTGCCGTCAACGCTGGTGTAGTGGAACGAGAGGCGTTCGATGCCCCGCTCGCGGATCACCTTGAGCATGTCCGCACGGGTGAAATCGCCCCGCTCCTTGTCGAGGGTGAGGCTGAGAGGGTTGGCGAGGGCGGCCTGTTGGATCATGTTTGGGCTCCGTCTCTTTCGTCGGTCGGCGGCTTTGTATCACGCCGGCACGTGTCATGCACGCTCGCGTTGGCTGATGATCTCGCCGTAGGCCTTTCTCACCTCGACCTCGCCGTACGTCCGCTCGAGCCGGCGGATGATGAAGTGGCCGCGGGCCATGTCCTGGAAGTGCTCGATGAAGAGGATGTTGATGGCCGCACCGCCGAGGGCGCCGACGATGGGTACCCCCTGGGCCATGATCTTCTCGCCGACCACGGTGTTGAAGCGGGCTGCGAGCTGGGCCAGCAGGCGGACGATCACCGGCGCGCCGTCCTCGACGACCGCTCGATTGGCGACGTACCTGGCGGCCTCGCTCACCGCCTGGGCCAACGCCGTACGCACCGCAAAGTACCCCGACTCCGCGGCATCATCCTCGTCGGACGGCCCACCCATGGCGAAGACCTCGAGGCAGGCCAGCCGGGATTCCACATTCCCCAGGTCCTCGCCCTGGCTGCGCGCGATGTCGGCGATCGATCGCATGATCACCGTCGTGGTGATGGGCAGCTCGACGGGCAGGGCAAGGAGACCGAAGGCGCCGCCGACGCCGCCGGCGAGACCCGCCAGCGCCACATGGCGTCGCGGCGTCGGCTTTCCCTGATCGTTGAGATTCATGGTCTTGACGGCCAGGTTGACGGCGGCCATCAACGAATCGCGGGTGACCTTGGTGATGGTGTCGCCGGCCGCCCGGGGCAGCTGTTTGAGGACATACTCGATGGGTGTTCCGACCACATCGGAGACCTTGGCGATGAGACCCGGGTTCTCGAGCAGGCCGACCGCGGTCGACAGGTCATGAAGGTCGGTCGAGTTCCATTCCATCCGGTCAGCCCTCCCGGTCATCATGCATCCTACAGGTCTCTTCCGGCGTCGTCGAAGGCCACCGATCCGGTGTCAGGTCGAATGGCCGAGCAGTCGCTTCGGCGGCGGTGCTCCGCGAGCCACAACTTCACGCGGGTTTCTTCGTACTCATCCAGAGTCCGTTCGCGATTCCGATTCTCCGGGAGGAACCCGATGACCCGCAATCACATCCTTGCAGTCGTTCTAATGGGGGGAACGCTCGCCTGCAGCGGTCCCGTCGATGTCGGCACCACCGACCGGTCGAAGAAACCCGCCGCCGCGGTCGCCTCGTACATGGGGCAGGCCCCGCCTTCCACCGAGGCGGTCGTCTTCGCCCCCGGGTCGGTCTCCATCGAAGGCCGCTACGAGTACGCCGTGAGCATCCACCCCGATGGCGATCGGCTGCTCTTCACGGCCGAGGTTCCCGACCACGGGGCTTCGGTCTTCCTCAGCCGGCTCGAGAACGGCGCCTGGACGACCCCGCGCCGGCTGAGCCTCACCGACGACGCCCGAAAGAGCGAGATGGAGGCGTTCTTCGCCCCCGACGGCAGCCGGATCTTCTTTGCGCCGTTCGACGACAACATGGATGTCCGAATCTGGTCGGCCGAGGTCACGCCCGACGGGTTCCGGGACCCGCATCCGCTCGCCGGCCCCGTCGCCGCCGACCCGTCGTTCTACCCGGTCCAGGCCACCGACGGCTCGCTCTACTACACCAACCTCGCGCAACGGGCGATCTACCGGGCGACCATGGCCAACGGCGAGGTCACCGGCGCCGGGGCCGCCGGCCTCGAGCGCGGCGGTCACGCTTTTCCCGCCCCCGACGGAAGCTTCATGGTGCTCGATTCGGCGTCCCTCGACGCCACACAACAACGCGACATCTTCGTGGCATCGAGAAACGACGACGGGACCTGGGGCCCGCCGCGACCCCTCGGCCCCGAGGTCAACACCGAGTACTCCGAAACCTGCCCGTCGCTCTCGCCCGACGGTCAATATCTCTTCTTCAGCCGCTACAACGAGCCTCACGAAATCTCCAACATCTATTGGGTCAGCAGCGCGGTGATCGCCCACGCGGCGCCCGCCGACGGCAAAACCGTCGACCTCGGTGAGGATCGTTGAGGCGGCCGGACCGGACGAACGCTACGGCGCGGTCCAGCTCCACGCCGAGGCGTCACCGGTCTCGAAACCATCACCGAAGACCGGCGACTCGGCCGGAACGCAGGATTGCACCTTGACATCGTCGATGTCCCAGCCCGGGCGACCGACATACGCATCGGTACCGATGCGGAATCTGAACTGCACGGTCGCGCCGGCATAGGCGGCGAGATCGATCACCGAACGCCCCCACGGTTTGGGAGCGCCGCACCAACCGGGCAGCGATGAGAGCGGATTCGGCCCCGCGGTGACGCTTCCGTCATAGGGTTCGGTGAGCAGCACCGGATCGAGCAGCTGGGTCCAGCTCGAGCCGTCGTCGGTTGTGATCTCGAGGACGCCCGCATCCCAGCACTGGGAGCCGTTGTCCTCGAGTGACTGGTAGTTCCAGTACTGCAGGGTCAGCCCCGCGTTGCCGCTCGGCAGGGTCATGCTCGGCGAGACCAGGCGTTGGTCGCTGACCCCGTCGACATCGTCGACGTGATAGACCACAGCGCCGCTGTGGGTTCCCGCGATTCCGCCGGTCAGCGCCCAGGTGTCGGAACCCGAGGCCGCCGAGTGGGTCCAACCGACGGCGCCCGACTCGAAGTCGTCGAAGTAGTGGCCCACCGGCGCCGTCCCGAGCCCGCAATCGCCCGGCAGCGCGGTGGTGGTGAAGGTGAAGGTCGGAGACCACGACCCGGGGCCGCAGGCGTTGTCGGCCCGGACGCGCCAGAAGTGCGGCGTGTTGCTCGCGAGATCGGTCGTGGGGGTGTAGCTCGGCCCGGCCAGGTCGGCGACATCCATGACGATCGCGGTGAACACCGCATCGGTGGCAATCTGGAGCCGGTAGCCGGCCGCCTGGGTCGCGGCGGTCCACTCGAAGGCGGGCCGCTGGGGTTGGCTGAGCGCCCCGTCGGCGGGCGCCACGAGATCGATGGTCCCGGGCGCGGCGCCGTAGAGGTTGAGCGTCAGCTCGGTGTCGTGGGTGAAGGATCCCGGTGTCGAGGTGCCGGTGACGGTGATCGGGTAGCCGCCCGGGGCCCCTCCGCCGGTGCCGCTGACGGTGAGGGTGCTCGTACCCGACGGCGTTACCGGGTTCGGCATGAAGGTCGCGGTCGTGCCCGCCGGCACTCCGGCCGCAACCAGGTTCACGGGTTCGGTGAAACCGAGGAACTGGAGCACCGTGATGCTCGATACGCCATCATTGGGGCTGCACACGTTCACCACCGACGGATCGGCGGTGAGCAGAAAATCGGTGCTCACCGGGACGGGGTCGGAAAAGACGTCGGGATCGTTGTGGCCGTTCATCAGATTGCGGTCGTCGGCCCACTGGGTCACGGCGTGGGTCGCCGTCTGGACGTGGGTGTCGTAGTCGCCGTGGTAGCAGGTGGCGAGGTTGGGATCGAGATAGACGGGCGTCGAGACGTCCGACAGGCGCTGGTTCGTCTCCCAGGTCAGACCGCCGTCGTAGGAGAAGGCCTGGTAGTAGTCGACCAGCAGGTTGGCGGCGTCTCCACGCCGGTCGTACCAGGTCGCGGAGACGGTGTTGCTCGCCCCCACCGAGAGCGTCGGGAAGAACTGGTCGCTGGTGGTGAGGTCGTCGTGGAGCCGGACCTCGGGCTCCCAGGTCGCGCCGCTGTCCGTCGAGCGGCGATAAAAGACGTCGCAGGCGTCTCCGCCGCCCGGGCTGTAGCTGTAGATCGTGTGGAGCACGCCGTCGGCGCCGACGACGACCTGCGGCGAAGGCAGGTAGCGGATGTTGCCCTTGAGCGCCGCCCGGCCGCAATTGCCGGTCGCGCCCGGATCCTGGGGTTGCGCCACGCCGGCCGCGGGGCTCGTGACCGTGCCGTAGCTCACGCCGCCGTTGGTCGACCGGGCGATCTCCATGGTCACGGAGCCGGTGTTGAACTTGACCCAGCCGACAAAGACATCGCCGTTGGGCGCCACCGCCGGCCACGCGCCCTGGACGCTCGAGGTCGCGCTGATCGCCTGGGCGTTGGTCCAGGTCACCCCGGCGTCGGTCGAGCGCAGCGCCCAGATCCGGCCGTCCGAGGTGAAGTTGGTGAAGACCATGTAGAGGTTGCCGTAGTGCGGGCTGGTCGGGTCGTTGTCCACGGCGAGGAGCTCCTTGTCGTCGGACCCGCCCGAGTGCATCATCCCCACCCACTGGAAGCTCTGACAGTCATCGCTGGACTTCCACAGCCCGAGGCCGTTGGTGTGCAGCGCCCCGAAGTAGAAGTGGCCGTCCGCACGACGCCAGACGATCGCCGGGTCACCGCCGCTGCCGGTTCCGAGAGCGCCGCGATCGGCAAAGCTCGCCCCGTTGTCGGTCGAACGGCTGAAACCGGTGAAACCGCCGCCGCTGCCGAAGTAGTGGTAGCTGTCGTTGTAACCGGCGCAGACCGTCCCGGTGACCTCGTTGACGGCCATCGAGGTCTCACTCTGGGTCGTCGAGGACCCGGAGTCGCCGCCCGGGTCGCTGATCGCCACATCCGGTCCGGCGTCGGTCCCCGGGCCCACCGCCTCGGCCGGCGCCTGGTGCACCCGGCCGAGCTCGTCGGTACGGCCGCAGGCCACCAGGAGCTTGAAGAGCAACCCATCCATCAGCGCCCGCGCCTCGGGATCGTCGAGCAGCGCGCACGCTTCCGGCAGCGGCGGCTCGATCACGTCCGCAGCCTGGACCGGACACATCCCGGCCGCCACGATACCGACGAAAGCAAAACAGACGACACGCGCCACAGCGAGATCTCGACCGAACAGGTTGGACATGTGATTCCTCTTCCTGAATGTGGGCTTCACGCTGAGCTCGGACCCCCGCAGCGTGATCAAGACGATTCTATACCGGCACGCATCACGGTTCGACACCGGGCCGACACTCTCGGCCGATCGCATCCCGGACGTCCGCTCTCAACCTCGGGTCGGACCCCTCTTCAAAATCGGATCGTGGACAGGCCTCGGATCCTCAAGTATTCTTCAGTATCAATAATATGTATTACATTCCTACATTTTCTCAATTGAACTGATCTTGATTGTGTCAACACCGAGGAGGACGACATGAAGACGAATCCGTGGATCGTGGTTCTGTGCACGCTTTTCTTGGGATGTCTCTGTCAACCGGCCCCGGCCTTCGAGCTCAGGGGCTGGGGCGGCGACTACGTCAACCAGGTCACCGATATACCTGCCGGCAGTGATTTCATCGCCATGGCGGCCGGTGACGAGCACGGCGTGGCCCTGAGAAGCAACGGCACCGTCGTCGCCTGGGGGCAGGACGCGCATGGACAGAACCTCGTGCCGACGACCCTCGGGACCTGCATCGCCGTCGGTGCGGGGGGCGACCTCAGCCTGGCGATCGAGGCGGCCGGGACCATCGTCGCCTGGGGCGACGGCTACGGTGTTCCGGCCGGGACCTATACCGCCGTCGACGCCGGGGAGTTCTTTTCGGTCGCCCTTGCGACGAACGGTTCCATCGTCGCCTGGGGCTCAGACACCTATGGTCAGGTCACGAATGTACCCTCGGGCACCGACTTCGTGCAGGTCGTCGCCGGCGACACCCACGCCGTGGCGCTCCGCACCAACGGTTCGGTGGTCAGCTGGGGTCATTCCTCCGGCACCACCGGTCAGCCGACCTCCGGCATCTACACGCAGGTCTCGGCCGGCCACGACTACTGTCTGGCGTTGTCGGAAGATGGTTCAATCGTGTTCTGGGGAACGGACACCTGGGGCTATGGGGTCGACGACATTCCCCCGGGCACCGATTTCGTGGAGATCTCGGCGGGGTACCAACACGGGCTCGCCCGCAAGACCGACGGCTCGGTCGTCGGGTGGGGCGCCGGAACAACCGCCTCCGGACACCCCCACTGGGGGCAGGCGATGCCGCCGGCGGCGAACGACTACCAGGCGATCTCGGGCGGGCTCTACTGGAGCCTCTCGCTGGCAGGGACCAACGATCTCCTGTTCGAAAACGGCTTCGAAACTGGCGACACCACCGGTTGGTCCTACACCGAACCCTGATCGGGGGGTCCTTCCCAAGAAAAAACCCCTCCGCGAGGAGGGGTTTTGTTATTGACAGGGTTGGCTTACCAGCCGCTGCCGCCGCCGTAGCCGCCACCGCCGCCGCCGCGATTGCTGCGCTCTTTGGCCTGGGCCACGTCAACGCGAATCGTGCGACCGTCGAGGTCGGTGCCGTTGAGGGCCGCAACGGCCTTGTCGGCCGCATCGTCATCCTCGAAGGTGACAAATCCAAAGCCGCGCGAACGGCCGGTGTCCCGATCGCTGATCACGACCGCTTCACTGATCTCGCCGTGGGGGCTGAACGCCGCACGCAGCGCGTCGTCATTCGTTCCCCAGCTCAAACTTCCAACAAACAGTTTCTTCGACATTTCTTTTCCATCTCCGTGAGCGCTGCCGTTCAATGGAGCGCTCGTCTCGCACATCGTGGTGGACCGTGCGTCCGCCTATACAGAAGCCGGCCCCATTGGCCGGCAACAAGAAATTCACCATAGCACATATCTTCTTATCTTTCAGATATTTTTCGAAATGCCCCCGCATACGACGCAAACCGGGGGGTCGGCGACGGGTCGCGCCCGACCGGCCCAACGGCACCCGAAAGGCAGCGCTGATTCTAATTAACGACACGCTCCTAGGGTACGGTCGCGCTCCACGCGGACGCATCGCCGGACTCGAAACCGTCGCTCAACAATGAGGGTTGGGCCTGACCATACTTGATGAGGGTGAGCATGTAGTCACCCGCCACGTAGATGCTCTTGTCGCCGGCGAGAGCCAGGCCGACACCGCGCTGGGATGTCGCGAAATAGGTTGCCGTCCACGGATTCGATCCGTCCGAGTTGTAGCGCAGGGTCGCCATCGATCGGAATGAGCAGCATGGTGGAGGGGGAGGTCCGCCCACGCCCGTCACATACACTTCATCGTCCGGCCCGGTCATGATGAAGGAGGGCCACCCATCGTTATATGGGTTTTCGCTGTACAGGTTCGACCAGAGGAGGGCACCCTGAGGGTCGACCTTGATCGTGATCCAGTGCGAGTAGACACCCTGGATTCCTGTGATGATGACGTTCCCCCGTGAGTCGAGGGTGAGTCCGGTGCCGTACTCGGACGTCACCCCGAAATCGTAGGACCGCTCCCAGATGAGGTTGCCGCCGAGATCGTACTTCAGCAACCAGATGTCGGTGCTCGTTGAGGGATTGTAGACGCTGCCTGTGAGATAGAAGTAGCCGTCCCCCGTCAGCTTCACCCATGTCGTTTTGTCGCCAAGCCGCTCAACGACCCACTGGCGGACACCATCCGTGTTGTACAGCACCGTGATGAAGCCCCCGCTCAATCCGCCACCGTTGATGACCAGGTTTCCCTGCGGATCGAGGTCCATGGAGTTGGGAGTGTGAAAGCCCTCGTTCTGATCGAAGACATCAACCCAGAGTCTGGTTCCGTCGGGGCCGTACTTGATGGTGACGAAATCATGGGTTCCGAACCACGCCCGGCCCGCGACATAGGTGTTGCCGTCGGCGTCCGAGATTCCCCTCACTGCAAGAGCCCACGTGCCCGGATACGTGTCGTCCCAGAGGAGGTTCCCGGCGCTGTCGTACTTGATCGTCAGCAGTCCGACTTCCACCGGATTCGTGGAAAACGTCTGGGGATAACCGGTGACGACCACGTTATCAAAAGGATCCACCAGCACCCAGGTGGCGACGGCCTGGAGGTTCGGGATCGAGTAGTGCTGTTCCCAAAGCACATTGCCGTCCGGGTCGAATTTCTTTGTCACGATGTACGAGCCGAGACGCCAGCCGGTGACGACAACGTTGTCCTGACTGTCCATCGCGATCATGCTTCCGTAGGGAGAGCCGTCGGCGTCCGACTGGACCCACGCCTCGGTGACCGTCTGGGCGCCCGAGTGCAACGGCACGAGAAGGGCTAACCCGAAGAAGATGGCGATCGCGAGCCGTTGTCTGTCCACGACGACCTCCTCGGGGGGCGGCCTCTATCGCCGAGCAAGACCCCGCGATACCCGGACAGAAGCAAACAACATCGAGAATAGGACCTTTTCTTCCCGACGGCTCGAACCCAAGACTGATTCGTGCGCCTGTGGTCAGACCGGAACTGCCTGTTGTTGTGCCGGGCACCTCTTTGCCGGATCGCCTCGTTCGAGGTGCCTCTCTGGTCGCGTGATCAAGGGCCTTGGATACTGCCGCCGAACCCGCGTTCTCGGATCGCATCGCCGTCCCCCGGCGATACCGATGGCTGACCCCACCCAGCGATTATCCCGACTCGGCGGCCGGTTCCGACGCCGTCCGGAAGATCGAGATCGGCCCGTTCCCGGGGTGGGCGATCGTGCCGAAATCGCAGCCGTGAACGGCGTCCGCTAGTCGATCGACAGCCGTTC
>JAHECW010000086.1 GCA_024641545.1 Acidobacteriota bacterium
CCTTGGTCAGGCGCATCCATCGTTCGAGCATGGCGATGGACTTCTGCCAGTTCTCCTGCGAGAAATAGAGCTGCGACAGGGTGTAGACGGTGCTCGTCTGGAGAGCTTCGGGGAGCTCCGGTTGATTCAGAAGTTGCTCGTAGGTGCTGATCGCCTTCGGCACCTGGTCCTTGGCGTAGTAGATGTAGGCGTAGAGGTTGAGCAACTGGGAGCGTTCGTAATTGTTCAGCTCCTCTTTCCCGAGCTTGTCCAGGACCTGTGTCGCCTCGCTGTAGTTTTCCGCCTCGGCCGCTTCCTGAGCCTTGGCGAGTTCTTTGTAGGTGGTTTCCCGCATCGAGGCGGTTTCCTGTGTCGCGAGGTCGCCAAGATTCTGCTCGTCGTCCTGCGCCGCGGTCTCCGATGAGGTCAGGACCAGGGGAAGCAGGACAACGGCCAGGATCAGGCAGCGGATGAACAGGCGCCCCAAGTGATCGTGTGACAGTGATTTCATACCTTCCGCCGTCCCGTCAATCTTCCAGCTTGAAGGTGATCTTGTTGAGGACGCCGTGGACCTCGATGGCCTCCCCGTTGACGATCCGAGGTTTGTATTTGAACTTCAACGCGGCGTCCAACGCCGCCTTGTTGAAGATCGTGCTCGGCTCGCACTCCACCACCCTCGGGTTTTTCACCGCTCCGGTCTTGGTCACCGTGAACTCAACGATGACGTACCCCTCGATCCCGCGATCGACCGCTCGCCGCGGATAGACCGGCGCCACCTTGACGATGGGGAGATAATCGCCGTCCGCGCTGCCGGCGCTGATGCCGAAACCGGGAGAGACCGCGATGGCGACATCCGCCACCGGCACCGGCGCGCTGCGGCTCGCCTCGACGATCTGGCCGGAGTCTCCGAGATCCGCGGCGTTGTCCATCGACGGCTGCGGTGCCTCGGGGGGTGCTTCGTCGGGGTTGGGCGGGCGGTCCGGTTTCGCGCGTTTGCTCTCCAGCCGTTCCTCGCGTTTGACCCTGACGAAATCGACGATCCGCGCGTTGGATTCTTCGGTGATCGCGGTCTGACCGGAGGCGACCAGCGCCTGCATGAGAAGGAGCAGGCCGGCAGCCGCCAGCGAACCCAGGATAACGGCGATGATGACTCTCAGCATGTCTCACTCTTGTGCGGCGATGGAGACGTTGTAGACGCCGGCCTGCCGCGCCGCGTCCATGACCTGAATCAGCATCTCCGTCGTCGAGTTTTTGTCCGCCTGAATGACCACACTTCCCTGCGGGTTCTCCGCGTAGAGACGTTCGATGTTCGCTCGGACCGCCCGGGGATCCACCTGCCGCCGGTCGACCCAGATCTGTCCGCTCGCGGTGATCGCCACCAGGATGTTGCCCTTCTCCTTGACGACGGCGGTGACCGCCGACGGCCGGTCGACCTCGATGCCGGACTCCTTGACGAATGAAGCCGTGACGATGAAGAAGATCAGCATGATGAAGACCACATCCAGCATCGGCGTGATGTTGATTTCAGTCTCGTCGTCGTCGTGATGTACGTTGGAGAAAACTCTCCGCATAGCTTTACCTCTTTGTTGTCAGTTCGGCTCGAAGGTGTTCGACCCTGCGGTGGGCGAATCGGGACAGAAGGGTCGAGGCGACGACGCCGGACAGGGCGACCACCATGCCCGCCATGGTCGGGATGGTCGCCTTGGAGACGCCTGCCGCCATGGAGCGCGGGTTGCCGGTGCCGGAAAAGGCCATGACCTCGAAGACCTCGATCATTCCGGTGACGGTGCCGAGTAGACCGAGCAGGGGGGCCAGCGCGAGCAGCGTCTTGATGAGCGGGAGGTTCTGCTCGATCTTGTTCGAGACCCGGGAGAGAATGGCGTCGCGAATCCTGCGAGCGTTCCACGATCGACGTTCGTCGCGAGCCTTCCACTGGTCGGTGAACGCGGTGATGTACTTCGGCAGGCCGATGCGGTAGTAGATGATACGTTCGAAGATCAGGGCCCACATCACGAAGCTGAGCGCGCTGATGACCAGCAGGACGGGTCCGCCCATCTCCAGGAAGTCCCGGACCTGTTCATACCAATCCAACAGCTGATACATGTTCTACACCACCATCACGCCGAAGCGGCCGTGGTTTTCTGAGCTTGTGCCTGTTCGGCATGCTCGGCGACGATACCGGTGCTCTCTCTTTCGAGGACGTTGATGATGCGTCTGCTTCTGCCGGTCACCACCGTGTGGAGCAGGACGGTCGGGATCGCCACACTCAGGCCGAGCACCGTCGTCACCAGCGCCTGGGAGATGCCTCCCGCCATGAGCTTGGGGTCGCCGGTGCCGAAGAGGGTGATCGCCTGGAAGGTGTTGATCATGCCCGTCACCGTTCCGAGCAGCCCCATGAGAGGCGCCACCACCGCGATGATCTTGAGGAACAGCAGCCCACGGCTGAGCTTCGGCGCCTCCTTGATGATCGCCTCGCCCATCTTGAGCTCGAGGGTTTCGAGGTCGGTGTTGTGATATTTCTCGGCGACCTTGAGGACCCTGCCCAGGGAGTTGTTTTCATCGGCCGTGGGGTTCTTGAGCTGTTTGCGGACCTTCTGACCCTCGAGACCGAGCACGGTGATCCGTTCGATGGCGATGAGCAGCGCCAGGCCGCCGAGGGCGATGATGAGATAGCCGATCAAACCACCCTGCGCCGTCCGTTCCTGGATGTTGGGCGCCTGAACCAGAAGGCCGAGAATCGAACCTCGCGAGGGGTCGATCCCGAACGCCACCGGCTCGGGCCCGGTCGCGCGCAGGACCTTGCTCGTGGTTTTGGTGAAGCGGGGTTGCGGCTGCCGTGGAAGCTCCAGAACCGCCCCGGTCTCCGGGACGAACTGCAGGTACTTGCCGTCGGCGATGACGTTGAAGGTCCCGACCCGAACGACCTCCTGTTCGACCTTCTCGCCGTCCACCGTCGTGACCGTGGTGCTGAACCGCACCACCTTCCCGGACTCGGTCATCTCGCGCTGGAGCTCGAACCACATGCGCTCGATGTCGTCCATGGATGCCAATCGCGAAGTGCTCCCGAGAGTCGAGGCGAGTTCGGTCAGAAATTCGCCGCGGTCCGGGAACTGGGCGCTCGTGATCGAGTTGTCCAACTGAGCTCTGGCGTCACCCGCCACCTGCTGGAGCACACCGAAGAGTTCCTTGAACGATCCCAGCCGGGTGTCGAGCGTCTTGGTGAGGTCCGAGGTCCGGATCTCGTTGCGGTCGAAGGTCGCCTCGAGCTGATCGCTCTGCCGCTCGAGCTGCTGTTTTCTCTGCTGCGCCTCGCGCAACATGCTTTGTTGCTGGGCCTTGGCCGCGGCGAATCGCTGTTCCCTCTCGCGGTTTTCCTGGGTCTCCTGGGCGCGTCCCTGCTGGACCATGCGGAGGAGTTCGTCCAGGGATTTGGGCTTGGTGGGTGTCTCTGACTGGGCGAACGCGACGGCGCTCGCGAGGACCAACAGACCGGTCAGCGTGTGCTTGATCATTGGGCGACCTCCGGCTCAGAAATCGGCAGGATCAGGAGATTGGGCGCGATCTGCTTGTCGGCCATCCTGATCCCGTTCCGGATCTGGTTCCGGTATTCCGCCGGCAGCGACACCCATGTCGCTCGGGTCTTGTCCCACATCCCGAAAACCTCGGCGTCGATGGTCTGATACAGCAGGACGGTCCGGCCGATGCGCAGGAAATCGACTTCACGAGACGCACCCTCCACATCGAGTGACCCCTTGTACGATTCGATGGTGCGTCCGTAGTCGTTTTCGATTTCGTAGGCCTCGAGCAACCGGCGGAATTTCTCGGCCACGGTGACATCCGAGCGTTCGAGGAGGGTCCGCAGGAAGGCAACCCGTTTCCGACGTTCCTCGAGCAGAAACGGCATGTCGAGCTCGACGAACTGATCCAGAGCATCGATCATCTTGAGCATGAGCGGCGTCACCTGACGCTCGATAACGCTGACCTGATCGATGGAGTAGTTGAGGTCAACCATCTCCTGATTCTGGTTGTCGATCTGCTTCTGCAACAGCGCGTTGTAGACCTCGAGACCGTCGATTTCCTTCATGATCGCCGAGTACTGGCGTTCGAGACTCCGGGTCTCATCGACCGTCTGGTCGATATTTGCCTGGGATCGGCGTGCCGCTTCGTCCATATTTCCGGCCGCGTTGAGTGCGCCCTGCACCTCTTGCGCTCCGGCGCCCCCTGCAACACATGCCAGCCAAAGGACCGCTACGATCGAGGTCATGACTTGATTGCTCCGCATCACTTGCCTCTTTCTATGAAGTTGTACGTGGCTCATTATGGGTCGCGCCCATCTCCAATTCAATGCTGTCGATCAACCCTGCCGGAGGCCGTCAACGCCGTCGTCTCCCTGATCCAAAAATTCATGGCTCCGGGGTTGGTCGAGCGTTGGATTTCACGGGTAACACCTCCGTTGGTATTAATGTACTAAACTTATTACCAATTCTCAAGGGGATGATCGGTCGAAATCTGATTCGCGCCTCACGATCACGGCGAGACGCCGCGGAGGGGCAGCTTTCGCCGACACTTCCGCGCCGCCGGCCGCCGCCGGGCGATCAGGAACGCCGTCTTTTTGGGGATGCCGAGGGAGGCGATCTCCGGGTGCGCACCACGGGAATCGACCGCAAGGCTGCGATCAGGACGCGGCCGCCTCCGCAGCCTCGAGCTTCCGCCTCCTCGTCGCAGTGTCCCGCACCCGACGCATCCAGTTCGACAGGCCCTCGGTGCCGAGCGAGATGTAGGGCAGCACGAGCAGGGTGAGCGCCACCGAGGAGATCAAACCGCCCATGACGGTCCGGGCCATGGGGTAGTAGAGCAGGCCGGAGACGTTGACGCCGCCGATGGCCAGCGGGAGCAGGCCGATGATGGTGGTGGCGGCGGTCATGAGGATCGGTCGCAGACGATCGCGGCCGGCTTTCAGAATCGCCTCCTCGTGCGAGAATCCCTCTCGTCGGAAATGGTTGACGTGGTCGATGAGGACGATGCCGTTGTTGACCACGATGCCCATCAGAATGAGCAGACCGATCTGCGCCATGAGGTTGAACGGCGTGCCGGTGACCGCGAGCATCCAGGCGGTGCCGGGGAGCGCGAAGGGGATGGCGAAGAGGATGGCGAAGGGCTGGGTCAGGCTCTCGAAGAGCGACGCCATGACGAGGTAGACCAGCATCAGAGCGAGGAGGAAGTTGACCCCCATCTCGGCGTCTTCATTGGCCTGTTCGACGATGCGGTCGTTCCAGCTCCACGAGTAGCCCGCGGGCAGGTTGAAGGCGTTCATCATTTCTTCGATGGATTTCCTGGTCGTGCTCCACTCCTCGCCGTCGTAGGTCCCTTTGATCGAGACTCGAACCTTGCGATTCTCGCGTTCGATCTCGCGCGGCTGTTCGATAACCTCGAAGGCGGCGACATCGCCGAGCAGCACCGGCCGGCCGCCGGAGCTGGCGATGGGAATCTGGCGCAGGTCGTCGAGGCGTGACCGATCCTCCATGCGAAGGGCGAGCCAGGTGATGATCTCGCGGTCGCCGGCGTTGAAGCGGTCGAGACGGACGCCGCCGAGAGTGAAGGCCATGAGCTGGGTGATATCGGCGGTGGTCTGTCCGAGCTCCGCGATGCGCTCGCGGTCGAGACTGACCTGGATCTCACGCCGGCCGGTGGAGCGCGGCCGGGACACGTCTTCCACCCCGTCCATGGTATCGAGCCGTCGTGCCGCCTCGTCGGCCAGACGGTACAGGGTCGAGGTGTCGGTTCCAAAGAGCTTGACCGCGAAGTAGGTGGCGGACCCACCCGCGTCGCTGTTGTCCTCGTCGAAGATGATGCGGACGCCCGGGGTCGCCGGCAGGCCCTCGCGGATCGCCGTGCGGAGCGCCTTCATCTCGTCGTCGCTGAGGTTCTCACGGTTCAGGGTGATGGTGGTGCCGGCCTCGTTCTCGGTGTAGTAGGAGTAGACGGTTTCCACCATGAAGGCCTCGGCGTTGGCGTTGATGTAGGCCTCGACCTGCTCCACCACGTCTTCCGACTGGCTCTTGTAGTGAAAATCGTCGAACTCGTAATCGAGGTAGAGCCTCGAGTTGAGGGTGCCCGAGAAGATCGCCGAATCGACCCAACCGACGAAAAACGGCAGAAAACCGATAACCAGACAGACGACCAGGAGACCAAAGGTCTTGATCCGATGCTCCAGGGTCCAACCGAGGATCCTGACATAGCGATCTTCGAGCCACTCGACAATGCGGTTGCGGCCGTTCGACTTCACCTTGAGCAGATGGGCGGACACGAGCGGGATGAGGGTCAGGGACGAGAACAACGAGCACGCCAGGGCGATGGAGATCGTCACCCCGACCTCTTTGAGCCAGGTGGTGAGCTCGGTCCCGGAGCCGATGACGAGGGGCAGGAAGACGATCAGGGTCGTGGCGGTGGAGGCGGTGACCGCCATCAGCACCTGGCCCGCCCCCTGGAGGGCGGCCTTGTCGCGATGACCCTCTTCGCGCATCCGTCGGTCGATGCTCTCCAATACCACGATGGCGTTGTCGACCAGCATCCCCACCGCCAGCATCAGGCCCATCATGGACAGGATGTTGAGGCTCGACCCCATGAAGTACATGACGCCGCAGGTGGCGATGATGGAAAACGGGATCGACATGGCGACGATGACGGTCGAGTCGATTCGGCGCAGGAAGAACCACAGGCTCAGGGTCGCCAGCAGCGCTCCGGTGAGACCGGCCTTCTTGAGGCCGTTGATGCCCGAGGTGATCTCCTCGCCCTGATCCTGGAAGACCCACAGCTGGATGCCCTTGAGCAGCGGATCGCTGTTGATGTCCTCCTCGACCACGCGGGTGACCTCACGCACCACTTCGACGGTGTTGGCGGTCGACTCCTTGTAGATATCGAGGGCGACGGCGTACTTGCCGTCGAGGTGCCGACCGAAGGTCAGCGGCGGTTCCTCGTAGGTGATCTCGGCGATCTCCCCGAGACGCAGGCCGCGCTCGTCGATCACGAGATTGGCGAGGGATTCGATGGAATCGAAGGACCCGAGCGAGCGGACGGTGTAGCGCAGCCCGCCGGAGGCGGCGCGGCCGAGGACCAGATTCGACGACACGCTCTGCAGCAGTCGGGCCAATGAACCTACGTCGACCGAGTGCTCCTTGACCTTGTCGAGAATGAGATCGACGAAGAGCTCGCGCGGTTCGACACCGTTGAGGTCGACGCGGGCAACGCCGTTGATCCGCCGCAGCGGATTGAGGATGCGCGCCTCGAGGAGTTCGTAGTTCTGCGACAGATCGACACCCTCGGCGGCGATACGGCCCTGGACCACCGGGATGTCGTTGGTGTTGAACGAGAAGATCAGGATCGGTCCGATGTCGGGTGGGAGGGTGGGCTCGACCTGGTCCATCTTCTCCGAGACCTTCATCCGGATGACGTCGATCTCCTGGCCCCAGGTGAACTCCATGAAGAACCGCACGCCGTCGGCGTCGGTGGTGGAGTTGAGCTTCTTGACCCCGGACAGCGTGGAGAGGATCTCCTCGACCGGTTTGGTGATTTCCTTCTCGATCTGGCGCGGGTGCGAGTTGGGATACGGGATCTGGACGAACATGAACGGCGCGTCCAGGGTCGGCAGGTAGGCCAGCGGCAGCCGGTTGAAGGCGATGCCGCCCACCAGCAGGATGCTCACCAGGATCATCGCGGTGGTGATGGGTCGACGAACGGCGAGAGTCGGCAGATTCACGAAAGCCTCCCGTATTCGTCGCAAGCGCAACGGCGCGAAGGCGCGAAGCGGTCGCAAAGCCATCGCATGTCGATCGGTCCGTCGCATTCGTCGCAAGCGCGAAGACGCGAAGACCCAAAGCGATCGCGAAGCCATCTCAAACCGTGAGCTCCATCGCTTCCATCTCGTCTGCGATGATGCGATGGCTCCGCTCTGTGATGACGTGGCGACATCCTTCGCATCTTCGCGCCTTCGCGCTTGTGATGATTCGATGGTTGAGTCGTCATCGTGCGGCTCCCTTGCCTTGGGGGGGTTGGATGCGTTCGACGGCGACCTGCAGCAGCCGGAACGGACCGCCGGCGGCCATCTTTGGCTCCTCGGCGGTCGCCATGACCTTCCCGCCGGCCAGGAGCGAGTACACCACGGGGATGACGATCAGCGTCAGCGCGGTGGCGACGGTGAGGCCGCCGATGACGGTCACCGCCAACGGCGCCCGCAGCTCGGCGCCCTCGCCGAGCCCCAGCGCCATGGGCAGCAAGCCGAAGATCGTGGTCGCCGAGGTCATGAGGATCGGCCGCAGCCGGGTCAGACCCGCGTCGACGAGCGATTCCTCCAGCGGATCCCCCGCGCGGCGCCGCTGGTTGACCGCGTCGATGAGGACGATGGCGTTGTTGACCACGATTCCGGCCAGCATGACCGCGCCGATGATCGCGACAACGTTGATGGTGTGGCCGGTGACCGTGAGCGCCAGGATGACGCCGATGGCGCCCAGCGGCAGGGTGAAGATGATGACGAAGGGGTGGAGGAAGGACTCGAACTGGGAAGCCATCACCAGGTAGACCAGGAAGATCGCCAGACCCATGGCCAGGGTCAGCGACCGGAAGCTCGCCTGGAGCTCCTCTTCCTGGCCGCTGAGAGCGGCGGTGACCCCGAGGGGCAGGGTGAGCGCCTTGAGCCTGGTCCGAACATCTTCGGCCACCGCACCCATGTCGCGGCCGGCGAGGTTGCCGCCGACCACCGCGGCCCGCTTCTGGCCGATGCGTCGGATTTCGGTCGGGCCTTGGGTGAGATCGATGCGGGCCACCGACTTGAGGTAGATCGGGCGGCCGGCGACGTGGCCGACGATGAGGTCGTGGATATCCTCGACCCTGGCGTCGCCCTGCTCCAGGGCCCGGACGCGGATGTCGATCTCGCGATCGCCCTCGGTGAAGCGGGTCGCTACCTCACCCTGGATCTTGGTGCGCACGGTGCTCGCCACAGTGGCCAGATCGAGCCCGAGGCTGGCGAGCTTCTCGCGGTCGAAGCGCACCTGGACCTCGGGGTTGCCCATCTCGGACGAGGAACGCAGATCGACGAGGCCGGGCACATCGTCCAGCGCCGCGGCCACCTGAGCGGCGGCGTCGTGGAGCTCGTCGATGGAATCGGAGTAGACCTCGACTTCGATGGGAGTCCTGAAGGAAAAGAAGTTGGCGCGCTCGAAGTCGAAGTTGAGCTCTTCGGTGTCGGCCAGCCGGGACCGCAGGCGGGCGATCACCGCTTCTTCCTGGAGGGGGCCGGACCCCGGTTTCATTCGCACCTGGATGCGTGCGGTGTTCTCGCCTTCGACGCCGGTGGCGGCCAGCGACAGACCGGCGCCGCCGGCGATCGACGAGTAGGACTCCACCGTGTCGTCTTCATCAAGGAGACCGGAGAGCGAGGCGATGAAGCGGTCGGTGACCTCGAGCGGGGTGCCCTCGGGGAGCTGGACCTTGAAGGCGAACTCACCCTGGGCGAAGGGCGGGATGAGGTCGACGCCGAGGCTCGGCACGAGGGCGAGGGAGCCGAGGAAGGCGGCGGTGGCGCCGGCGAGAACCAGCAACCGGTGGCGCAGCGCCCCCCGCAGCAGCCGGGGATAGACGTCGGTGATCGCGGCCATGGCGAGATCGAAGACGACGGTCAGGGGCCGGGTGACGAATCCGAAGACCTTGAGGATTCCGCCGAAAACCAGAAGCAGCATTCGCGTGACGAAGGCCGGGACCGCGACGAAGACAAAGCGGCCGGCGCGCCGCACACGCCCTCCGGTGGACCTCTCTTCAGCCGCTTCCGCGGGCCTTTTTCGTCCTGAAATCGCGACCATCATGGGGATCAGGGTGAGGGAGACCGCGAGAGCCGCGAGCAGCGAGAACGAGACTGTCAGCGCCTGGTCGCGGAAGAGCTGGGCGGCCACCCCCTCGAGGAAGACCACCGGTAGGAAGACCGCCACCGTGGTCAGGGTCGAGGCGATCACGGCGTGGCCGACCTCCGAGGCGCCCTTTCGGGCCGCGGTGGTGTCGTCGTCTCCTGCCTCGCGTCGTTTGACGATGGCCTCGAGGACGACGATGGCCGAGTCCACGAGCATCCCGACCCCGAGAGCGAGGCCGCCGAGGGACATGATGTTGAGGGTGGTTCCGGTCCGATACATGAGGAAGAACGTGGCCACGATCGAGATCGGGATGGAGATCGCGATGATCAGCGTGGTGCGGAGATCCTTGAGGAAGAGCAGCAGGATCAGAACCGCCACGATGCCGCCGATCAGGGCGTTGGAGAGGACCTCGCGAATCGAGGCCTCGATAAAGCGGCTCTGGTCGGCGCCGGAGGTGATCTCGATGTTGTCGGGCAGTTCTTTGGCGATCGAGTCGAGACGGCTGCGGACCGAGCGCGCCACCTTCACGGTGTTGGCGTCACCCTCCTTGTAGACCGCCAATTCGACCGCTTCGGCGCCGTCGAACCGGGTGATGACCTCGCGCTGGCTGTGGGTGCGGATGACCTCGGCGACGTCGGCGACGGTGACGTGCCGGTCGTGCTGGCTGAACAGCACCGTCTCGCGGATGTCGTCGAGATCACGGAACTCGTTGCGGGCGCGCACGAGGTACCGCGCCTCGGACTCGTAGAGGCTGCCGCCGGCCTGGTTGAGATTCTCGGCGAGAAGGCGGGCGTTCACTTCGTTGATCGAAAGACCGAGCAGGGCCAGCCGGCCCTCGTCGATGCGGACCTGGATTTCTTCCTCGTAGCCGCCGTGGACCTTGATGGCGGCGATGCCTTCGGTGGACTCGAGGTCCTTCTTGATGAGCTCCTCGGCGACGTAGCGCAGCTGGTAGAGACTGTCCCCGCCTGAGAGGTAGAGGCGGATGACCGGGTCGTTGGCCGGGTCGAAGCGCAGCAGCACCGGCCGTTCGGCCGAGCGCGGCAGGGCCGCCAGATCGAGCTTCTGGCGGACGTCGAGAGCCGCGAAGTCCATGTTGCGGCCCCAGCCGAACTCCAGGGTCACCTGCGAGATCCCGGGTCGGGAAACCGAACCCAGCCGCTGGACCCCCCCCGCAATGCCGACGAGCTCTTCGATGGGCCGGGTGATGAGAGCTTCGACCTCACCCGGAGCCGCGCCCGGCAATCGGGTCTCAACCGTCAGGCTCGGGTACGACAGATCCGGCATCAGATTCAGCGGCAGCCTGGTGAAGGCCACCGTTCCGAAGAGCAACAGCGCCACCGCGGCCATGGACACCGTCACGCGACGGCGGAGTGAGAAGTCGACGATGCGCATACCTACCCCCAACGATCAGCTCTACTAATCGGGATACCAGATCTTAAATGATTGGGTTAATTATGAATTATGAACTATGAATGACGCTGCATCGGATCCACCTTTGCGATGGGAGCGATGTGCGATGCAATTCATAATTCATCATTCAACATTCATAATTGGTGCTACAGCACCTTGATCTTCTGACCGTCGTCGAGCCCGCCCTGGCCGGCGATGACGACCTTGTCGCCGTCGGCGAGCCCGGAGAGCACCTCGACGACATCGCCCTCTTCGAGACCGAGCTCGACGGCCTTCTTGACCGCCAGGTCGTTTTCGCTGACGAAGACGTGGGCGGTGCGCAGCTCGCGGATGACGGATTCACGCGGCAGGAGGAGCGCGGCGGCGTGGCGCTCGCGGACGATGTCGATGCTGACGAAGGCGCCGGGCCGGACGCCGCTGGGCGGCTGCACGGCCTCGACGGTGACCTTGACGGTTCCGGTGGCGGTGTCGACCACGGGTGCGATCTGGCGGATGCGGCCGATAAAGCTGAGCTCGGTCTCGGCGGCGGGGGTGATGCGCACTTCGCGACCCTCTTCGAGCTCGAGGACGTCGCGTTCGGGCAGATAGATCCGGGCCACCAGGGGATCGTAGTCGGCGATGGTGAAGAGCTCGTCACCGGGACGCAGATGCTGGCCGAGGGTGATGAAGCGTTCGGTGATGCGGCCGGTGAACGGCGCACGGATCACGGTTTTGGCCAAACGCCACTCGGCTTCGGCGACCTCCTGTCGGGCGATCTCATCGTCCATCTTGAGCTTGTCGAAGGCCTCGGACGAGATCAACCCCTGTGCGAAGCTCTCTTTCGCGCGAGCGAGGGCCGCGCCGGTGTTGCTGGCCTTGAGCTCGACCTTGGCCTTGGCGATCTTCGCCTCGTCCTGGACCAGGACCGCGAGCACCTCGCCCCTGCTGACCCGGTCCCCTTCCTCGACCTGGAGCCGTTCGATCCGACCCTCGGCCTCGGCGAGCACCCTGACCTGGTTCTCGGCCACGAGGTTGGCGGTGGCGGAGATATAGGACGAGATGGCGCCGGTGGTGACCTCGGCCACTTCGACGGGCACCGGGATTTCCTTGTCCTCGGCCTCCTCGGTCTTCGCCTTCTCACTTGATTCGGCGTCGGTGCCCTTGCTCTCGGCGGTCTCGTTCGAGGACTGCTCGGCCGCGTCGCTCTTGGCCGCGTCGCCGGTGGTCTGGGCGCTGACCCAGATCACCGCGCCGGTCACGATGACGATCGCGGCAATCAGGCTGATGATGCGGAAACGCTTTTTTGCTTTTTCGGTCATGGTGCCTCCCGTGCTCAACTGACATAACGCAACGGAGTCAAATTGGTTAACGGGAGGATCGGGAATTGGTTCTGGTTGTTTTACAACTCGGGGCGCGAGGGGTGAGGAGGTCAGCGCTCGCGATGCTCGCGGTGGGGAGGTCAGGAAGTCAACAGGTGAAAGAGTTCGGAGCGAGGAGTCGCGATGGCCGACGAGCGAAGCGAGCGCTCACTTTCTGACTCCCTGACCTCGTCACCGATTAACCCCCTCGTGTTGACCGGATTTCGACGATGTGACAACGTGCCGCGTGGTGAACGATCTGCAGCCCGGGGAGGCTCCATTGGATCACGCTGCGCTGGTTGAAGCCCTTTCAAAACCGTCGTTCTATGACCATGAGGTGGACGAGGTCCGATTCATCCAGACCCACATCTCGTCGGTCTTCCTCACCGGATCCCTCGTCTACAAGCTCAAGAAACCGGTCAACTTCGGATTCCTCGATTTCTCGACCGTCGAGTTGCGCGAGCAGAACTGCCGCGCCGAGGTCGCTCTGAACCGGCGGTTGGCGCCGTCGGTCTACATCGATGCCGTGCCGATCACTCTTGACGGAGGCCGGGTGGCCCTCAACGGGACCGGCGAGGTCGTCGACTGGGTGGTTGTCATGCGCGAGCTCGACGAGGACCTGCTCGGCACCAGCGTCCTGGCGCGCGGCGAGCTCTCTGAAGCCCACATGGACGCCCTCGTCGATGTTCTCGTGCCCTTCTATGCAGCAGCGGCGACCGGCGGGACGATCGACGTTTTCGGCACCGTCGAGTCGGTCAGGTTCAACACCGAGGAGAACTTCTCCCAGACCGAGGCCTATGTCGGCAAGCTGCTGTCGAAGGACCGCTTCGAACACATTCGAGAGTGGACCAACGGGTTTTTCGAAAGCAACGCCGCGCTCTTCGAACGCCGCATCGCCGAGGGTCGGATCCGCGAGAGCCACGGTGACCTCCACCTCAGGAACATCTTCTTCGAGGCCGTGCCGGTGATCTTCGACTGCATCGAGTTCAACGAGCGGTTCCGGTGCGGTGATGTCGCGGTGGACCTCGCCTTTCTCGCGATGGATCTCGACTTCAACGGACGGCAGGATCTGGCGGGCTACTTCATCGACCGCTATGTCGAGGCCTCCGGCGACGCCGAGTTGATCGAGATCCTCGATTTCTACAAGTGCTACCGCGCCTACGTCCGCGGCAAGATCGCATGTTTCACCTCGACCGACCCGGCCCTCGACGACACCGCGAAACGAGCCCAGCGCAATCTGGCGCGGCGCTACTTCGGTCTCGCTTACGAGTATGCGGGAGGCAGCCGACGGCCGTCGCTCGTCGTGCTCTATGGTCTGATGGGAACGGGGAAGACCTCGGTGGCGCGTCATCTCCGCGAGAAATTCGGCTGGCACATCCTGTCCACCGATGCGGTGCGCAAGCAGATCTCCGGGGTGGGGGAGAACACCAGGGTCTATGTTCCCTACAACCAGGGGCTCTACTCGCCCGAAATGAACGCCAGGACCTACGACGAGGTCTGCAGTCGGGCGGAGAACCTCCTGCGCGGCGGATTCCCGGTGGTGGTCGACGGCGCCTTCAAACGGCAGAGCGAGCGCGAACCGGTCATCCAGGCTGCGCGGCGCACCGGAGCTCGGCTCCTCTTCGTCGAGACCACCTGCGGCGGCGACGAACAACGCCAGCGTCTCGAGGGGCGCCAGCGGCACGACACCCGATCCGATGGCCGTGTCGAGTTGATGGAGCAACAGCGGGTCGACTTCGAGCCCGCCAACCCCGGCGCCGAGTGCTATTTTCACACCATCGACACCAGCGGACCCAAGGCCGAGACCCAGGCCAAGGTCGAGGCGTTGCTCAGGGCGGAGTCGGTCCTCGGGTCCTGATCGGTTCGGGTCGTCGACGGTGCCGGGGTGCGCCGCCGCCGCAATCGGTTGAGGCTTCGCTAATGCTGCTCCGTGTCGAGCCCGGCCACCGAGCGCTGGACCCCGGCCCAGTCGTCGAGGAAGGCGTAGACCGAGTTTTCGGCCGCGAGCTCTGAGGTGAGCGCGTTGTTCTGGGCATCGAGGAGATCGATGATGGATGCCGCCCCGCGAGCATAGGCGTCGCGCACCAAATCGAGGGTTTTCCGGGCAGCGTCGGCGGCCTGCTGGCGGAGGGAAATGGTCGACCACGACGCGGTGGCGGTGTCGAGGGCCGAAAGCGTGCGCTGGCTCAACTTCTCCTCGGCGTTTCGGTGATCGGTCTGGAGGGCGAAGAGCTCTTCTCGGGCCTTGATCCGGCGCGCCTTGTTCGCACCTCCCGTGACCACGGGCAGCGAGGCCTGGACGCCGATCTGCCAGGCGGTGTCGTCGAACTCAGGGATGAGATCGCCGATCTCTCCGAGATCCAGTCCCCCCGATGTGTCCTTGGCGAGGATCTGACTGAGATCCGCCTTGGCGGCCACGGTGGGTGCGTAGGCGGCTCGTTTGGCGGCCCTGAACGCCCGCTCCTGAGCGGCGATGGCCGCATCGAGGGCGGCGAGTTCGGGTGACCGTTCGAGCCCCCGGATCACCAGGCTCGATGTCAGCTCGTCGTACCCGACGGGCGTGTCGAGCAGCGCCGCGTCGGCGCTGCCGCCGAGGGTGTCGAGAGCTGCGGCGATCTCGGGTTTCTTGAGGTTCCAGCGCGTGGTCAGCGGTTCGTCGAGGAGCCGACTCAACTGTCGCTCGCTGAGGCGGTAGAGCGCCAGGGCGTCGAGCAGACCGGCGCGCGCGGTCGCCAGCTCGGCCTCCCAGCGGTACACCTCGGCAGCGCCTGCGGCGCCCACCGATCGCCGCAGGCGCGCCAGCTCGAGGTTGGTCCCCGTGAGCTCGACCTGGTGCCGG
Source organism: Acidobacteriota bacterium (assembly GCA_024641545.1). GTDB lineage: Bacteria > Acidobacteriota > Thermoanaerobaculia > Thermoanaerobaculales > Sulfomarinibacteraceae > JAHECW01. Next base: position 15,465 of record JAHECW010000086.1, read on the forward strand.
CGGATCCGCGTCAGGGCATCGCTGCGCATGACGTTCATATAGGCGGCGACGGCGTCGCGGGAGATGTCGAGCCGCAGGGACTGGAGATCGAACTCACGGACGTTCTGCAGCTCCTTCTGGATCGAGATGTTGGCCAAGGCGCCGTCGGAGTAGATGAGTTGGGTCAGCGTGAGGGACCCGGCGGCGTACATGGGGTACTGCCCGAGCGATGCAATGGCGTGGTTTTCGTCGACCACGACGCCTCCCAGACCGACGTCGATCTGCGGCCGGTAGGTCGACCTGGCTTCGCGGATGTCCTCGGCGCCGGCGGCGACCCGACGATCCCGGACCGCCAGGTCGAGATTCGCCGCGACCGCCCGCCGCATGGCGCTGGCGAGATCGATCGGGCGGTCGCGTCGGGAACCTTCGTCGTGGAGCAGGCGCGCTCGGGTCAGCAGCTCCCAGCTCGGGCTGAAGCCGAGCTTTCGGGCGGTCGCCATGTTGAGGGTCAGCCGGCCGCCGAGATCGGCGGCGGTCGGTTGCTGGGAGCCGCGTCCCGCCATGAGGTCGAGGACCTCGAGGGCCGAGCCGCGGGCCAGGGCGGTCATGGCTGCGGTGGTGTTCAATCCGGCGAGGACGCCGAGGTCGACCTCCGCATCACCGAGCAGCGAGAAGGTCGGGTGGCCGATGACGGTGAGCTCGTCGGCGAGGGCGCCGAGTTGGCGGTCGTTCAACCGTAACAGCGGCATGACATAGACGGCATCAGTGTCGGGAGGCAACAAGGCTGCGGCGCCGGGCGTCCCGGTTTCCATCGAGATGAACTCGACCTCGACGTCGTCGGGCGCCAGGATTCGGCCGAGCTCGGGCTCGGTGCAGGTCGACCGCCACATGGGATCCACGAGGACCGCGAGCCGGTGAAAAGCGATGAGGTCGTGAAAGGCCGCGAGGTCGCGCGAGATGAGGCTGCCGAGGTCGATGGGGCGGGTGCTCACCGTGGGCAGGCGTGCGCAGCCGGCGGCGCAGTCGCCGAAGGTGAAGGGCACGACCACCGGTTTGGCGGTGGCGGTCCTGGCGCAGACATTCGCCGAGACGCCCACCCCGGCGGCGAGGATGACATCGACGTCGGTGCGGGCGAGGAGCTCATCCAGAGCCGCGTTGACGCCCTCCGGCGTCCACCGGCCGTCGACCACCGCGGCGCCGGGAAACTCGACCGTGGCGGTGCCGGCGGTGACGCCCTCGAGCTCGCGTTTGAAGAGATCGACAAAGCTGTCGTGGCGCAGGATGGGTCCGTCGGTGACGATACCGACCCGAATCACCGGGAGTTCGTCGCCGGCGCCGGCCGGAGTCGAGGGGCAGATGATGGCGATGCAGGCGGCCGCCAGAAACCCGCACACGAAAGTGGCTTTTCGGATCATGACGGACGCTCCGTTTCGGATGGAGTCACTCGATAGAGGGCGGAGTAGAGAACCGGGACGACGACGAGGGTGAGGACCGTGGCGAAGCTCAGCCCCGCCATGATGGTCACCGCCATCCCGCGCCAGAAGATGTCGAAGACCAGCGGGGTCATCCCGAGCACGGTGGTGAAGGCCGCCATCGACACCGGTCGCAGACGGCTGACCCCGGCGTCGAGGGTCGCGCCGAACGGTTCCTGTCCGGTCTCGATGTTGAGTTCGATCTGGTCGAGCAGGACCACCGAGTTCTTGATGAGCATGCCCGACAGGCTCAGGAAGCCGAGCAGGGCGACAAAACCGAAGGGCTGGCCGGTGACGAGCAGCCCCGCGGTGACGCCGATGATCGCCAGCGGCACGGTCATGAAGACGATGAGGGGCTGCCGGACGGTGTTGAAGAGTGCGACCACGATGAGGACCATCAGGGCGAAGAAGAGCGGCACGCTCGCGAGCAGCATCCGGTTGGCGTCGCCGGAACTCTCGTACTCGCCGCCCCACTCGAGCTGGTAGCCGTCGGGCAGTTCGATGGCCTCGATCTGCGGCCGTAGGCGTTCGAAGACGGGGCTCGCAACGCCGTGACTGGGGTCGGCTTTGACGGTGATGGTCCGGCGGCGGTCGTAGCGGCGGATGATGGGGTCTTCCCACTCGGTCGTCATCTCGGTGACGACCTGGTTGACCGGAACCACGCGGCCGGTGGTCGATGACCAGACCTGGACGTTCTCGAGCTGATCCACCGTCGACCGCTCCTTCTCGGGAAGCCGGAAGACGATGGGCAGGAGCGTGTCGCCCTCGCGGTAGAGTCCGGTGATGCTCCCGGAGGTGACCAGCTCGAGGCTGGCTGCCAGGTCCTTGCGGGTGACCCCCGCCTGGCGGGCCTCGGCTTCGGCAAAGCGCGGTCGGATCACGGGGACCCGTTGCCGCCAGTCATCACGGATGTCCTTGGTGTTGGGGTCGGCTCGCATGATGACCTTGGCCTGCTCGACGATCCCGCGCAGGAGGGTCGGATCGTCACCCTTGAAGCGGGCCTCGATCTTGGCGCCGCCGCCGGTGCCGAAGACAAAGCGGTGGATCTGGTACTCGGCGTTGGGGAAGTGGTCGGCCATGAAGTCGGCGGCGGCAAGCCGGAGTTCGTCGATCTGCCCGGCGTCCTCAACCGTGATGAGCAGCTGCGCGAAGGCGGCGCTCGGCATCTCCGGCCGGTAGGTGAGCATGAAGCGGGACCCGCCTCGACCGACAAACCCGGTCACGGACGCCACCCCCTCCTGCTCGAGCAGCCAGTCGGTGGCGGTACGAACGTCGGCTGCGGTGTCCTGGATGTGGGTTCCTTCGGGCTTCCAGTAGTCGATGGTGAACTGGGGCTGGCCCGATTCCGGGAAGAAGCTCTCCTTGACCGAGCCGAATCCGAAGACCGCGGCGCCCAGCAGCGCGGTCATTACGGCGAGGGTCAGCCAGCGACGGCGGATGGCGCCGGCGAGGAAACGGCGGTAGGCGCGGAAGAACGGGCGATCGTAGGGGTCGGGCGCATCGGAGTCCTTGGCGCCCGCGAGAAACATGACACCGAGAAGGGGAGTCACGGTCACCGCCAGCACCCAACTCAGCAGGAGGGATGAGGCGACCACCAGGAAGAGCGACGAGAGGAACTCCCCCGAGACATCGTCGGAGACACTGATGGCGGCGAAGGCGAGAATGGCGACGATCGTGGCGCCGAGGAGCGGCCACATGGTCTCTTTGACGCTCAGGGTCGCGGCCTCGAACCGATCCATCCCGCGCTGCATCCGCACCAGCAGCCCTTCGGTGACGACGATGGCGTTGTCGACCAGCATCCCGAGGGCGATGATGAGCGCGCCGAGGGAGATCCGCTGCAGGCTGATGTCGGCGACGCTCATGTAGATGAAGGTGCCGAGGATGTCGAGCAGGAGGATGAAGCCGATCAGCAGACCCGAGCGCAGCCCCATGAAGATCATCAGCAGACCGACGACGATGACCAGGGCTTCGACCAGATTGAAGAGAAAACCGTTGACCGCTCCGGTGACCACATCGGCCTGGAAGTAGATCGGGTTGAGGGTCATTCCGATGGGTCGTTGGCTCTCCAGCTCCGCCAGGCGGTCCATCACCCCGCGGCCGGTGGTGACCACGTTGCCGCCCTCGACGCTGGCGATGCCGATGCCGATGGCGGGATCGGAATCGTAGAGAAGAAGGTCGCGTGGCGGTTCGAGGTAGCCGCGGTGGATCTCCGCGACATCGGCGAGGCGGATCATGCTGTCGGAGCCGCGGGCTCGAATGAGCACGTTGCCCATCTCCTCGAGCGAGTCGATGGCGCCGGTGACCGCCACTCGGACGTCCTGCTCGTCGATGTGGAGCCGGCCGTCGGGCACCACCGCACCCTGGTCGGACAGGGTGGCGAAGAGGAGCTTCGGGTCGAGCCCGAGCTGCGCCATCCTGGCCCGCGGCATCTCGACGTAGACCGCCTCGGTCTGGACACCCCAGAGCTCGACGGCGCCGACACCGTCGACCATCAGGAGTTCCCGGCGCAGCAGCTTGGCGTAGTCCTCGATTTCCGATGGGGAGTAGCCTTCGCCGGCAATGGCGAAGAAGGCGCCGTAGACATCGCCCCAGTCGTCGTTGACCACCGGCGGCCCGGCGCCGGGCGGCAACGCCCGTTGGATGTCGCGGACCTTGCGGCGCATTTCATCCCAGGCCTGGGGAATGAGCTCCTGGTCGGTGTTCGACCACAGGTCGACGATGATCAGCGAGAGCCCGGCGCGCGAGATCGAGGTCACGTGCTCGACCTGTCCCATGGTCTGGATGGCGGTCTCGAGCCGGTCGGTGACCTCGAGCTCGACTTCCTCGGGGGAGGCGCCGGGGTAGGGGGTCTGGACGATGGCGGTGAAGATGGTGAACTCGGGGTCCTCGAGCTGGCCGAGACCGAGAAAGGAGAAGACGCCGCCCACGGCAAGGGCCGCCGTCACCACCAGGGTGACGGTCTTTTTCTGGATTGCGATTCCGGCGATGTTCATGTTTCAGTCCCGGTTGATCTCGAGGGGCCGGACTTTTTGCCCCTCGCTGACGAAGGCGACGCCGGCCGCCAGGATCTGATCGGAACCCTCGAGACCGGAGAGGATCTCGAGGCCCGAGCCGGTGAGAACCCCGGTGGTCACGTCG